>JBMSML010000048.1:0-11133 GCA_049421125.1 Burkholderiaceae bacterium
CCGCGGTCCGCGCCCTTAGCCATCATCGACAGGCGACCGAACTCAGTCAGCGTTTGGGTGTGGAGAGCAGCGTGGCCCCGCTGCTTGATCATCTGCGTCTTCGCATGGCCATGATGGCCGGCGATTCCGTGGAACAAGAGCGACTCGCGACGCGCGTGAGCGCCGCACATCCTCAATCGCGGGCGGTGCAGCGGGCCGCCGTCGAGGCGCGTTTGGCGGTGGGATCGGACTTAGAATCGACCGCGCAGATGGCCCGAACAATCACACAGCAGTGGCCGCGGGATCCACAGGCCTGGGCCATTCTGGGCCGTGCGGAAGCGGCACGTGGTCGGCGCACCGGGCAACATGCGGCCGTGGCCGAACAGTACGCCCTATCGGGGGCCTACGCCGCGGCGGTGGAACAGCTCACGCTGGCCCGTGCCGCCGGGGATGCGGATTTCATGACCTTATCGAAAATCGATGCCCGTCTCACCACGATGCGGGCGATGCTTCGGCGCGAACAACTCGAACGGGCGAAGTCGCCCTAGCACGCCGGACGGGGCCTTAGTGCCCGTGCACTGCGGCTCCAGGCTCCAACTGATAGACCGTGCCGCAGTAAGGGCAACGGGCCGAGGTTTGATGGGTGACGTCCAGAAACACCCGCGGATGGTGGTTCCACAACGGCATCTTTGGATTGGGGCAGTGGGCGGGCAGATCCGATGCTTTCAGAAGCACCGGGGCGTCGCGGTCGGCGGCAGGGGTGGACGATGTGTCGGACATGAATGCTCCCGTGGGGTGGCGGTGACCAGAGCCGGTGGCTTACACCGGATGCAGCCAATGGCGGTATTGGGCAGATTTGCCCGCCACCACGTCAAAGAACAGGCTCTGCAGTTTTTCGGTGATCGGGCCGCGTGTGCCATTGCCGATGGCGCGATCGTCGAGTTCGCGAATCGGTGTGATTTCGGCGGCCGTCCCGGTGAAAAACCCTTCATCGGCACAGTACATTTCGTCTCGCGTGATCCGCTTCTCAATCGTTTCAATGCCCATGTCACGGGCCATGGTGATGACGGCATCGCGCGTGATGCCGTCGAGACAGGAGGCGAGATCTGGCGTGTAGAGCTTTCCGTTTCGCACGATGAACACGTTTTCCCCGGACCCTTCCGAGACGTACCCATCGGTGTCGAGCAACAGGGCCTCGTCGTAGCCGTGGGCCCCGACTTCCTGATTGGCAAGAATGGAATTGATGTAATAACCGCTTGCCTTCGCCCGCACCAACGACACATTGACGTGGTGACGCGTGAACGACGATGTCTTGACGCGAATGCCTTTGGTTAATCCGTCTTCGCCAAGGTAGGCGCCCCACGGCCATGCCGAGACGGAGACATGGATTTTGTTATCGCGTGCAGCGATGCCCAGTTTCTCGGATCCGATCCAGATGATGGGCCGGATGTAGCACGACTCGAGCTGGTTACGTTTGACGACATCGCGCTGGGCTTGCTCCAGGGTGGCGGGATCAAAGGGCACCCGCATCTGAAAAATCTTCGCGGAGTTGAAAAGCCGCTGTGTGTGTTCTTTGAGCCGGAATATGGCGGGGCCCGATGCGGTCTTATAGGCCCGCACCCCTTCGAAAACGCCCATGCCGTAGTGCAGGGTATGGGTCAGCACATGAATCTTTGCGTCGCGCCACGGCACGAACTCTCCATCCATCCAAATCCAGCCATCACGATCGGCCATTGACATGCGATACCCCTGGGGTTGAAAAAGCGAATGCAGATCATTTTAACGGACGGGCTCCCTCTACAATGCGGCACCTATGGCGTCCGCGTTTTCCCCGTTCTCGTTTTTCCAAAATCCATGGGCACGCGTGGGTGCACGCGACATGTTGCCGGGTCTGGTGGCCATGGCCGCATGGGGTCTGGTCACGGGCGTGGCCATGGTGCAGTCCGGGCTATCGTCGTGGCAGGCGCTGGGCATGACCTTGGTGGTCTACGCCGGCTCGGCGCAACTGGCCAGTCTTCCGCTGTTGGCCGCGGGCGCCCCGTTGATCATCATCTGGGCCAGTGCGTTGATCGTGAATCTGCGGTTTGTCATTTACTCCGTTGCCATTGCGCCATTTTTTCGTCGCTTTGGTCGTTTCACGCGGGCCCTGCACGGATTTGGCAACGTCGATATTCTGGCCGCAGAGTTCCTACGACGGTTCGATCCTGCTGCCCGCGAATCCCCGGCATTGTTGCGGGCGTCGGAGGCGTCCGCAGACTCATCGGCGTCCTCGGCGGCACCGATTGCTTATTTTCGAGGGGCGGCGTGCCTCACGTGGGTGGTCTGGCAGTCGGCATCGATCGGTGGAATCTTGTTGGCCCAGTGGATTCCGACTGCCTGGGGCCTGGAGTTTGTGGCCACGCTCGCGCTCCTGGCCATGCTGCTGCCCATGGTCACGGACCGCGCGGCCATCGCCTGTGTGGGCGTGGCGGGGATCGTCGCGGCGCTCACGGTGCGTCTTCCGTTGAATCTGGGCTTGTTATTGGCCGTGATGTCCGGGGTGGCCACCGCCATGATCGTGGATCGCATCGACTCTGGAGTGGCGCATGACACATGAGGCCTATGTGTGGGTGAGTATCGTGGGTTTAGGTGGGATGACCCTGGTCACGCGATGTGCCTTGCTGATGTGGCCGCGACCCGTTCAACTGCCCATGCGTCTTCAGCGCGCCCTGCGATTTGCACCCATGGCCGCGATTGCGGGCATTGTGGTTCCGGGAGTTTTTTTTCATCAGGGTATGGGTGGCGTGGAACTCGATCCGCGAACACTGGCCGCGGCCGCCGTGATCCTGGCCTGGTGGATCAGTCGGCATATGGGCACCGCCATGCTGTCGGGGTTGGCCATTTATGTGGTGGCCAAACTAGCGGTGATGCATTTCCTGTAAGTCACGAATCGCGGTAGGGGCTTCCCGAAACACGTCCTGCCAGAGTTGCATCACGGCGGCGCGGGCCTGGGCACACTCTTCGGGCACCACGCGGGCCGAAGCGGCACCGGATAACCGTTCCGCATGTTGCCGTCGTCGGTATTCCCGATAGGCATCTCCAACCTGTTGGGCCAAGTGGCCATCGATGAGCCCGAGCTCTCCCGCGATGCGCAGCAAGGCGATATTGCCCAGGTTACCCGTGAGTTCACCGTGGTCATGGCTATAACGCAGCACGAGGGTCTGCACGATGAATTCAATGTCCACCATGCCGCCTTCATCGTGCTTAATGTCGAAGTGATCGGTGGGGTTGGGATGGCCATCGTGCATTTTCTTGCGCATGGCCAAGACCTCCTCTAACAGCGGTGCTACCGGCCGTTGCAGGCGCAGGATACGGTTGCGCTCCCATTCGAATGCGGCACCAATGTCCTGATCGCCGGCGCAGAACCGCGCCCGAGTCAGCGCCTGATGCTCCCAGACCCAGGCGTGCTGCATCTGATAGTCGATAAAACCCGCAATGTCGGTCACGAGTAGCCCTGCATTGCCATTGGGCCGCAGCCGCAGATCGATCTCAAAGAGCGTGCCGGCCGCGGTGGCGGTCGACAGCCAGACGTTGAAGCGTTGGGCATAGCGGGCGTAGATCTCTGCCGCGTTCTCGAAGGGATCGTCGTATAGGAAGATCAGATCCAGATCGCTGGCGTACCCCAGTTCCTTACCGCCCAGTCGGCCATAGGCGATCACCGCAAATCGTGGTGCTTCGCGATGACGTTTGGTCATCGTGGGCCATACGGTGTCCAGCGTGACCTGCAACACACTGTCGGCCATTGCCGACAGATGATCGGAGAGTTTTTCGACCTGCCAGCGGCCATCCAAGTCCTGGACCAAGAGTCGAAACAGGTGGGCATGATGGACTTCGCGCAGCGCGTCCATTTGACGCTCCAGATCCGCCTGCCCGTGGTGGACGGCTTCACGAACACGGGCAATGAGCTCGTTGCGAAAGCTGCCATCGTCGGGCGGAGTGTCCAGTGCACGGGCGTCCAGAAGTTCATCCAACACGATGGGGTGTTTGCGCAGATAGTCGGCCGCCCAAGCCGATGCGCTCACCAGATGGGCGACACGTTCCAGAGCGTTGGGAAACTCATCGAACAGTGCAAGGTACGAGGCCCGGCGTCCAATGGTTTCCAGAAGCGAGGTCAATCGGGCCAGGGTCTGGTCGGGATGTGGCGTGCGGGCAGCAATGCCTTTGGCGCGCGCAAGAAGACGTTCACGTCGAGACTCTGCGCTTTGCGGCTGGGACCCCACGGGTGCGTCCTCGGCCACGCCCGCGAACAGTCGCTCAAACGATGTTTGTACGGTGCTTTGCGTGGAGGCGATCGCGGCGATAAATCCATCGGCATCGTCATACCCCATGGCCACTCCCATGTGGGCGATGGCGTCGCGTTTGCCGGGGAGCACGTGGGTCTGCGCGTCTTCCAGATATTGCAGACGGTGCTCCAGCTGGCGCCAGAAGCGATACGCTTCTTGGAGTTGGGCGACTTCGTGGTCCGGAAGGCGGCCGGATTGTGCGAGATAGTCCAGCACTTCACGGGTGCCGCGGGCCCGCAGCCGCTCTTCCTTTCCGCCGCGCATCAACTGAAACAGTTGCGCGATGAATTCCACCTCACGGATGCCTCCGGGACCGAGTTTACTATCGATCGGATCGTGTTCGCCGGCCATGTGGGACTCGCGATGGAGTTGGCGACGCCCGGCCTCTTGACGAATCTGACTGTGCAGATCCCGCAATGCAGCCAATATATTGAAGTCCAGATAACGCCGGTACACAAAGGGTCGCACCACATCGTGAAGCCCCTGCACCGATGCGGCAAAGGCCTGGGGCGTTTGCACACGTGGGGCATTGGTCACGCGTCCTTTGATCCACGCGTAACGTTCCCACTCGCGCCCCTGCACGATGAAATACTCCTCGAGCATGCCGAGGCTGCAGGCCAGTGGGCCCGCATCCCCATTGGGGCGCAGGCGAAGGTCCACGCGAAAGACAATGCCATCGGCGGTTAATTCGCCGAGTAAGGCCGCAATGCGGCGTCCCACCTTGGTGAAAAAAGTGCTGGTGTCGATCGGTTTCGATCCGGGCGCGCTGCCATCGGTTTCACCGTCTTCTGAAAACACGTAAATCAGGTCCACATCCGATGACACGTTCAGTTCACGCCCGCCGAGTTTGCCCATGCCCACGATCATCATGTCCTGGGGCTGGCCACTGGCATCCCGTGGAATGCCGTGTTGATGTATCGCCACCGTCATGGCGGCGTGATAGGCCGTGTTGATGGTCATGTCGGCCAGCGCCGTGATCGCGGTGAGGTTTTCATCCAGGTCGGCGGTCTGATTCAGATCGCGGGCCATGATGGCCAGTACCGCGCTGGTGCGGAACTGCCGTAAGGCGCTGGCAAAGGCATCCATTCCCTGGACCTGGAGCGGATCGGCCTGGGGCCAGCCGGCAGCGAAGTGGTTCACCAGCCGCTCGGGGGTGATGGGCGTGGTCACGTCCAGAAGTTGTTGTCGTTGACCGACTCCGGGCAGGGCACGTCGGGCATAAGCGGAGTGCCGGTAGGCCTCGTGGTAGCCGGCAGGAATGTCAGAGGGATTCACGGGTATGGAAAGCGGAGGTCCTGTGCAAGAATTCCAGTCATGCTAACGCATGCGCTTGGCCGCTACGCGCCACTTCTTCGACTCATCCTGCGAGTGGTCGCCGTGCTGCTCGCATCGGCGGCGGGAGTGGCCGTGATCGGGTTGTTGCTGATTCGCGTCTGGGTGTGGCCGACCTTGCCGCAGTGGAAGGAGGAGTTTCTCTCCTCCGCGCAGCGGACTCTGGCGCAGCACGAACTGCTGCTGGACATCGGCGCCTTCTCTGCCGATTGGGAGCATTGGTATCGGCCTCGTGTGCAATTAGAGCGCGTCGCGGTCACCCGCGCCGATGGTCAACGTGTGGGGTCGGTCGAACGCATTGAGGCGACACTCGGATGGCGATCCCTGGCCAGTCTCTGGCACTGGCAGCCGGTATTTTCTGAGGTCCGACTTTCCAACCCCGTGGTCATGGCCGAGCGCACCGCGCTCGGTGACGTGCGCATTGCGGGCCTTCCTGTTGGCGCTTCGTCAGACGATCCGTCCGCGTTGAACTGGTTATTGCGCCAAGGCCGTGTCCGACTCGATGGGGGCCAGTTCGAGTGGCGTGACGGTCTGCGTGATCGTCGGGCACAGCTCTCGGGCATCACCCTGGCGATGACGAATTTTGGGCACGCCCACGCGTGGGCGTTAAAGGCCACTCCCCCGTCGTCCTTGGGCGAGGGATTCGTGCTGCAGGGCGAATTTCAGCACTCTTGGTGGAGCGATCCTTCGGCCATTCACGAATGGAAGGGTGAGGCGTTTGTCCAGTTTGACCGGGTCAACCTGTCGGAACTGTTTGGGTTCGTGCACCTGCCAGCGCAGGCGCCGCTCAGAGTGAATTCGGGTCAGGGCGCGATGCGGGCCTGGGTGCAGGTGCGGGCCAATGCGTTGGAGGATCTGACGGTCGATCTCGATCTGACGGACGCATCGTTGCAATGGGGGGTGGTGCGTCGACCCTTGACCCTACAGCAACTCCAGGGCCGGGTGCAGACCCGCATCACTCCGCAGGCTCAGGCCATTACATTAACGGGATTAACACTGAAATCATCGCAGCTGGCCGAGCCCGCGACGATCGCGTCGGCACAGATGCGCCTGGAGCAGTCTGGGCCCTCGGATCCCCAACGGGCCGAGATTTCCGCAAAACAGATCGATCTGCTTGCTGCGATGTGGCTGACCGAACACCTGCCGTTGCCAGCGGCGTGGAAGGGCGCACTCACGGATCTGCAACCCCGCGGTCAATTGTCCAATCTGAAGATGAATTGGCAGGAGTCGGCCAATGCACTCACCCAGTTTCGCCTGGAGTCGGAGTTTGCACAGTTGGCGCTGGCGGCGGGCAAGACGCGCCCCGGATTCCATGGCCTTTCCGGAAAATTGATGGTGAGCGAGGAAGGGGGTGAACTGGCCCTGGCCGCCACTGGGGCCGGTTTAACGTTCCCGGGGGTCTGGGCGCAGGACACCATCGCGGCCGACCGCCTGGATGCAAAGGTGACATGGACCGCGTCGCATTTGCTCACCACCGATGCGCGCACATCGCCGGCCGAAATCGTGGCCACGGTGCGGCAACTGGCCATCAGTAACGCCGATGTGGCGGTGGAGGCCACCGGCACTGTGCGTTGGCCGGGCCGCGGGGCCGGCGTGGCGGCCTTGGAGGGCAAGGTGGTCCGGGCCGATCCTACCCGCATTCATCGTTACGTGCCCACGGTGGTCAGCGCCGACACGCGCGCGTGGCTGCGGGATTCGTTATTGGCGTCAAAGCCTTATCACGCGACATTTGAACTGCATGGACCGCTGGATCGTTTTCCGTTTCGCGATGATCCATCGAGTCGATTCGTGGTGAAGGCCCATGCGCCCGAGGCCAGTCTGCGTCCCGCGCCGGGGTGGCCGGTCATCTCGAACATTCGGGCCGATGTGGAATTCAATAAGCAATCCTTTCGCATCGCGGCCAAGGGCGCGCGGCTCAATGACATGGCGTTTTCCGATATCGATGGCCGCATCGATGATATGGAGGCGGCCCGTCCTATTCTGGTGTTGGACGGAACGCTGTCGGGCGACGTGCAAAAACTTGTGGATGCCACGAACCGCTCACCTCTGCGGCGAACACTGCAAGACGCTACGTCGGACATGAAAGGCAAAGGGCAGGCGAGTCTGGCCTTGTCAATGAAACTGGATCTGGATAACACCCATCGGTCACAGATTCAGGGGCGTTTGTCGCTCACGCGTGGCCTGTTCCGTTTTTCAGACGCCATGCCGGAGGTGTCGGTCGCCAGCGCGGACATCGGATTTGATCAGGATGGGCTGCGCAGTGCGGATCTTCGGGGGCAGGCTTTGGGCGGGCCGATTCGTGTGACCCACAAACCGGCGGCCAACGGCGTGTCCGTCAGCATCGAGGGCCAGGCCACCGGGGACGGATTGGAGAAGTGGGCCGAACAGGCCTTTGGATTCTCACTAGATGACGTCCTCTCCGGTAGCACGCGTTATGCGCTCACCATCGATGCCAAGGCGGGCGTGACCCAGGCCCGTCTGGCGACGTCCTTAACCGGTCTCGCAAGCGATTTTTTTGGCCCGTTTAAGAAGCGGTCCAATGATGACTGGGGTCTTCGGGTGGACGTCACGCACACCGCATCCAAGCCTGGAAGCGCCGGATCCCAGTCTTGGGTGATCAGCAGCAACCAACAAAAAATCAATGCCAAGATCAACCGAAGCCTGGGAGCAAGCAATGAAACGGTGATCGAACTGGATTCGCGCTCCATGGCCGGACAGTTCAAGTGGCTGCCCGCGCGGACTGTTCCCGTTGCGAAAGCGGCTCCGGGTAAGGGCGGGCGCGCGGCCGCGGCCGTTGTTCAGGCGCGGCTTACACGGCTCTGGCTGGATAAACGTGAGCACGGCGAGGAGGCGGCTAGCGATGGCCCCTCTGATCGCATTGCCCAGGATTGGCCCACGGTGGATCTGGTGGTGGAGGATTTTCGTGTGGGCGAGCGGGCCTGGGGGCGGTTAGAAGTGCAGGCCTCGCCGGTCGCGGCCACGCGCAGTTGGGAAATACTGCGTGTGGCGATCAGCAATCCCGATGCGGAACTCACCGGGCAGGGTCAATGGGCGATGATCGGGGCCGCACGCGGACCGCGCCGATCGAGGACAACACTGGATGTGGCGCTCACAATTAAAAACGGCGGCGCCTTATTGACGCGATCGGGTTACCCCAAGGCGGTACGCGACACCAACGGCAAGATCGATGGGCGATTGAACTGGCCCGGCTCCCCGCTGGACTTTGCGGGCACCGTGCTCAACGGCAACCTGAACCTGAATCTCCAGCAGGGACAGTTTCTTAAGGCAGAGCCCGGACTGGCCCGGCTCGTGGGCGTGTTGAACCTTCAGTCGCTGCCGCGCCGGATCAAGTTGGATTTTCGTGATGTGTTCTCGGAGGGATTTACCTACGAACGCATTCGTGGCGACCTGCAGTTTACTAACGGCGTGGCCAGCACGCAGAACCTGCGCATCATCGGTGTGCAGGCGTCGGTTTTGTTAGAGGGCTCTGCCGACATTCGCAGTGAGACACAGGACCTGCGTGTTTTAGTGTTGCCCGAAATCAGCGCCGGGTTAGCGTCCTTGGGGTACGCGGCCTTGGTCAATCCGGCGGTCGGTTTGGGCGCGTTTATCGCACAGTACATTCTGCGTAACCCGGTGCGCGAACTCTTGTCGTACGAGTATCGCGTGACCGGGGGTTGGGACGATCCCAAAGTGGAGTCTGTGAAACGCGAGATTCGTACCGATTCACCGGAAATGAAATCTTCAGAAAAATAAATCAATGAATAGTCCGGTGACCGTCGCAGCCGTTCAGATGGTGAGCACGCCCCGTGTGCACGAGAACATTGCACGCATGCGGCACTGGGTCGCGCAGGCGGCTGACCAGGGCGCACAGGTCGTGTTGCTGCCGGAGTATTTCTGTGTCATGGGTGCCGATGAGGACAAGGTGCGTGTCCGTGAACCGCATGGTGTGGGCCCCTCCTCTCCAATTCAGCAGGCGCTCGCGCAGACGGCCCAGACCCATGGGGTGTGGATCGTTGGCGGAACCGTGCCGCTGGTGGCGGGCACATCGGATCGGGTCCGTAACGCGGTCTTGGTGTATGACCCGAAGGGCATAGAGCATGCCCGTTACGACAAGATTCATTTGTTTGAATTTCGTCGCGGTGAGGAATCCTATGACGAGTCGCGCACGATTGAACCCGGTCGTCAGCCGGTGGCCTGCGATCTTCCGTGCGGGCGGGTAGCACTCTCCGTGTGCTACGACCTGCGCTTTCCCGAGCTCTACCGTGGGCTTGCCCCGCTTGATCTGATCGTCATGCCGGCGGCCTTCACCTACACCACGGGGCGGGCCCACTGGGAACTTTTGCTGCGCGCCCGGGCGGTGGAGAATCAGTGCTATGTGCTGGCCAGCGCACAGGGGGGGCAGCATGACAACGGTCGGCGCACCTGGGGGCACAGCATGCTGGTGGACCCGTGGGGCGAGGTGCTGGCCTGTCACCCCGAAGGAGAAGGCCTGGTGCTCGGCACGGTTGATCCGAGTCGTCTGCACGAGATTCGCCTAAACTTACCGGCTCTGCGCCACCGCGTGCTGACCTCCAACGAGTGAAATCATGACACCATCTGACAGTGCGATTGCAGCGCTCGCGACCGCCCAACAACTTCTGTTGGAGCCTTACGGGTTGAGCGAGGCCCACGTGCATCGGGCTATTGCCGACATCTTCGCCCACCGCGTTGATTTCGCCGACATCTATTTCCAGTACACGCGCTCTGAAGCGTGGAGCCTGGATGAGGGCATTGTGAAAAGCGGTAGTTTTTCCATCGACCAGGGCGTGGGCGTGCGGGCGGTCAGCGGTGAAAAAACCGCATTTGCGTATTCGGATGTCTTGAGTCCTCAGGCGTTGCGGGAGGCGGCCATCACTACCCGCGCCATTGCCCGCGCGGGCAAGACCGCGACAACGCGCTTGCCGGTGGCTCCTGCATTGGCCATTCCCCCTCAGATTCTTTACGGTGACTTCGACCCGATCGCCGCCCTGTCCTCGCAACAGAAAGTGGACCTGTTGGGGCGCGTCGAATCCATGGCGCGACGGCGCGATCGGCGTGTGATTCAGGTGATGGCGTCCTTGGCCGGTGAATACGATGTTGTCATGGTCTGTCGCAGCGATGGCGTGATGGCAGCGGACATTCGTCCGCTTGTGCGCTTATCCGTCACGGTCATCGTGGAGCATCAGGGTCGTCGTGAACAGGGATCCAGCGGTGGTGGCGGTCGGCAGGATCTCGCGATGTTCTCCGACACGCTCATTGCCCACTATGTGGACGAGGCCGTGCGTCAGGCGCTAGTGAATCTGGAGTCGCGCCCCGCGCCGGCAGGAACGATGCCCGTCGTGCTCGGGCCGGGGTGGCCCGGCGTGTTGTTGCATGAGGCCGTCGGCCATGGCTTGGAGGGCGACTTTAACCGCAAGGGGTCATCCGCGTTTGCCGGCAAAATTGGTGAGCAGGTGGCCGCTAAGGGCGTGACCGTTGT
>JBMSML010000049.1:0-10520 GCA_049421125.1 Burkholderiaceae bacterium
ATGACTACCAGGTCAAGTTGCGTAACCTGGTGCGGTTTTTAGAAGAAGGCGACAAGGTCAAGATTACCCTGCGTTTTCGGGGCCGCGAAATGGCCCACCAGGAATACGGTGTACGGCAGTTGGAACGGTTGAGAACAGATCTTGAAGAGCACGCGCAGGTGGAACAGATGCCCAAGCTCGAAGGCCGCCAGATGGTGATGGTGATGTCGGCGAAAAAGAAAAAGTAGTGTGCAGTAAAACCGCAGTAAACCGTTGTAGAGCAGTAATCCAGTAGTGAAGTCTGCAGTAACGAAGTAACAGAAATCGCTTCGCCAGGTTGTGAAAGTGAGTTCCGAATCGATCGGTCTCCACCTGAGCAAGTGTTAAAACGGAGCACTAACATGCCCAAAATGAAGACCAAGAAGGCGGCTGCCAAGCGCTTTCAGGCCCGCGGCAGTGGGTCGATCAAGCGTGCGCACGCCACCAAGCGCCACATCCTGACCAAGCGCACGACCAAGAACAAGCGTCAGCTGCGTGGAACCCTTACGGTGCATGAATCGGACATCCAGCGTGTCCGCGACATGATGCCTTACGCGTAAAGGAGAACCACTATGCCTCGCGTAAAACGTGGAGTTACCGCCCGTGCCCGTCACAAGAAGATCCTGGCCTTGGCCAAGGGATTCCGTGGCCGTCGAAATAATGTGTTCCGTGTTGCCAAGCAGGCTGTTATGCGTGCCGGGCAGTACGCCTATCGTGATCGTCGCAATCGCAAGCGCGTGTTCCGTGCACTCTGGATCACCCGTATCAATGCGGCCTGCCGCACTCACGACATCAACTACAGCCGATTTATTGCCGGGCTGAAAAAAGCCAACATCGATCTAGATCGCAAAGTGCTTGCCGATCTGGCGGTGATGGATAAGCCGGCGTTTGCATCGATCGTTGCAACGGTAAAAGCTGCGCTGGCCAAGTAAGGCCAGCCGTTTTTTCTCGCTCAACGCCCCTGTGGTGCTGCGCCCATGACTGACCTCGCCCATATCGTGCGCGATGCCGAGCAGGCGTTTGCTCAGGCATCCGATGCGGCTGCGCTGGAAAACGCCAAGGCGCTATTTCTTGGCAAAAACGGCGCCATCACCGAACGCTTAAAAGGCCTCGCGGCCGCAGACGCGGACACTAAGAGGGCCCTGGCGCGCAGATCAATGCAGCCAAGGGCCAGATCGAGGCGCTGCTTGGCGAGCGGCGAGCGGCCATGGCCAACGCCGAGCTATCGGCCCGGCTCTCGGCCGAGGCGATCGATGTCTCGCTCGATGGCCGTGGCCATGGCGTGGGGGCGATCCATCCGGTGATTCGCACCTGGCGTCGGGTCGAAGAGATCTTTCACTCGATTGGGTTTGATGTGGCCGATGGCCCGGAGATCGAGACTGATTGGATGAACTTTACGGCGTTGAACAACCCCGAGAACCATCCGGCCCGTTCCATGCAGGACACGTTTTATCTCACTAAGAAGGATGAAACCGGACTGCCGTTGCTCCTGCGCACGCACACTAGCCCGATGCAGGTGCGCTACGCCAAGACCCACACGCCGCCCATCAAGGTGATTGCGCCGGGGCGCACCTATCGGGTGGACAGCGATGCCACCCATTCGCCCATGTTCCATCAGGTCGAAGGCCTGTGGATTGCCCAGGATGTCTCCTTTGCGGATCTGAAGGGCGTGTTCTCGAATTTTCTGCAGGTATTTTTTGACAGTAAGCAGTTGCAGGTGCGTTTTCGTCCTTCCTTTTTTCCGTTTACTGAACCATCGGCCGAGATTGATATGAAGTTTGATAGCGGCCCGCTCAAGGGCCGTTGGCTGGAGATCGCCGGGTCGGGTCAGGTGCACCCGAATGTGATCCGTCATTTCGGATTGGATCCCGAGCGTCATATCGGATTTGCATTCGGTTCCGGTTTAGAGCGGCTCACCATGCTGCGTTATGGCATTGGGGATCTGCGTCTGTTCTATGAAAATGATCTGCGCTTTTTGCGCCAGTTTGCATAAGGCCTTGGCATGAGAGTTCCTGAGCGTTGGCTGCGGGCGTTTGTAGATCCGCCGATTACCACCGAGGCCTTGGCCGATACCCTGACCATGGCGGGTCTGGAAGTGGAAGAGGCGCAGTCGCTTGCGCCGGCCTTCAGTGGGGTAGTGGTGGGCCGTGTGCTGGCCACCGCACCGCACCCGGATGCCGATCGCTTGCGGGTGTGCAAGGTCGATGTGGGCCATGGCGGTGAACCGTTACAGATTGTCTGCGGCGCGCCCAATGTGGTGCCGGAGATGGTCGTGGCCTGCGCCACCGACGGGGCGGTGCTGCCCGGTGGCTTTAAGATCAAACGCGCCAAGATGCGTGGGGTGGAGAGCCAGGGCATGTTGTGTTCGGCCAAGGAACTCGGCATTGCCGAAGATGCCGAGGGCCTTCTGGATCTGCCCAAAGCGCTAGCCGAACAGCTTGGCGCAAATGTCCGCGAGGCCCTCGATCTGGATGCCTGCGTGCTCACTCTAAAGCTTACGCCGAATCGCGCTGATTGTTTGTCGATCCTGGGCGTAGCCCGCGAGGTCAGCGCGCTGACCGATGCGCCGATGAGTTGGCCCAAGCCGGTGACGATTGCACCGGGCATTTCAGATCGTCTGCGGGTATCGATTCAGGCCCCCGATCTGTGTGGCCGTTTTTCCGGCCGCCTGATTCGGGGTGTCAATGCCAAAGCGGCCACACCGCCGTGGATGCGCTCACGATTGGAGCAGGCCGGTCAACGTTGCATTTCGGCACTGGTGGACATTTCAAATTACGTGATGCTGGAGTGGGGCCGGCCCACCCACATTTTTGATGCGGACAAAATCCAGGGTGACCTAGTGGTGCGTTGGGCGCGCGATGGCGAATCCCTGACACTTCTGAATGAACAGATCGTGACCCTGGACTCTTCGGTGGGTGTGATTGCCGATGACCGTGGTCCGGAGTCGATGGCGGGCATCATGGGCGGTGATGCCACGGCGGTATCCCTCAACACGCAAAATATTTATGTCGAGGCGGCCTTCTGGTGGCCCGATGCAATTCGTGGCCGTGCCCGCAAGTACAACTTCACTACCGAGGCCGGCCATCGGTTTGAGCGCGGTGTGGACTGGACCACCACGACCGATCACGTGGACGTGATCACGGCACTCGTGCAGTCGATTTGCGGCGGACAGGCCGGCCCCATGGATGACCAGCAATTGAGCGTGCCCTCGCGTGCGCCGGTGGCCATGCGCGTGGCCCGTTGCAATCGTATTCTGGGCATCTCGGTCACGGCTAAGACCTGCATGGACGTGTTTGAGCGGCTGGGGTTTCAGGCTGATTGCACCGGAGACATCGGCCAGGAAGTGATCACCGTGGTGCCGCCGAGTTTCCGGTTTGATCTGGAGATCGAAGAAGACCTGATCGAAGAGGTGGCCCGCGTGGTGGGATTTGCGCGGATTCCCACGCATCCACCGGTGGCCCCCAATGTCATGACCGCGCCCAAGGAGTCCCGGCGCAGCGCCATGCAGCTGCGAGACAAACTCGTGGCCTGCGACTACATGGAGGCCATCACCTATAGCTTTATCAGTCCGCAGCAGGCGGCATCGGTGAGCAGTGTGCCCCCAGTGGCGTTGCTTAACCCCATGGCATCGCATCAGTCCGTGATGCGTCCGAGTCTGATTCCGGGACTGCTCGATGCGGTGATGGTGAATGTGAATCGCAAGGCCTCGCGCGTGCGCCTGTTTGAAATTGGCCGCACCTTTCACGATGCACCCGATCAGGAGGCTGGGGATTGGTCGGTGCAGGGCATCTCTCAGCCGCAACGCATTGGCTGTGTGGCCTGGGGTCCGGTGGTCGATGATCAGTGGGGTCAGGCGCCACGAGCGGTGGATTTTTTCGATCTCAAAGCCGATCTTGCCGCCTTGGCCGCGCCGCTTGCGCTGAGCACGCGTGGTCTGGCCACCCCCCATCCGGCACTTCATCCCGGCCGCAGTGCCGAGGTGCTCCTGTCGGGCAAATCCGTTGGGGTAATGGGAGAGTTGCATCCTAAACTGGCTCAGGAATTGGGCATTCCGGGTGCCGCCCCCGTGGTGGCCGAAGTCCTGCTCGATCCGTTTTTGCCCCTGGGCATGCCGCGCGTTGCCGAGGTGTCCAAGTTCCCCCCTGTGACCCGGGATCTGGCCGTGGTGGTGGGGATGGACGTAGCGGCCGGCGCTGTCCTGTCCCGGATTAACACCCTAAAAAGTCAAACAAAACAAGGGGGTTGGATCACAGAACTGAAGTGTTTTGATGAATATCGGGGTAAAGGATTGTCCGAAAAGGAAAAAAGCCTTGCTTTCCGATTTATACTTCAGAGTCCTGAGACAACACTTCAAGATACCGAGGTAGATGCGTTAATGAACGAGATCCTGTCCCTGCTCCAGTCGGAGTTCTCGGCCAGGCTTCGCGGTTAAGCGCATCCCTCATTGCCAAGACACTTCACCGTGCAGCAGACCAATCCCAAGCCCCTTGATGAGGCCTCCACGTTTGCCACCCCAGTGGGTGCCGAGACCGTGAGCCAGCTCCTAGCCCATGCCGGGCTGCATTCGCCCGATGACACGCTGACCAAGGCCGAACTCGCCGACCTGCTCTTCGAAATGGTGGGGCTGAATAAGCGTGAAGCCAAAGAAGTGGTGGACATCTTTTTTGAAGAGATTCGCGAGACCCTAGTCTCAGGGACGAGCGTGAAACTGTCGGGGTTTGGCAACTTTCAGCTGCGCGATAAACCGCAGCGTCCCGGCCGTAATCCTAAAACCGGCGAGGCCATCCCGATTGCAGCCCGCCGCGTGGTCACCTTTCATGCAAGTCAGAAGCTCAAGTCCTATGTTCAGGATCCTGCCAAAAAGCCCTTAGATGCGTACGCCGATGATGAACCGGGTGGCTACTGAATCGTCCGTGCTGCCACCGATTCCGGCAAAGCGGTATTTCACCATCGGTGAGGTGAGCGATCTGTGTGCGGTCAAGCCGCATGTGCTGCGTTACTGGGAGCAAGAGTTCACACAGCTGCGGCCGATGAAACGGCGTGGCAATCGACGCTACTACCAGCACCACGAAGTGCTGCTGATTCGCAAGATTCGTGAACTGCTCTACGACCAGGGCTTTACCATCAGCGGTGCACGCAATCAGTTGATGGACACCAAGATCAATGGCGTGGCCGCGGGTACCGATCCCGAGTTATCGCCCGCAGATGGCAAAGCGGAAGAACTCGATGCGCATCAGATTCGTACTGAGATTGCAGAGGCGCTGCGCATCTTAAAGGGCAGTGAGCCTCGGCTATAATAGAAGGCTTCGGTCGGGGCGTAGCGCAGCCTGGTAGCGCACTTGCATGGGGTGCAAGGGGTCGGATGTTCGAATCATCTCGCCCCGACCAATCATCATTGTCTGTTCCCGCTGATTCATTTCTTCCGCGAGTTCTCGTCACGCAGCGTTTGGACGATAAACTCGTGTCCTACGGCTGTGGTGCCGTCTAAGATTAGCCTCATGAAATTAGGTCAGATCGTTAGCATGGTGCTGGCTGCGGTCGCGCTGAGCGGCTGCTCCAGCCTGGAGTTCCTCAATACAGTGAGTGGGACACCCGCCGTGGCACCGGTCACGTTGGCCTATGGAGAGGCGCAGCGCCAGCGTGTGGACATCTATCCGCAGCCGGTGGCGGGCATTGGCGCAGGCGCGCCGGTGATCGTGTTTTTCTATGGGGGCGCGTGGGCCAGTGGCGTGCGCACCGACTATGCCTTTGTGGCCCGCACGTTTCATGATCTCGGATACGTGGTGGCGATACCGGATTATCGATTAACACCCGAGGTGGTCTATCCCAGCTTTGTGCAAGACAGCGCGGCGGCCGTGCAATTGGTCATGGATCGGGTGCGTGAATACGGGGGAGATCCCGACCGGGTGGTGTTGGCCGGGCATTCGGCGGGCGCCTATAACGCCAGTATGTTGGCGATGGATGCCCGTTGGCTTCCGCAGGCGGTGCGACAGCGAATTCGTGGCGTGGTGGGGTTGTCCTCGCCGGTTAATTTTCTGCCCATACAAATGCCCGAGGCTAGGCCGGCATTCAGTTGGCCCAATACGCCCGTGGACACACAGCCCATTGCCCATGTGAGTGCTGCCGCGCCACCGATGCTGCTCATTACCGCGCAGCGCGACCCGTTGGTCGATCCCGAGATCAATTCGCAGGCTTTGGCAGCCCGTCTGAAGGCGGTGGGTGCGGATGTCACAGTGGAGACCTTTGATGGCCCCTTTGGTCTGATCACGCACGCAAACATTGTGGCCACTCTATCGGACCGCTTTCGTTTTCTGGCGCCAACGATTGCCCGTATCAGTGCCTTTGTTGAGCGGGTAACGCGTTAGTGGTAAAAGTACGGTCTGCGCCGTGTCTCTGGCGATGGATTGATGATTTGGAGAGAACCCTATGCATCCGTTTCACTTGGCATTCCCTGTCGATGATCTGCAGAAAGCGCGCGAGTTTTACGGTGGTCTGCTCGGCTGCCCCGAGGGTCGCAGCTCCCCGGAATGGATTGACTTTAATCTATACGGCCACCAAATCGTGGCGCATCTGGCCCAAGGAGAGGCCCAAAACGACATACACAACGATGTCGATGGCAAGCAGGTGCCGGTGCGGCATTTTGGGCTGGTGCTCTCCATGGCCGAGTGGGAGGCCATGGCCCAGAAACTGAAGGCCGCCGGGATCAGGTTCGTGATCGAACCCTATGTCCGCTTCAAAGGTGAAGTGGGCGAGCAGGCCACCATGTTCTTTCTGGATCCATCGGGCAATGCCATTGAATTTAAAGCCATGGCCAATCCGGACTATCTGTTTGCCAAATAAGCAGATGCGCTAAATGAAGCACACGGCCACTGGCCTGGCCCGCGAGATTTCCATGATGTTGGCCCAGGGCCGCGCAGTAGTTCCCGAGCGCACGGTCACGCCGTTGGCCGGAGGAGGGAGCCTTTTCTGTATGCCTGCTACCGACGGCACGATCGCGATCGTGAAGGCCATTACCTATACCCCGGACAATGCACACCGTGGTCGTGCGGCGATTCAGGGAGATGTGCTGGTCTTTGATGTGGCAGGCGGCGAGCGCTTGGCGTGCCTGGATGGCCCCGCCTTAACGGCGCAGCGCACGGCGGCGGTGTCACTGCTGGCCTATCAAACCTATGCCGCGCATCTCTCGGGGCCGGTGGCCATTATCGGGGCAGGAGTGCAAGGCAAGGCCCATTTAGAGGCATTCTGTGATGCAGGCCTTAAGGAGTTTTATATCGGCTCGAAGCGGATCGAATCGGCCGAAGCACTTGCGCGTTATGCGCAGCAACTCGGAGCACAGGCCCATGTGGTCGCCCTTCCGCGCGAGGCGATACGGCATTGTCCTATCCTGATCTGCGCAACACCTGCGCAGGCGATTGTGGTGGATCAGATTCCAGTGCGCGATACGTTTTTGTGCGCGGTTGGAAGCTTTACACCCGAGATGGCCGAGGTCGCCCCCGAGGTGGTCCGATGGTTTTGTGAGCATGGCCAGATTGTCTTGGACACCGATCATGCCCATCATGAGGCGGGAGATCTAATCCAGGCCGGACTCCGCGGACATCGGTTTGCCGCGCTCACCGATGGTCTACCGGATGCCGTTGAGCATTCGGGATCGGTTTTCTTTAAGAGCTGTGGGTGGGCCGGATGGGACCTGGCCGCCGCCCGCTATGCGATTCGTGCAATGACCCCTGAATAGCGCTTGATTTGTATCAACGTCGATGACACAGGCATTTGTGATCGCCTGAAAACCCGCAGATTTTTGTTTACACTTGACATTCGTTTGAGATCTTTCAAACACCGTCATCTGGTGCCCGATTAGAGCGGGTTAAACGGGAAGCTGGTGAGAATCCGGCGCTTTCCCCGAAACAGTGAAGGATGCAGTAATCGATTACGTGGTGCAGCGTCCAATGCGGTGCCACCAGCCACTGAGACCGCGGTCTTGGGAAGGCAATCGATTCGGGTGCGCGGATCGCGCACCCCGTCCCAAGCCTGGATACCGGCCGTTGACGTAAACGTTTTTGGTCGTCCCGGGGTAAGGGCAGCCGGAAAGGTAGATGTTCATGCCGCAGCCGATTTTAAGCGCCACGCTGGTCGTGGGTGCGCTTGCACTTGCCGTATCCCAGGCCATGGCGCAGATCGCACCCAAGGCGACCGTCGCGCGCACCGATGCGCTTCAGGTGGCCACACTCGACCCGGTCGTGGTCACCGCGAGCCGGTTTGAGGAACCCTTGTCGGATGTGCCTGCATTTGTACAGATGATCACCAAAGAAGAGATCATAGAGTCGGGTTCACTCAGCATTGGCGAGGTCGTGAGTCGAATTGCTAATGTGAACGTGCGCAGTCCCCAGGGGGGGCAGTTGGGCGTGCAATCCGATATCGATATTCGCGGATTCGGTGCAAGTGCACGGGATAACACACTCATTTTGGTGGACGGCCTTCGGGTGAGTCCGATCGATTCGGGCTCGATTCGCTGGGAGTCGATTCCGCTTTCCGCCGTCGAGCGCATCGAAATTATCCATGGTGGCGGAAGCGTTCAGTACGGGGATAAAGCGGTTGGAGGCGTGGTGAATATCGTCACACGTGATGCCCTGAAACCCGGCGTCGCCGCCGCATTAACGACAGGTAGTTTCGGTACGGTACTCGGCAGCATGTCATGGGTCGGTGAGTACGGCAGCACAATATCAAGAGTGGATGTCACTGGCGATCGCACAGACGGTTGGCGGGAAAATTCGGCTGCTTGGCAGACGTCGGTAAGAGGAGCTTTGTCTCAGCGCTTAGGTGGCTTGGACCGAGTTTTTCTGGAGGGAACGTACTCTGCCCAGAATTTCCATACTCCTGGAGGGGTTGTGGGCGAGGTGAATACCGGGGATCGCAGGGCTGCAAAGTTTAATAATGTGAACGAGCAAACGGCGAGTAACGGCACGCGGGGAGTAATCGGCATTGAGCGCGCGTTGGGCAATGATTGGCAGTTTCTGGCCGAACTTGCCTATAGCGAATCGTCGTCCACCCAAGACCGGCCGTATTACGCAAGCGATGGGAACGCCACCACGGCAGGCCAGCTCGTGTACGACAAACGAGCGCTTGACTTTACCCCCCGTATCAAGAGGGTCTGGAGCCCGCAGACCAGATCTGTAATTGGTCTGGATTATCAGAGAGCGAAGGCGTTTTATTCCCCGGATACTGGCGACCGTCAAAACGCAACCATTGATAACAGAGCAATTTACTTTTCTCACGTCCATCAAGTCGCCAGCGATATTGATGTGAGTGGAGGGGTACGGCGTCAGATTCAGAAAGCCAGTGCGTATGACAAGTATGGGGCGACGACTACCACGGCGGATAAAGAGCAGGATGCCAATGCGGCAGATCTGGCAGTCAGTTACCGATTTGGCGAGTTTCGATCCAACAAGATCTACGCTAGGACAAATCGCTCCTATCGGTTCGCGAACACTGATGAATATTGGGGATGTAACTATGATGCTTTTTGGAATTGTGTTCGCACCTATAAGGGCATATTGCGACCGCAGCTGGCACAGACCCATGACCTTGGAGGCTCGTGGAGTTTAACGGAGGGCACTGTCGCGTCCGCTTCTTTGTTTCATGTCATCACGACCGATGAGATTCGTTATAAGTATGCGGAAGACGCCAATATCAACGCCCCCAGAATTCGACGGATTGGCGGTGAGTTTTCCCTTCAGCATGCGTTCTCAAAGACCTTATCGGTTCGTGTGATGTCAGTCGTTCAGCAGACGGGGTACCTGGCCGGGGCCTACGAGGGAAAGGACGTTCCCTTGGTTCCGCGATGGATCGCTGGCGCTGGGCTGAGATATATTTTTGCGCCCGCCATGATCGGTAACCTAAGCGCCCGGTATACCTCGCGACAGCGCTACATGGATGATGATGACAACACCAAGAACCAAATGCCTTCGTATGTTCTGGTAGATCTGGGTGTTAGCCATACGAGCAAGGCCTGGGAGTTTGGTGTTCAGGTGAAAAATCTTACCGATGAAAAGTACGCGACCTATGGTGGCTACGGGTTCATCACCACCAGCACCGGGTCCCGGAACTCCTATTTCTATTACCCCGGGGACCCGCGAACCGTCTGGTTATCGGCGAGGTTCACGTTTCACTAGGGGGTGACCGTCACCCGGGCGGTTCCGATTTAATGCAAATGCTGACTGGGCTGCTCGGCCACATCGGGCAATTCGGCGTGCACCATCTCGCCATCGGCATTGGGGTATAGCGGGGCACCGCAGTCGTCGCAGTATTCCATGGGCAGGCGCTGGCGCAGCATCGAGATGTGTTGGATGCCACTTTCTTTTAACGTGGTTTCGATTTCCTCGGCGACATCGCTCATTTCATCCTCTGCACCAAGCAGCGGCCAGACAACGCCATGGATCACTTCCTCTTCATCGCCCACTGCAAATCCGACACGGCACTCCTCGAGCTGGCGGTTGTAGCATCCGCCC
>JBMSML010000050.1:0-10495 GCA_049421125.1 Burkholderiaceae bacterium
CGAATTCGACCGCACGCTGGTCATAAAAGTACAGCCCTGTTACCGCATAGCGAGATTTTGGCTGGCTGGGCTTCTCTTCGAGCGACACGGCCTTCCCGGATGAATCAAACTCCACGACACCATAGCGATGTGGGTCATGCACGGGATATGCGAACACGGTCGCGCCCGAGGGCTGGCGATAGGCACGATCCAGGGCACCGGCAAAGTCGTGCCCATAAAAAACGTTATCCCCGAGCACTAGGGCACTTGGGGCGCCATTCAAAAACTGCTCTCCGATTAAAAACGCCTGCGCCAGACCATCCGGTGATGCTTGTACCGCGTACTGCAACTGAATTCCCCAGGATTCACCACTACCGAGTAGCTGCTGAAATCGGGGTGTGTCCATTGGGGTAGAGATGATCAAAATATCGCGTATGCCGGCCAGCATGAGGGTGGATAGCGGATAAAACACCATGGGCTTGTCATAAATGGGCAGCAATTGCTTGGACAGAGCGAGTGTGGCGGGATGGAGCCGGGTACCGGAACCGCCCGCCAGAATAATGCCCTTACGATGAGAGATCATGGTCAACGCCTTCCAGAACGTGTCTTACGGTTTCGACGACAGACTCCTGCCAATGAGGTGGCACCTGCTTCAGCACGCGCTGTAGTTTAGAAGTATCGAGTCGGGAATTTAAGGGGCGCTTGGCCGCGGTGGGATAGTCGTGGGTTGCAACGGGAATAATGGTGTTGCAGGTCTGCGCCTTGCCCATGGATTTTGCAGCATTGATGACCACACGGGCATAGTCAAACCAGGTGGTTTCTCCTGCAGGCGCGCAATGATAAATGCCCGAGGCGGGCGGCGCGACCGTCCCCGACCCAAATCCAGGTGTCGCCAGGTTTAATAAATCAAGGGTGATAAGCGCAATATAGTGCGCATTCGTGGGCACCCCCACCTGGTCATTGACCACACGCAGCGTGTCGCGGGATTCGGCAAGCTCGAGCATGGTTTTTAAAAAATTGCGGCCATGGGCGCTGTAGACCCAGCTCGTGCGCAGAATAAAATACCGGGCACCGCTCTCTGTAATAAAACGCTCACCCTCGAATTTGGAGGCGCCATAGACCGATGTTGGGGCGCAAGGATCGGTTTCCGTCCACGCAGTGTGGCCCGATCCACTAAACACATAGTCGGTGGAGTAGTGGACAAGAAGCGCCCCGAGTCGTGAAGCGACTTGGGCGATGGCCGCAGGCGCCTTAGCGTTAATGTGATGCACCAAATCGGGTTCCGACTCGGCTTGATCGACACTGGTGTATGCGGCTGCATTGATAATAATGGAAGGCCTGATCTCTAACAGGGTTTCGGTAATTCCGGCGATATTGCTCAGATCGCCGCAGTAGTCACGGCTATGCCGGTGCAAAAATAGGTGCTCTGGGGCATCACCCATCGCCTGCACGAGCGCCTGACCCACCTGACCCTGACTACCAAACACCACAATCATGTTGCCGCGCCGGGTTTATGTGTGACTTGCGCGCTGGACGATGGGCCCCCGTACTGAGTGTCGATCCACTCCCGATAGGCACCGCTTTGCACTCGAGCGACCCACTCCGAATTCTCCAGGTACCAATCGACCGTTTTCTGGATTCCGCTGGAAAACGACTCGGCGGGTCTCCAACCGAGTTCGCGGGCGATCTTTTCGGCATTGATGGCATAACGCCGATCGTGGCCGGGACGATCCTTTACGTAGGTGATCAGAAGTTCATGCTGACCGCCGGCCGCCTTGGCGGTAATCGGCGACTTCTGATCCAACAGGCGGCAAATAGAGCGCACAATCTCAATGTTGGGCATCTCGTTCCAGCCGCCGATGTTGTACACCTCGCCTACTTTTCCTTTCGCCAGGACTGATCGAATGGCGGAGCAGTGGTCAGAGACAAACAGCCAGTCCCGTACGTTTTTCCCATCGCCGTAAATCGGCAAGGGTTTGCCCGCCAGTGCATTGGCAATGATCAATGGAATAAGTTTCTCGGGGAATTGGAACGGTCCGTAATTGTTTGAGCAGTTCGTTGTGAGCACCGGCAGGCCAAAGGTGTGATGCCAAGCGCGGACTAGGTGATCACTGGCCGCTTTACTGGCAGAGTAAGGGCTGTTTGGCTGATAAGCGGTGGTTTCGCCAAAGGGCGGATCCGTAGGACCGAGGGATCCATAAACCTCGTCTGTGCTGACATGCAAAAAACGAAACGCGTTGGCCGCTTCTGGGGTCAGTGACTGCCAGTACGCGCGCGCGCACTGAAGTAGATTAAATGTTCCTTGAATATTTGTGGCAATAAACGCGCCAGGACCGTGGATGGAACGGTCCACATGGGATTCTGCGGCGAAATGAATAACGGCGCGCGGCTGATAACGCTCGAATAATTCGGTGACTAAAGCCGAATTCCCAATATCGCCGTGAACGAAATGATGGTGCGGGTTGGCGTGAAGCGACGCGAGATTATCCCGATTGCCCGCATAGGTCAGCGCATCGAGATTGATGACGGGCTCAGCATGGTGGGCGTGCGCAAACCAGTCAATTATAAAATTTGAACCGATAAACCCGGCACCACCCGTAACAAGAATCATGGGAAGAGACTAAAAAAGCCTGTCGTTACTTGATCGTAAAGTCCGTTAGGTTCTTGCCGTCGACTAATGCCTGTGAGAGCCACTTCGGTTGCTTGCCACGGCCAGTCCAGGTGGCGCCCGTGATTGGATCCCGATACTTGGGGGCGACAACACTGCGCTTATCTGCGCCAAGAGCGCCTTCTTTTTTTGCGGCTGCCGAACGAGTGCCTGCCGGGGGCGCTGGACGGCCAGGATGCTTTTTGGCACCTTTCCGTGCGCGTGCTGATCCGGCGCGGGAGGCAAGGCCAAGATCCTCTGCGGTGAGCCCAAACGCGGCGATCGCTTTTTTGATATTTGCAACCGTCTCCGCCATTTCCCGCTTGCGCAGGGAGGCGGCTTCTTTTTGGAGTTTTTCGATTTGAGCTTGAAGTTGAATAAACGTGGCCATGAAATTTCCCGGGAAGAATTACAGAAAAAATAGAAATCAGTTAAACGGGATTATAAGGCAGATCAAAATAATTAATTTAGTATAAGTGGGCATCAGAATACCTACGGCTAGGATTGGTATGGGTCTACTGGCACAATACGGTGAAAATCCAAGGTAAGAGAATTATGAAAATTTCGATGATTGGCACGGGATATGTTGGTTTGGTCACGGGCGCCTGTCTGGCCGATGCCGGGAATCAGGTGCTCTGCCTGGACTTGGATGCCGCGAAGATCAAGGTCCTGCAAGACGGCGGTATTCCTATTCATGAGCCGGGATTGCTTGAAGTCGTTAAAAAAAATGTGGCGGCTGGCCGCCTGCGGTTTACGACCAGCGTCGATGAATCTGTCGCATTTGGACTGGTGCAGTTTATTGCAGTGGGCACCCCGCCGGATGAGGACGGATCCGCAGACTTGCAGTACGTCGTAGCGGCCGCTCGGGCCATTGGTCAGCGCATGACCAGCGAAAAAATCGTGGTGGACAAGTCAACCGTACCGGTGGGGACTGCAGACCGGGTCCGTACGGCGATCGCCGAAGAGCTCGGAAAGCGCGGCGAACAGATTCCCTATCATGTGGTTTCAAACCCGGAGTTCTTAAAAGAAGGCGCTGCGGTAGACGACTTTCAGCGCCCGGATCGCATTGTGGTCGGCCTTGATTCGCTCCGTGCAGAGGAAGTGATGCGCGAGATTTACGCCCCGTTTCAGCGGCAACATGAAAAGCTCATGATTATGGATGTGCGTTCGGCGGAGCTTACAAAGTATGCAGCCAATGCCATGTTGGCCACGCGAATTAGTTTTATGAATGAACTCGCCAATCTGGCGGAATCCCTTGGTGCAGACATTGAGGCGGTTCGGCGGGGAATTGGCTCGGATTCGAGAATCGGCTATGGCTTTTTATATTCTGGCACCGGCTACGGGGGCTCGTGCTTTCCAAAAGACGTAAAGGCCCTGATTAAAACCGCGGCCGGTGTTGGTCGAGATCTCAAGGTGTTAAATGCCGTAGAAGACGCCAACGATGCCCAAAAAAGCGTACTCGTCAAAAAGATTGTTCAAGCGTTTGGCGAGCGACTCACCGGTCTGCGATTTGCGATGTGGGGTCTCGCGTTTAAGCCCAATACCGATGATATGCGTGAGGCCCCGAGTCGCGTCATTATTCAAGACTTGGTGGGCCGTGGCGCGTCGATTTGCGCCTATGATCCGGTGGCCATGACCGAGGCGAAGCGGGTCATTCCTGAGATGATTGATTACGTTGGCTCACCCATCGAGGCATTAAAAGGTGCAGATGCCCTGGTGATTGTCACCGAGTGGAAAGAGTTTCGCAGCCCGGATTTTGACGAAATGGCGGCCCTGCTCAAGACCAAGCGTATCTTTGATGGCCGTAATATGTACGAGCCGGCTGTTGCGAAGCGAGCAGGGCTTGTGTACGAGGGTATTGGTCGCCGCTAGAGTTGATGAACCATCTCTTTTCATATTAATGAATGCCGTGAAATCGGTTCTTGTGACGGGGGCGGCCGGTTTTATTGGCATGCATACCGCGCTTGCATTGCTTGCCCGTGGCGATCGGGTGGTCGGCCTGGATAATCTCAATCCCGGCTGGCCTATATTGAGGCACACGCCTCGGCTGGACGCTTTGAGTTTGTCCGCGCTGATCTCGCCGATCTGGGTGCAATGCGCCAGGTATTTGAGCGCGAGCACTATGATGGCGTTGTTCATCTCGCCGCCCAGGCGGGCGTGCGCTACTCATTAGAAAACCCTCACGCCTATGTGGACAGCAACCTGACGGGATTCGTTCAGATTCTTGAGGGAATGCGGTCTCAGATCCAGCCCGATCCGAGCGGGCTCGGAGGCGCACATCTGGTGTATGCAAGCTCTTCTAGCGTGTATGGCGGGAACAAAAAACTGCCCTTCGCTGAAACCGATCGGGTGGACCATCCCGTTAGTCTGTATGCGGCGACTAAAAAAGCCAACGAGTTAATGGCCCATACCTATTCCCATTTATTTCGAATACCGGCAACGGGCCTGCGTTTTTTTACGGCCTATGGGCCATGGGGTCGGCCGGATATGGCGGCCTTTATCTTTACGAAAGCGATTCTGGCCGGCGAGCCGATTACCGTGTTTAACCACGGGAAAATGGCGCGGGATTTCACGTACATCGATGATATTGTGCAAGGGGTGGTCCGTGTTTTAGATACGCCACCTGCAGCCGAACCCTCTGCAGAAGATTTTGCGTTCGAAATGATGGCGCCGCATCGGGTGCTGAATATCGGCAATCATCGCCCTGAACCGTTGACTGAATTTATTGCGGCAATCGAAGATGCTCTGGGTATTCGGGCGAAACAGAACCTTCAGCCCATTCAACCCGGGGACGTCCCCGCCACCTACGCCGATACATCCGCGTTGCGCGCGCTCACGGGATTTGCGCCCTCAACCCCGCTGCGAGACGGTATTGCCCGTTTCGTGGCGTGGTATCGGGAGTACTACAAGGTCTAGCGGGAATGTCGCGGGGGTATCGCGGGCAAGTGTTTTTCGGCCCGGTGACCTAGGGTAACTGCAGCGCTACGGCCACCACCCCCAGTGCAGTGCTGACCAGGAGTGTGGTCAGCATGCCGAGCCGAAATTGCAGCAACATCAGCGCCGCCAGCACCGAAATGAATATGGCGACCAAGTCGAGGCTTCGCCAAGACCAGAGTTGACCATCGGGAAAGAAGGTGTGCTGCGCAAAGATTAAGGTAAGGTCAATGATTACGCCCACCACCGCTGCGCTGATGGCCGTGAGCGGCGCGGCCAATGACAGGCTTTTACGGGTGGCTTCTACCCATGGCGCACCCACCAGAATAAACACGAAGGACGGCAGAAAAGTGAATACCGTCACGACGATGGCGCCAAGTGTACCGGCCCACGTAATGGGTAAATAGGAAAGGCTCGTGTGCTGTGCTGCACCCACAAAGCCTACAAATGCATTGATCATGACCAGGGGGCCGGGAGTGGTTTCACCGAGCGCTAGGCCGTCCATCATCTGTGCAGCGCTTACCCACTGATAGTCGTTAACCGCAGAGTCAAACACGTAGGGGAGCACGGCATAGGCGCCCCCAAAGGTCACCAGGGCGACTTTGGTAAAAAACGCGGCCATATCGGTGAGCACATGGGTGTCGAACTGCTGCACGACACCGTAGAGCAGGGCCCACAAGGCAATACCGGTACCCAGTGCCGTTAAGATGTGCCGGGCATCGGTCATGCTATGGGCGGGAATCGGCGTGTGATCATCAATCATGAAATGACGTTGCCCCGTATAGTCCTGGGTTGCGGGATCGCCCGGTGCGCCGTCGCGCGCTGAGTGAGTGCCGGTGAGCGTTTCCAGGCCGCGTATGGGGCTGCGCGATAACAAATGGGTGATCCAGCCCACAAACGCGGCAATCGAAATGATGGCAATAAACGAGAGTCCCACCAGTAGGCCCAGCAGTGATCCCACAGCGATGCCCCACCAAAACGGGCCACGCAATACACGCTGGCCCAATCGCACACAGGCCGCCAGCACAATCGCCAGCACCGCAGGCTTGACCCCATACAGCAGGGCCTGAATCTCCGGCATGTGTCCATACAGCACATAGAGCGAGCCGATCATGCACATGATCACCAGGGAAGGCAGGATAAACAGTACGCCGGCGGCGATGCCACCCAGTGACCCATGGGTAAGCCAACCCAGATAGGTGGCCAATTGCTGGGCCTCGGGTCCTGGAAGAACCATGCAGTAGTTCAGGGCATGCAGAAAGCGGCCATCCGAGATCCAGCGGCGGCGCTCCACCAACTCACGGTGCATGAGCGCAATCTGCGCGGCGGGACCGCCGAACGAGATCGCGCCGATCTTCAGCCAGAGCCGTGCGCTATCGAGAAAGGAGATGCTGGAAATCGGCTGCAATTTTTTCAGTGGCCAGATCGTGGGGAATGACTAAACGCAGTTTGCCCTGGCCATCAAAGACATAAGTGAACGTGGTGTGGTCGATCGTGTAGGCCATGGGATTCTTGGCCGAGTCTTTGGTCTCCACCTTTTTGTAAAACACGCGAAAATCCTTGGCAATCGCTTGCACCTGCTCGGGCGTACCGCGTAGTCCCACGATCGTGGGATCAAAGGAGTTCAGGTACTGTCTTAGTTTCTCGGGTGTGTCGCGCTCCGGATCGACGGTGATGAACACTAACTGCAATTGATCGCCACGTGGACCCAGTGCTTTGCGTACCTCGCCCATTTTGGTCAGGTGAGTGGGGCAGGCATCGGGGCAGTACATAAAGCCAAAAAAGACAGCCGTAATTTTTCCGGGGAAGTCTGCCGGCGTGCGCACCTGCCCAGTCAGGTCGGGCAGGGAATAGCTCTGGCCCCAGGGTGCCCCGGTCACGTCCATGGCATTGAATTTAGTTTTAGATTCTCCGCAACCGGCCAGGCCAAGGACGGCGACCCCGAAGGCAAGCCCCCAGGCAAACGATCGAAGGGCCTGCATTTGGCGAGAACGTAGGGTTCGTGCTGTCATAGTCGGCTATGGTAACTCGCAGGCCTGGCGGCCAAGGGATTGCGGTGATCGGGGCGGGGCTTGCCGGAGCGGCGTGTGCCCGTGCCTTGGCGCGCGCTGGCGAACGTGTGACGGTGATCGAATCTGGGGCGGCAGCAGCGTGCGGTGCATCCGGAAATCCGCTGGGCATATTCCATCGCCTGTATTCCAAAGACCATAACCTGGCCTCTCAATGGAGTGACTACGGGGTGGTGTGCACTTATCGTTGGTTAGACGAGCTTGCGCCCATCGCACGGGCCCTGGGATGGGGGTGTCTGGGGAAGGCCTGTGGTGTTTTGCAATTGACCGAGCATGGCGATCACCTGGAGTACTGGGATACCCGGGGGGGTTGGATTAAGCCGGGCGCATTCGTGGCGGCTTGTCTGGCGGACGCGAAAGATCATGGCGCAACGATACGGTTTAACGTGACGGTGAAGCGGGTGGATGTCGATGGTGTGATCTATTTTGCGGATGACCAACCTGAGGCATTCGATGTGATCGTGGTCTGTGCGGCGCAGGGCATGGACACGATCCTGCCCGATCACACCTTTGGCCTAAATCAGATCCGGGGCACGGTGACCGCGTTTACGCTGCCCAGCGTGCGGGCTGATTCAAGGGCTTTGCCGTGTGTGATCTGTGCCTCGGGCTATGCCACCCCCATCATCGATGGCCAGATGGTGGTGGGCGCGAGTTATGAGCGACTGCCCGATGGCCGGCCGGATCCCGTGTCGAATCTGGAGCGCTTGCGTGTGATCGATGGGCGTTTGGCGGATCTGTGCGCCACTGTTCCGCAGTCCGATCGAACCAGCATTCGCAGCGCCACCATCGACCGCATGCCCTTAGTGGGCGCGGTGCTGGACATCACACAGGCCTTCACGCCCCAGATGTCCCAGTTGCATCATCTGCCGCGCAATCCGAACGTCTGGGTATTGGGGGGCTTGGGTTCCCGGGGTTTGACATCGGCCCCCTTAGGTGCCGAGGTGATCACGGCCCAGCTTCAGGGTCGTGCGCCACCGATTAATTCGGGGTTATTAAGGGCCGTGGATCCCGCCCGCTTTGCCCTGCGCCAGCACCAGCGCCGTGCTAGATTCTGACCCATGAATTTTCAGCAACTGAGGATTATTCGCGAAACCGTCCGTCAAAAGTTCAATCTGACCGAGGTCTCTCATGTGCTGGCTGCCTCGCAGTCCGCGGTAAGCAAACACATTAAGGATCTGGAAGATGAACTGGGACTGGTGCTTTTTGCCCGCCGAGGAAAGCGCTTACTGGGCTTGACCGAGCCGGGGCAAGAGGTGCTCCGTTATGCCGAGAAGATTCTTCAGGAAGCCGACAATCTTCAGGCGGTCGCGAAGAGTTTTTCCGCGCAGGACGAAGGCCGCCTGGTGCTGGCCACGACCCACACCCAGGCCCGCTATTCTTTGCCGGAAATTGTCCGCCGCTTTCGACAGGAATTTCCGAAGGTCCATCTGGTGATGCATCAGGCCACCCCGGGTGAGATTGCCGCCATGTTGGAGAGCGATCAGGCCGATATTGGGATTGCGACCGAGTCATTGCGAAGCAATGCGCAGTTTGCAACCTTTCCGTTTTATCGTTGGTACCACGGTGTGATCGTGCCCAAAGGGCATCCGCTCGCCAAGCTCAAGCATCTGACGCTCAAGGACATCGCGAAGTATCCGATCGTGACCTATCACGAGGGGTTTACGGGGCGCGCCATGATCGATGAAACCTTTGCGAAGGCTGGCCTGCACCCAGAGATTGCCATGGTGGCGCTCGATGCCGATGTGATCAAGGCCTATGTTGCCTTGGCATGGGGGTGGGCATCGTGGCTTCCATGGCTTTTGATGATGACCAGGATCAGCACTTACGACTGCTCGATGCCAGCGAGCTTTTTAAAGAGAATGTCACGGTCGTGGCGCTGCGTAAGGGGCGCTTTCTGCGTGGCTATGTGAAGCGGTTTGTCACCTTGTGCGTGCGCAATCTCTCGGAAAAAGAATTGTTGAAAGCCACCAGTGTTCGTGTGGACGGATGAAATGAAGAAGGAAGGCCATCATGAGTAACTATGGTGTGCAGGGATCGGCCGATTCGGCCCGAAAGGCGATTACCCTTTTGGACCTGAAGTCGCGCCGCGCCTCCGGCGATCGGATTGTGATGCTCACTTGCTATGACGCAAGCTTTGCATGTCTCGCCGATAACGTGGGGGTGGATGTGCTCTTAATCGGCGACTCCTTGGGCATGGTGCTTCAGGGTCATGGCTCCACGCTGGCGGTCACCATGGATCAGATGGTCTATCACACGGAATGTGTGGCGCGTGCGAAACCGAAGGCCTGGGTGCTGGCCGATATGCCCTTTGGCAGTTATCAGGAGTCTCCTGCCCAGGCGTATGCCAATGCGGCGCGACTGATGGCCGCCGGCGCCCAGATGGTCAAGATCGAGGGCGGTGAGTGGTTAGCACCCACCGTTGAGTTTCTGACCCAGCGCGGTGTTCCGGTCTGCGCACATTTGGGGCTTACGCCTCAGTCCGTGCATCAGCTCGGAGGGTATCGTGTGCAGGGGCGTGACAGCACATCGGCAGATCGACTGATTGCGGATGCGACATTGTTAGAGCGCAGTGGTGCTGAGATGGTATTGGTGGAGCTGATTCCCACGCCGGTAGGGGCGCGGCTCACCGAGAGCCTGCGAGTGCCCACGATCGGAATTGGAGCGGGCCCTCATATGACCGGGCAGGTATTGGTGCTCCTTGACATCCTGGATGTCACCCCGGGGAAAAAGGCCCGCTTTGCAAAGAACTACATGCAGGGGGCGGGAAGCATTCGAGAGGCCCTGAGTCGTTATGTGGCCGAGGTGAAGTCCGGTGCCTATCCGGGGCCGGAACATGGGTTTGGGTCGTAACGATTGACGGAATCGG
>JBMSML010000051.1:0-10411 GCA_049421125.1 Burkholderiaceae bacterium
GGCATACCTGGTCAGGTCGGGAACGAAGCAGCCAAAGCTGAATTTCTCAAGTGCCGGGGGTCCGGCTCGCCGCTTATTCTGAATCCCATGACCGACGCCCTTTTCTCCGCCGACGAACTTCCCGCTGCCAATCCTATGGGGCAATCCTCGCCCGTGGTGTTGGCCCGCAAGTGGCGCCCGAAAAAGTTTGCCCAGGTGGTGGGGCAGTCGCATGTGGTTAACGCACTGTCGCACGCACTCGATGCCCAGCGCTTGCACCACGCCTACCTGCTGACCGGAACCCGGGGCACGGGCAAGACCACACTGGCCCGCATCATTGCAAAAGCATTGAACTGTGAGCAGGGCATCCGCAGTGAGCCGTGTGGTGTGTGCAGTGCCTGCACCCAGATCGATGGCGGCCGATTTGTCGATTACATCGAGATTGATGCGGCCTCTAATCGTGGAGTGGGAGAAATTCAGCAGCTCTTAGAGCAGGCCCAGTTCGCACCGACCGCAGGTCGCTTCAAGGTGTATGTGATTGACGAAGTCCACATGCTCTCCAAGCACGCGTTTAACGCGATGTTGAAAACCCTTGAAGAGCCGCCAGCGGATGTGAAATTCCTGTTGGCCACCACCGATCCGCAACAGATTCCGGTGACCGTGCTGTCCCGTTGTCTGCAGTTCAATTTAAAAAATGTGCCGCCCGACACCTTGCAGTCGCATCTCGTCTGGGTGTTGGAGCAAGAAGGCATCGGGGCCGATGCAGAGGCGCTGCATTGGATTGCACTTGCCGCCTCGGGCAGTGTGCGTGATGGACTTTCGCTGACCGATCAGGCCATTGCCTACGGGGCCGGACGCGTCACCGCCGAGGCCGTGCAGGCGATGTTGGGCCTGGTGCAACGGGAGCTGTTGGCAAAACTGCTTCATACCCTTGCCGATCACGATCCGAAGGCGGCATTTATGGCGCTCGAAGAACTGCTCACCGCCGGGGCATCGGCCGATGCCATGCTCGCCGATATGGCCAAGTGGTTTCATCAGGCGGCCACCCTGGCCACGCTGAAGATTGATGCGCACGATGATCCTACCGGCACCGTGGCTGTGCTGGCGCAAAAGCTCTCGCCCGAATTGTTGCAGTTGAACTATCAGATCACCGTGTTGGGCCGGCGCGATCTGCCGCTCGCACCCGATGAGCGCACGGGGTTGGAGATGACCCTATTGCGGCTCTTGGCCTTTCAGCCGGAATCGGCGTCATCGGCGGTATCGGCATCATCATCGGCCCGCGCACCGGAGGCCCGAGCCTCGGCGTCATTGCGTGCCCAGACACCGCGCACGGAAGCGCGTGCCCCGCGCGCAACGCCACCGTCGCCCGCGGCCGCGAGCGCCGCACCGGTCATGTCCGCACCGAAGTCGGCCTCGCTCACGCCCGCGCAATGGCCCACGGTATCGCGAAGTCTGGCGGTGTCGGGCCTGGCCAAACAGTTTGTGCAGCAGGCGCAATTGGTGGCCTGTGAAGACGCCGGGCGCACGGTGAACTGCCGGTTCCGTGTGACCATTCCTGCGCTCACCGAGACGGCGATCATCGCCAAGGCCCAGGATGCCCTGGCCACGTATTTTGGAAAGCCATGTCGCATTGAGACCGAGGTGGGCGAGGCGGCCACCATGACGGCCGCGGCGGAAGATGCCGATGCGGCCACCAAGGCCCAAGAGGAGGCGGAGCGGGTGATTCATTCCGATCCCATCGTGCAGTCGGTTCTGAAAGAGTTCAGTGGTGCAACGATTGTTCCGGGCAGTATCCGTCCGGTGAAGAAAGGAAGTAGCTCATGATGAAGGGTCAGATTGCCGGCTTGATGCGTCAGGCGCAGCAGATGCAGGAAAAAATGAAGCAGGTGCAAGACAGCCTAGGCAATGAAATGGTGGAAGGTCAGGCCGGTGCCGGCTTGGTCAAGGTCACCATGACCTGCAAGAATCAGGTGAAGAGCATCGCGATTGATCCCAGCCTGATGACCGCCGATGCCGATGATCGCGAGACACTGCAGGATCTGTTGGTCTCCGCCTTAAACGACGCCGCGGCCAAGGCCGAGGCGGTGAGCCAACAGCGGTTATCCGCCGTGACGGCAGGCCTGCCCTTGCCGCCGGGAATGAAACTCTTTTAATTGACGTGCGGCCGTTGGCGTTTTTTAGCGTGACGCGGTGAAGACACACCCCTCGACTCCGCACGCACTCGATGCACTCACCGAGGCCTTGCGCCGTCTACCCGGGGTGGGTCCAAAAACCGCCCAGCGCATGGCCATGCATCTGCTCCAGCACGATCGCCCCGGCGCAGAGCAGCTCGGGCAGTCGCTCTTGCATGCGGTGTCGGCGATTCGTCACTGTGCCCAGTGCAACACCTTTACTGAAGACGAGCTGTGCAGTGTCTGTGCCAGCGCCGGGCGGGATCGCTCACAACTCTGTGTGGTGGAGTCGCCCGCCGATCTGTTGGCGGTGGAGCAAAGCCATGCCTGGCGAGGTCTCTATTTTGTGCTGATGGGGCGACTCTCTCCCTTGGATGGCGTGGGGCCCAAGGACATTCATATGGATCGCCTGGTCGCACGCGTGGCCCACCCCGATGTCAAAGAGGTGGTGATTGCCACCAACTTCACTCCGGAAGGCGAGGCCACGGCGCACGCCATTGAAACAGTGTTGAAATCCAAAGGATTAGATGCGGATAAAAAGATTGCCCGACTTGCCCGTGGAGTGCCGGTCGGCGGTGAACTCGAGTACATCGATCTGGGCACCATCGCCCAAGCCGTGCGGGATCGACGGCGCATTTAAAAAGGATGTGAGATGACCACTGCACTCTGGTGTTTGTTGATCGCGGGTTTATTGCCGATTTTGTGCGCGGGGATTTCCAAATGGGGGGCATCGGACTTTGACAATGCCAACCCCCGTGATTGGCTTGCGCGACAAGAGGGCCATCGCAAGCGCGCATATTCGGCGCAAGCGAACAGTTGGGAGGCCTTTGCGTTATTCAGTACCGCCGTGCTCGTGGCCTTGCATCAGAAGGCTGATCCTGAACAACTGGATCGACTGGCGGTCTTCTTTATCGTGAGTCGTGTGCTGTATATCGCGTTTTATCTTGTGGATCGCTCCACGCTACGCAGTCTGGCCTGGTTGGCTGGGCTGATCACCACGTTCACCATTTTCGCTTCCGGCGCTTAACCCGTATAATTGCCAAAATTCCGGGAGTAAATTTCTTGTTTCGCCAGTCTTCATCCGTGGCGAAGGCGTTGCTCGCGCTCGCCGACGGCACGGTGTTCCAAGGGCAGTCCATCGGTGCCAACGGTTTGTCGGTAGGGGAAGTTGTTTTCAACACTGCCATGACCGGCTACCAGGAAATCCTGACTGATCCCAGCTACAGCCGTCAGATCGTGACGCTGACCTATCCCCATATCGGCAACGTCGGTATTAATCGGGAGGATGCAGAATCCTCCAACACCCATGCCGCCGGTCTCGTGATCCGCGATCTCTCGCAGGTCGTGTCCAGCTTCCGATCCGAACAATCGCTGACGGATTCCTTGCGTGCGGCCAATGTGGTGGGCATTGATGGCATCGATACCCGTAAGCTCACACGATTGCTTCGGGAAAAGGGCGCCCAGAACGGCGCGCTTTTGGCGCTGGCCCCGGGTGAGGCCATCACATCGGCGCACATGGATCGGGCCGTGGCCGAAGCGAAAAAATTTCCTGGTCTGGTGGGCATGGATCTGGCCAAGGTGGTCTCCACCGCCAAACCCTACACCTGGACCGAGGGCAGTTGGGTGCTCGGCCAAGGCCACGCACCGGTGGCCAACACACGGTTTCATGTGGTCGCGCTCGATTTCGGTGTGAAGTTAAATATTCTGCGCATGCTCGCGGATCGGGGCTGCAAGGTCACGGTCATGCCGGCCCAGACATCCTTTGCCGACATCGCGGCACTCCAGCCGGATGGGGTGTTTCTGTCAAATGGCCCTGGGGATCCGGAACCCTGTGATTACGCGATTGCCGCCACCAAAGCGGCCATGGAGCAACGGCTGCCGGTCTTCGGGATCTGCTTGGGCCATCAGATCATGGCCTTGGCCTCGGGTGCTAAAACATTAAAAATGAAGTTTGGCCATCACGGCGCCAACCATCCGGTGCAGGATCTGGATTCCAGGCGTGTGTTCATCACTTCGCAGAACCATGGGTTTGCCGTGGATGCCAAGAGCCTGCCATCGCATTTGCGGGTGACCCATGTCTCGTTGTTTGATCAGTCGATCCAGGGATTGGCGCGCACCGATGTGCCCGCGTTTTGTTTTCAAGGCCACCCCGAGGCCAGCCCCGGGCCGCACGACATTGGCCCGCTCTTTGACCACTTCATCACGCTGATGAACCGCCACCGCGGGGGTGCAAATGCCTAAGCGCACGGACCTCCACACCATTTTGATCATTGGCGCAGGGCCGATCGTCATCGGTCAGGCCTGCGAGTTTGATTACTCTGGTGCCCAGGCTTGCAAGGCCTTAAAAGAAGAAGGCTACAAAGTCATTCTGGTCAACAGCAATCCGGCCACCATCATGACCGACCCGGAGACGGCCGATGTCACCTACATTGAGCCCATCACCTGGCAGACGGTGGCCAAGATCATTGAAAAAGAAAAACCAGATGCTTTGCTGCCCACCATGGGCGGGCAAACGGCGCTGAACTGTGCGCTCGACCTTCACCGCGAAGGCGTGTTGGATAAATACAAGGTGGAACTGATAGGCGCCAAGGAAGAGGCGATCGAAAAAGCCGAAGATCGGCTGAAGTTCAAAGATGCCATGACCAAGATCGGCCTGGATTCCGCCAAGTCAGGCATCGCCCACTCGCTGGACGACGCCTGGGCCGTTCAAAGACAAATTGGTGCCGTCACCGGTGGCAGTGGATTTCCCATGGTGATTCGTCCGAGCTTTACGCTCGGGGGTACCGGCGGTGGCATTGCGTATAACGCCGAAGAGTTTGAAACCATTTGCAAGCGGGGCATTGAAGCCTCGCCCACCAGTGAGCTTCTAATCGAGGAGTCCCTGATCGGATGGAAAGAGTACGAGATGGAAGTGGTCCGTGATCGTGCGGATAACTGCATCATCGTCTGCTCCATCGAAAATCTGGATCCGATGGGAATCCACACGGGGGATTCCATCACCGTGGCGCCGGCCCAGACCCTCACGGACAAGGAATATCAAATCATGCGGGATGCATCGATTGCCATTCTGCGTGAGATCGGTGTGGACACCGGCGGCTCGAACGTTCAGTTTGCTGTGAATCCGAAAAACGGCCGGCTGATTGTGATCGAAATGAATCCGCGCGTGTCGCGTTCATCGGCACTGGCATCCAAGGCCACCGGCTTTCCGATTGCCAAGGTGGCCGCGAAACTGGCCGTGGGGTATACCCTAGATGAACTCAAAAACGACATCACCGGTGGTGCCACTCCGGCGTCCTTTGAGCCCACCATCGATTACGTGGTCACCAAGGTGCCGCGTTTTGCGTTCGAGAAATTCCCGCTTGCCGACTCCCACCTCACCACCCAAATGAAATCCGTGGGCGAGGTGATGGCCATGGGCCGTACCTTCCAAGAGTCTTTCCAAAAAGCCCTGCGCGGTCTCGAGGTCGGTGTCGATGGCATGAACCAGAAGACCGTGGACCGCGAGCGCATCGAAGAAGAGCTCGGCGAGCCCGGCCCGGAACGGATCTGGTACGTGGGCGATGCCTTTGCCCAAGGCTTTACCGTTGACGAAGTGCATCAGCTCACCAAAATCGATCCGTGGTTCCTGGTGCAGATCAAAGACATCGTGGACATTGAGCTTGAGCTTGATAAGTGCACCCTGGCCGATCTGGATGCCGACACCCTGCGGGGCCTAAAACGCAAAGGGTTCTCGGATCGGCGTCTGGCCTATCTGTTGGACACCACGGAAGGCGAGGTGCGCAAACTGCGCCATGCCCTGCAGGTGCGCCCCGTGTACAAACGGGTGGATACCTGTGCCGCGGAATTCTCCACGGCCACCTCGTACTTCTATTCCACCTATGAAGAGGAGTGCGAATCCAATCCCACGAACAAGAAAAAAGTGATGGTCTTGGGCGGGGGCCCGAACCGGATTGGCCAGGGCATTGAGTTTGATTACTGCTGCGTCCATGCAGCCATGGCCCTGCGGGACGATGGGTTCGAAACCATCATGGTCAACTGTAATCCCGAGACCGTCTCGACCGACTACGACACCTCGGATCGTCTGTACTTTGAGCCCCTGACCTTGGAAGATGTCCTCGAGATCGTCGACAAAGAAAAACCCATCGGGGTGATCGTGCAGTACGGTGGTCAAACGCCATTGAAACTGGCCAAGGCCTTAGAGGCCGCCGGCGTGCCGATTGTGGGCACCTCTCCGGAATCAATCGATATCGCGGAAGACCGTGAGCGCTTCCAGAAACTCTTGATGAAACTGGAATTGCGTCAGCCGCCCAATCGCACTGCGCGCACAGAAGAGGAAGCCATTCGTCTTGCGACTGAAATTGGTTACCCCTTGGTCGTACGCCCGAGTTATGTCCTCGGTGGCCGGGCCATGGAAATCGTGCACGAGCAGCGGGATCTGGAGCGCTACATGCGCGAGGCGGTGAAGGTCTCCAATGACTCTCCCGTGCTACTGGACCGATTCTTAAACGATGCGATCGAAGTGGATGTGGATTGTTTATCCGATGGCAAACGGGTATTCATCGGTGGGGTGATGGAACACATCGAGCAGGCCGGCGTGCACTCCGGCGATTCGGCCTGCAGCCTGCCGCCGTTTTCCCTCTCCAAGGACATGATCGAGGAATTAAAGCGCCAGACGGCCCAGATGTCCCGGGCACTCAACGTGGTGGGATTGATGAACGTGCAGTTTGCAATCCAAAGCGGCAATGTCTTTGTCCTGGAGGTCAATCCGCGTGCCTCGCGCACCGTTCCCTATGTGTCCAAGGCCACGGGTATTCCGCTGGCCAAGGTGGCGGCGCGGGCCATGCTCGGGCGTTCGCTGGATGATCAAGGCATCGACGCCGAAATCAATCCGCCGTACTATTCCGTTAAAGAGGCGGTGTTCCCGTTTGTAAAGTTTCCGGGCGTGGACACCATCCTCGGCCCTGAGATGAAATCCACCGGCGAAGTCATGGGCGTGGGCGACACGTTTGCCGAGGCGTTTGTGAAGTCCCAGCTCGGGGCTGGCGTGAAGCTGCCCACCTCGGGATGCGCCTTCATCAGTGTGAAAAATAGCGACAAGCCCGCCATGGTGGGCATTGCACGCCTGTTGGTCGATCTTGGGTTTAGAGTGCTGGCCACACGGGGCACGGCCGCGGCTATTCAGCAGGCCGGTATTGCCTGCGCCACGGTGAACAAGGTCACCGAGGGACGCCCCCATGTGGTGGACATGATTAAAAACGGTGATGTACAGTTAGTCATTAACACGGTGGAAGAAAAGCGCACGGCCATCACGGACTCGCGCTCCATTCGCACGACGGCCTTGGCCTCGCGGGTTACCACGTACACCACGATTGCCGGCGCCCGTGCCGCCGTCGAGGGCATTCGGCATCTTGCGGATGCCACGCTCACCGTGATTGATGTGCAGACCATGCATAAGAAAGTGAACGCGACTGTATGAGCACCACCCCGTTGACCGTTCGCGGTGCAGAGCTTTTGAAAGAAGAACTCACCCGTTTAAAACATGTGGAACGACCTGCCGTGATCCAGGCGATTGCCGAGGCCCGCGCGCAGGGGGATCTGTCCGAGAATGCCGAGTACGATGCGGCCAAAGAGCGCCAGGGATTTATCGAGGGCCGCATTGCGGAGCTCGAGGCCAAACTGGCCCATGCCCAAGTGATCGACCCCAAGGAAATCGAACAGGATGGCCGGGTGGTCTTTGGCACCACAGTGGAACTCGTCGACATCGAGTCCGATGCCAAGCACCTTTATCAGATCGTGGGCGATGATGAAGCGGACTTAAAAGAAAGCAAGATTTCAATCTCCAGCCCAATTGCACGTGCCCTGATCGGCAAGTCGGTGGGCGATGTCGCCACCGTGCATGCCCCCGGGGGTGCCCGACAGGTGGAAATCCTGGACGTGCGCTACGCCTGATTGGCCAAAAACAAATTCAATCCCCAGTGGATGCATATGCATCTCACGGACCCCTATGTGCGTCAGGCACAGGCCAAGGGGTACCGGTCACGGGCGGCCTTCAAGCTGCTCGGCATTGATGAAAAAGACAAACTGATCAAACCCGGGATGACCGTGGTGGACCTGGGCAGCACCCCGGGCAGCTGGTCACAGGTCGTGCGCGAGATCCTGTCCGTCAAGCGCGCCGGGGAGTCGTCCAAGCGGGTGCACGGGCGGATTCTGGCGCTGGACATCCTGCCGATGGAACCGATCGCTGATGTGGACTTTATTGAAGGCGATTTTCGCGAGGACTCCGTGGCCAAGATCCTGTCGGATCGCCTGGGCGGTGAAAAGGTGGACCTGGTGCTCTCCGACATGGCGCCGAATCTCTCGGGGGTGGAATCGGCCGACAGCGCCCGCATGACCCACGTCTGTGAACTTGCCCTGGAATTTGCCTTAACGCACTTAAAGCCGGAGGGGGCCTTGTTGGTCAAAGCCTTCCAAGGCAGTGGCTACAGCCAGTTGGTGGAGTTGTTCAAGCGGCATTTTGTGACCGTGGCCAGCCGTAAACCACCCGCGTCTCGGGCCCAATCGGCCGAGACGTTTTTGCTCGGCCGTCGTTTAAAGCCGGCGTAAAGCGTATCTAAAGCCTGCCATCCGATAAGGGATTCCGGCCACGGATCAGCGAGCAGGGCGATCGCCAGAGCGGGAATTCCAGGGTTTTGCATACTCAGGCCTTGAAAAACGGCTTGCCGACGCCACTTTCCTATGGCCCGGTTTGAAAAATCCAATTGAGGAAACCAATCCCGGGGCATAGAATCCAAGTGGATAACCGGGAAATTCCCGCCGTTGTGTTGCAGTGCTTTTTTTAAGGAGTCGCGCCTTGAACAACATGATCCCCAAAGCAGCCATCTGGATGGTGATTGCCTTGGTTCTGTTCACGGTATTCCGACAGTTTGATAACCGTCAGGCCCGCGGCCCGGAAGTGCCGTATTCCCAGTTCATGGAAGACGCCCGTCAGGGTCGGATTAAGTCCGCCCAGGTGGAGGGCCGTACGGTGCGCGCCATCACCTCGGATGAGCGTCAGATCTCGGTCAATACGCCACAGGATCTGTGGATGGTCTCCGACCTGATGAAATACGGCGTTCGGGTATCGGCCAAGGCCGAAGAAGAGCCCTCCCTGTTGATGAGCATTTTCGTGTCCTGGTTCCCTATGTTGCTGCTGATTGCGGTCTGGGTGTTTTTCATGCGCCAAATGCAAGGCGGTGGCAAGGGCGGCGCATTTTCCTTTGGCAAGTCCCGTGCCCGCATGTTGGATGAGAACACCAATGCGGTGACCTTTGCCGATGTGGCCGGTTGCGACGAGGCTAAAGAAGACGTGGTGGAGTTGGTGGAATTCCTGCGCGATCCGTCAAAGTTTCAAAAGCTGGGTGGCCGCATTCCGCGCGGTGTGCTCATGGTGGGTCAGCCGGGAACCGGTAAAACCCTGTTGGCCAAGGCGATTGCTGGTGAGGCCAAGGTGCCGTTTTTCTCCATCTCCGGTTCGGACTTCGTGGAGATGTTTGTCGGTGTGGGTGCGGCGCGCGTGCGCGACCTGTTTGAGCAGGCCAAAAAGCAGGCGCCTTGCATCATTTTCATCGATGAGATTGATGCGGTCGGCCGTCAGCGCGGCGCAGGTCTGGGCGGTGGCAATGATGAGCGCGAGCAGACGTTGAACCAGATGCTGGTGGAGATGGATGGTTTTGAAACCGGCCAGGGCATCATCGTGATTGCTGCGACGAACCGTCCCGACGTGCTCGATCCCGCTTTGTTGCGCCCGGGCCGATTTGACCGTCAGGTTGTGGTCTCGTTGCCCGATGTGCGGGGCCGTGAGCAGATCCTGAACGTCCACATGCGCAAGGTGCCGATTGCCACCGATGTGCGCGCCGATATTCTTGCCCGCGGCACGCCGGGATTCTCCGGTGCTGACCTGGCCAATCTGGTCAACGAGGCCGCACTCTTTGCGGCACGCCGAAACGGGCGTGTGGTCGAGATGATGGACTTCGAAAAAGCCAAAGACAAAATCATGATGGGTGCGGAGCGCAAGTCCATTGTGATGCCCGAGGAGGAGCGCAAGAACACGGCTTATCACGAGTCCGGTCACGCCCTGGTGGCGCGCATGCTGCCCAAGACCGATCCGGTTCACAAGGTCACGATTATTCCGCGTGGGCGTGCCTTAGGCGTGACCATGCAGCTGCCGGAAGGGGATCGCTACAGCATGGACAAAGACCGCATGCTCAATACGATCTCGGTGC
>JBMSML010000052.1:0-10358 GCA_049421125.1 Burkholderiaceae bacterium
CACTCAAAGACCGCGTCAAAAGACTCGTTAAATGAATTTATTGCAACTGCAAAACACCGTGCTCGACGCCCTAGAGGACATCAAGGGCCAAAACATCCAGGTCTTTGACGCCCAACCGCTGACCAGCATGTTCGATCGAGTGGTGATCGTGAGCGGAACATCCAACCGCCAAACCCGGGCACTGGCCAAGCACCTGCACGACAGTGTCAAACAAGCCGGTGGCTCAGTTCTGAGCACCGAAGGCGAAGATACCGGCGAATGGGTGCTGGTGGACCTGGGCGATGTGATCGTGCATATTATGCAGCCCGCGATTCGGGAGTACTACGCCTTAGAGGAGCTGTGGGGCAAGTACCTGGTGGATTGGCAGACGGAGCGCATCAAGGCGAAGGCGAAAGCCACTCCGCGTCGCAAGGCGACAGCGAAAAAGCCGATCACGACCAAAGAGAAGGCGAAGCCTGCCGCCAAAAATCCCGCCACCCAAAAGCCGGTTGCTAAAAAGCCCGCTGCGAAGAAGCCGGCTCGCAAACCGGCTGCAAAAAAGGCTGCTCCCAAAAAAGCGAAGAAATGATTTTGATCGCTGCAGTCGGTCAGAAACTGCCCGACTGGGTGACGACCGCCTGCGAGGATTATCTGGCGCGCTTTCCAACGAACTTTAAAGTACTGCTCAAAGAGGTCAAAGCAGAGCCACGCACCGCTGGGAAATCGGTGAGCGAGATGAAACAGTTGGAAGCGCAGCGGCTGGTGAGCGCCGTGTCCGACTGTGAGGTTACGGTTGCACTGGACGAACGAGGCAAGAGTTTAAGTACATCGGCCTTTGCTACTTTTTTAGAAAAGCTCGAACCGCAAACCCGCGCAATTGGATTTCTAATCGGTGGCCCGGATGGGCTTGATGATGCCCTCAAAGCACGCTGCGATCATCAGATCTGTCTATCGGCCATGACCCTTCCACATGGTCTGGCCCGCGTGCTACTCACAGAGCAGCTTTACCGGGCGTGGTCGTTGCTCAACCACCACCCTTACCACCGGGCTTAAAAGCAAAAAGGGGCCGAGGCCCCTTTTTAATCTGCTCGAAACAATTACGCGGAAAAACTTGATCCGCAGCCGCAGGTGGTTGTGGCGTTCGGGTTCTTGATCACAAACTGGGATCCCTCGAGATCTTCCTTGTAGTCGATTTCGGCACCCACCAGGTATTGATAGCTCATGCTATCGATCAGCAGCGTGACACCGTTTTTCTCCATACTGGTGTCATCCTCATTCACGGTTTCATCGAACGTGAATCCGTACTGAAACCCGCTGCATCCACCGCCTTGCACGAACACGCGAAGTTTAAGTTCGGTATTGCCTTCTTCTTCAATCAGCGCCTTCACCTTGGAGGCAGCGGCATCGGTAAAAAGCAACGGGGCAGGCATTTCGAGATCAACAGTTTCAAGAGCAGTTGACATGGCGACTCCTTTCTTATGTCTTACGGCAAAACCGGCACGTGGGTGAGACCGGCGGTCTCGGGCAGGCCAAACATGATGTTCATGACCTGGACTGCCTGCCCAGAGGCGCCTTTCACCAAATTATCTTCGACAACCAGCACCACGAGAAGGTCGCTATCGGGGGGGCGGTGCACCGCAATGCGGACAAAGTTCGAGGCCCGCACCGACCGCGTTTCGGGGTGGGACCCGCTGGGAAGCACGTCCACAAAGGGTTCCGAGGCGAACCGCTGCTCGTAGAGTTTCTGAAAATCAAAGGTTTTGGCGTGCCCCAATACCCTTGCGTAGAGTGTGGAATGAATGCCCCTCACCATGGGCGTGAGGTGGGGCACAAAGGCGATTTTTAGGTCCTGTGCGCCTTGGGCCTTTCCGGCCGAAGCCGCAATGGCCTTTAGGCCTTGCGTGATCTCGGGCCAGTGCCGATGGCCGGTCACCGAATAGGCTTTGAAGTTATCCCCGGCCTCGGCAAAGAGGATCGGAACCTCGGCTTTACGACCGGCACCGCTCACCCCCGATTTGCAGTCGGCAATCAGGCTGGTGGTGTCCACTAAGCCACCGTGCTCCAAGACCGGCAAAAAGCCCAGCTGCACACTAGTGGGGTAGCAGCCCGGCAGCCCAATTAACGTCGCCGCACGTATGGCCTCCCGGTTCACTTCCGGCAACCCATAGACCGCCTGGTTCAATAGATCTGTGCACGAGTGCGACATCTTGTACCAGCGCTCGAACTCGGCCGGATCCTTTAACCGAAAGTCGGCCGCTAGATCGATCACCTTGACGTTAGCCGCCATAAGCTCCCGCGCCTGCTCCATGGCCACTCCATGGGGGGTAGCAAAGAACACGACCTGACACTCTTTTAAGGGCGCAGTGCTGGGATCGGTGAAGGCGAGCGACACGCGCCCACGCAGCGAAGGGAAGAGGTCGGCCACGGGCTGGCCCGCCTCCTTGCGCGATGTGATGGCCATGAGTTCCGCATGCGGGTGCTGCACCAGCAGCCTTAAGAGCTCCACGCCCGTGTATCCGGTGCCTCCGACGATACCGACTTTGATCATGATCGACAGCTACCTACGTTAACGATGTTCAAAATGACAAGAGAAGGATAAAAACAAAAACCCCTTGAACAATAACGCTTCAAGGGGTTTGTGCACAGACCCGACTTTGGGGTTAGCGCTTGGAGAACAGTTTGCGCTTACGTGCCTTGTGCAGACCCACTTTCTTGCGCTCCACTTCGCGGGCATCACGGGTGACGAGCCCCGCTTTGGACAGAGTGGGTTTCAGCGTTTCGTCGTAATCGATCAGGGCACGCGTGAGTCCGTGACGAACGGCGCCGGCCTGACCGGATTCGCCACCACCGTTGACGTTCACCATGATGTCAAACGTGCTGTTGTGATTGGTGAGCACCAAGGGCTGCATCACGATCATGCGACCGGTTTCACGGGAAAAATATTGATCCAAGGGTTTGCCGTTCACGACAATGTTGCCCTTGCCGCTTTTAATGAACACGCGAGCCACCGAGCTTTTGCGGCGACCGGTTCCGTAGTTGTATTCACCAACCATGTGTTTTCTTTCTTAAAAATTAGATCGCCAGCGCCTTGGGTTGCTGGGCGCTATGGGGATGGCTTTCGCCAGCGTAAATCTTGAGCTTCTTGATCATGGCGTAACCCAAGGGCCCCTTGGGCAGCATGCCTTTAACCGCGATCTCAAGCGCACGACCGGGGAAGCGATCCTGCATTTTGGAAAACGTGGTTTCCGAAATACCACCGGGATAGCCCGAGTGCCGGAAATACTTTTTGTCATCGGCCTTATTGCCCGTGACGCGGATTTTCTCGGCATTGACCACCACAATGAAGTCCCCGGTGTCCACATGGGGCGTGAACTCAGGTTTGTGCTTGCCCCGCAGACGGTGGGCGATTTCAGTGGCCAGTCGGCCCAACACGGCATTGGTGCCATCCACGACATACCAGTCGTGCTGCGCTGTTTCTGCTTTGGCGGAAAAGGTTTTCATAAGTCTGTTCACTTCGTTAAGCCTGGGGGCGCATCCCCACGGGGATGGGAATAAGCCGCGAATTCGGGAAAGCCTTCAATTATGAGGGTTTGCGCAGGATTGCGCAATGATGGCGGCCGCATACGGTACCTGCCCTGAGCACCCAAAAAAAAGCCCCAAGACCGAGATCTTAGGGCGCAATCCACCAAAGGAGGAGGGTGGAGGAGACAGCCTTTAGTTTGCCCAAATTTATGCTGCGACGCAACCACTAAAAACTGATTGGTCATTAATCTCCCATGGATTGTGTTGTCTTTTTACATTATGAAATTAAGTAATGTTGGTGGGCACCCGTTTCTTTCGCTTTTGGGTGGCTGGCTCCTGCGCGTAAAGCAGGTTCGGATGCGGGTCGGGCCCACGATCCGGGATCTTATCCAGTAGGTCTAGGTAGCGCTTCCGGTCGGCTCCCTTTCCCCCTTCTTTGAAAAACCGTTCGGTTTCTAGAGCAGAAATTTTCTCGGCGATTGCGGTCACAAAAAATTGATTCATCGATGTTTGATCGGCCTCGGCGAGCTTGCGTGCCACCTCAAACAAAGAATCCGGTACTCGTAGTGCGTAGTTACTCATCTGACCTTCCCTTCAACAGTTCCAGGAGCTCCGCAGGCGCGACGATCTTCAGATCGAACAATCGGCCTGCCACCGCGAAATCCCGGAGATTAAACGTGACGAGGTAGTCGCAGGCACCATTCACAGCCGTTTCGAGCACCATTTCATCGCTCGGGTCTTTCAATTGCGGCCGCCATAGGTAGTGAAACTTCACCGGGACGCAATGCTGGGCCCAGTAGCCCAGAATAAGGTCCACATCGGGCCGCTCTTATTGTCGGCGATATGATTTATAAATTCAAAAAAATGGGAAAATTCCACCCATGACCTCCCCCCGGTTTGTACACCTGCGCATGCACTCGGAATACTCGATCGTGGACGGGATCGTGCGGGTGGAGGCGGCCGTGGAAAAGGCCAAATCGGACCACCAGCCGGCGCTGGCCATCACGGACCTGGGCAACACCTTTGCTTACATCAAGTTCTATCGGGCGGCACGGGCCGCCGGCGTAAAGCCCATCCTGGGGGCCGATGTCTGGATCACCAACACCGTGGATCGCGAGCGTCCCTTTCGGTTGGGGCTGCTCGTTCAAAACGACCAGGGCTACAAACATCTATGTGAACTCATCAGTCGCGCCTGGCTAAAAAACAGCCACAAAGACCGCGGCGAGATCCGCCTGGAGTGGTTTCAAGAGCCTTTTGGGCAAGGCGTGTTGGGCGATGGTTTGATTGCGTTGTCGGGCGCCCTACAGGGTGAGATTGCCGATGCACTGAGCAAGTCACGCCCCACCAGCGAGACGGCGAGCGCGACCGCTGCCGATCAGGCCATTCAGAAATACATGGCGGCCTTTGGGGATCGGTTTTACATCGAAGTGCAGCGCGCGGGCCTGCCCGGTGAAGAGAACTATCTTCGTAAGGCGATTCATTTGGCGTCAATTCACGGTGTGGGCGTGGTGGCCACCCATCCCGTGCAGTTTATCGAGCCCAGCGACTTCCGATCCCATGAAGCCCGCGTTTGCATTGCGGAAGGTGAAACCCTGGGCAGTAGTCGACGACAGCTCCGATTCACCGAGCAACAGTACTTCATGACCCAAGAAGAAATGTGTGCTCGATTTGCCGACATCCCGCAGGCCTTGGAAAACACGCTTGAGATCGCCCAACGCTGCAATGCGTCTTTGCAGCTTGGCACACCCCAACTCCCCGACTTTCCCACGCCGAACGGTGAGACATTGGAAGAATACCTGCGGCTGACCGCTCGCCAAGGATTAGAGACCCGTCTCATCGAGCGTTACCCCACACCGGACATTCGGGCAAAGCATGCATCAGATTATTCCGCCCGGCTGGAGTTAGAAATCAAGACCATCATCGAGATGGGATTTCCCGGTTACTTTTTGATCGTGGCGGACTTTATCAATTGGGCGAAACGCAACGGTGTGCCCGTGGGCCCTGGTCGTGGTTACGGCGCAGGATCACTGGTGGCCTACAGCCTTGGCATTACCGCTCTTGATCCGATTCCGTACTCGCTTCTTTTTGAGCGTTTCTTAAATCCGGAGCGGGTGTCCATGCCCGACTTTGATATCGATTTCTGCCAAGACAATCGCTACAAGGTAATCGACTACGTGCGCTCGAAATACGGCAAAGAGGCTGTGAGCCAGATCGTGACCTTTGGCACCATGGCGTCTAAGGCCGTGATCCGTGATGCGGGGCGCGTGCTGGATCTGCCGTATAACTTCTGTGATCAGCTCTCCAAGCTGATCCCCGTGGTGCAGAACAAACCGCTCTCGCTCGACGACGCCAAAAAAGAAGAGCCCATTCTTGCGGAGCGCGCTGAAAACGAGGATGAAGTGCGCGAGCTTTTGGCGCTCGCTAAGCCACTCGAGGACCTCACCCGAAACATCGGCATGCATGCCGGTGGCGTGTTGATTGCCCCCGGAAAGTTGACGGACTTTTGTCCGCTGTATCAGGCGCCGGGATCATCGGAAGATGAAGGCGTGGTGTCCATGTACGACAAGGATGATGTCGAGGCGGCCGGACTCGTTAAGTTTGACTTTTTAGGCCTGCGTAACCTGACCATTATTCAGATGGCCGTGGATTACATCAATGGGCTCTACCCCGATCGCCAGTTGACCCTGCGGGAGCTCGATAGTTTTGATGATCCTGCTGCCTATCAGGTGCTGCGCGATGCCAACACGACCGCCATCTTCCAAGTGGAATCGGACGGCATGAAAAAGCTGCTCGCCAAACTGCAGCCCGATCGTTTCGAAGACATCATTGCGGTATTAGCACTCTATCGCCCGGGCCCATTGAACTCCGGCATGGTGGATGATTTTATTAAGCGTAAGCGCGGCGAACAGGCGATCGATTACTTTCATGACTCTTTGAAAGACTGCCTATCCCCCACGTATGGGGTGATCGTGTACCAGGAACAGGTGATGCAGATCGCGCAGACCATTGCCGGTTACTCACTCGGTGGTGCCGATTTATTGCGCCGGGCCATGGGCAAGAAAAAGCCGGAGGAGATGGCCCAACAGCGGGAGATTTTTGTCACAGGGGCGCTGGCTAAGGGCCATCAACAGGCCCTGGCCACTCGGCTATTCGATCTGATGGAGAAGTTCGCCGAGTACGGATTTAATAAGTCCCATACGGCCGCCTATGCGGTGTTGACCTATCAGCCGGCTTGGCTGAAGGCCCATCACACGGCCGAGTTCATGGCGGCCACCTTATCGGCCGATATGGACGACACCGATAAGGTGGCATTTTTCATGGCCGACACACGGGCAAATGACGTTCGTGTGTTGGCTCCCGACATCAATGCCTCGAACTATCGGTTTGAGCCGGTCCGCGCCACTGGCGCGACTAAGTTATCGGTTACGCCAGATGTATCCGATGCGGAAGCGACGGAGTCGGCACAGAGACGTGCACCGATTCAGATTCAGTACGGCTTAGGCGCCGTGCGCGGTGTCGGCGAGAGCGCGGTGATGAACATTCTCGCCTCGCGCCGAAAAGACGGGCCATTCAAAGATATTTTCGATTTCTGCCATCGCATTGATCGTCGCTTGGTCAATAAGCGTGCGATTGACGCCCTGGTGAAGTCCGGAGCCTTTGATCGCTTACACCCCAACCGGGCACAGCTTTTAGCTGGGGTGGGGTTAGCGGTGGCCGCCGCCGATCAGGCCCAAGCCAATACCCACCAAGGCGGGCTGTTCGAAGAAGCCGGTGACACCCACCACCAGGTGGCGCTGCCGAAGGTGGCCAACTGGAATGAACGCGAGCGGCTACTCGAGGAAAAGCAAGCCCTTGGGTTTTGTTTCTCGGGGCATCTGTTTGCCTCGTATGCGCCGGAGATTCGACGCTTTGTGTCCACCCCTCTTCATCGAATTTCACCGGGCCGGGATGCGGTCTGGGTGACGGGGGTGGTGAGTGCCAGCCGTGGACAGATGACCAAGCGCGGCATGATGCGCATTGTGGAGATCGACGATGGCACGGCCAAGCTCGAGATCACCGTGTTCTCAGAGTTATGGGATCGGTATCGGCATGCGATTCGAGTGGATGATCCCTTAATCATCTGCGCCCGGATTGAAAACGATGATTTTTCGGGGGGGGTCCGTGGATCGGCGACCGAGATACTCACCCTTGGCGAGGCACGCATGCGATTTTCTCTTGGCATTCGCGTGAAACTTCCGCCCCAGGCGGCCCATCAAGGCAAATTGAAGGAGCTGCTCTCGCCCTGGCTTACGCCCACTCAAGGCTGCCCGATTTTTTTGCGCATGCACCATAACGGCGCCGAGTGCGATGTGCAACTGCCCGAAGACTGGCGTGTACGCCCGGAAGAGGAATTGATGCGTAACTTATCGCAACATTTTCCGCTCGAGTCTGTCGAAGTGATTTATCGTTAATTCATCATGAAGATTCCTGACGCCATTAGCGGCATTGTTGGCCCCATTCGCGCCATTCGGAGGCAGATCCATGCCCATCCCGAACTTCGGTTCGAGGAGCACCGCACGGCCGAGCTGGTGGCCAGCGAGCTTCGCGCCTATGGCGTGGATGAGGTCCACACCGGGATCGGCCAGACCGGGGTGGTGGGCGTGGTGAAGGGGTCCGTTTCGGCGAGTGGTAAGCCGAAGATGATTGGCCTGCGGGCGGATATGGATGCATTACCGATGACGGAGCTCAACACCTTTGCCCACGCCAGCCAACACCCCGGAAAGATGCATGCCTGTGGCCACGATGGCCATACGGCCACACTGCTGGCCGCGGCGAAGGCGATGAGTGCAGATCGCGCATTTGCAGGAACCGTGGTGTTCATTTTCCAACCCGCCGAAGAAGGCGGCGGTGGCGCCAAGTCCATGATCGACGATGGTCTATTTGAGCGATTCCCCTGCGATGCCGTATTCGCGATTCATAATTGGCCAGGCCTGCGCGTGGGAGAGTTCGGACTAAACCCCGGGGCGATGATGGCATCGAGCAATGAGTTCGAGATCATCGTAAAGGGCAAAGGGGCCCATGCCGCCATGCCCCACCTAGGGGTGGATCCCGTATTGGTGGCCAGTCATTTGATTCAGGCCTTTCAGAGTCTGGTGTCGCGCGAGACTAAACCGATTGATGCCACCGTGATTTCGGTGACACAGATCAATGCGGGAGAGGCGACGAATGTGATCCCCGATCACTGCGTGATGAAGGGTACGGTGCGCACCTTCTCCACCGGTGCACTGGACACCATTGAGGCGGGAATGCAGCGCATGTGTGATCAATTGCCGCCTGCATTCAATGCCCATGCGGATTTCGAGTTTGTGCGCAACTACCCCCCGACCATTAACCATCCCAAAGAGGCGATGTTCGCTGCCGATGTGGCGGCGGAGATCGTGGGCGAATCGATGGTGCAACGACATGTGGAGCCCACCATGGGCGCAGAAGACTTTGCTTACATGCTGCTGGAAAAACCCGGGGCATATGTATTCCTGGGTAACGGGGAAGCCAGTGGTCTTCATCGCGCATCGGGCCACGGTTTGGGGCCGTGCACCCTGCATAACCCCAGTTATGATTTCAACGATGATCTGATTCCCATCGGTGCCACGTTCTGGCAGCTTTTAGCGAAGCGATTTTTAGTATGAGAACCTTATCTCCCATTGATCGTTTTTTGGGCGCAGCGGATCACTTTCTGCGCTCGGTGTCCACCACGCCACCATCGAGCCGGCCCTATCCGGCCAAGGGAATTGCCGAGGCTAAGTTAAGCGATGCGCAAAGGAAGTTGGCCGCCGCACTGATGCGGGTGAATCACTCGGGTGAGATTGCTGCCCAGGCCCTGTATCAGGGGCAGGCGCTCACCGCGAAGACCCCCGAGATGGCCAAACTGTTGCACGAGGCAGCAGTGGAAGAGGCCGACCATCTGAATTGGACCTCTAAGCGGATTGAGGCCCTGGGCAGTCGCACGTCGATACTTGCCCCGTTTTGGTACATCGGCGCATTCACGATCGGCGCGGTGGCCGGGCGTTTGGGTGATCGCATCTCGCTTGGTTTTTTGGCAGAGACCGAGCGGCAGGTGGAACAGCACCTGATGGAGCACATGCAACGCCTGCCCGCGGCCGATGAGGCCTCGCGTGCGGTGGTCGAACAGATGAAAGAAGATGAGGCGAAACACATGAACACCGCCCTGGATCACGGCGGTGCTGACCTTCCGAAACCAATTCAAATGGCGATGCGGACCAGCGGCAAGGTGATGACCACCGTCGCTCATTACATCTAAGCCCGAGGGGAGGCCGAGCGGCCCCTAGCGGTAGGCCCCTGAGGGCCACTGGAAATAAAAAAGCCCCAGTCATTTGACTGGGGCTTTTTTGTGAGGAGCCTGACGATGCCCTACTTTCACGACAGTTAAGTCACTATCATCGGCGCAAAGGCGTTTCACGGTCCTGTTCGGGATGGGAAGGGGTGGTACCACCTCGCTATGGTCGTCAGGCAAAACTTGTCAACAATCCTGATCTTTAACGGTTAGTTGTAATCGCTTTAAACACACAAGTTGCTCAAACCTGATCGCGATTGCATGCGGTGACGAACCGTATGCGTTCAAACAATCTGCAACTGCGGTAAAAAATCAACATTTAGGGCTTGAAATAGAACCTTGGTTCACGTGGCGAACCACATCGACAAGGTTATAGAGTCAAGCCTCACGGGCAATTAGTACTGGTTAGCTTAACGTATTACTACGCTTCCACACCCAGCCTATCAACGTCCTGGTCTTGAACGACCCTTTAGCGGGATCAAGTCCCGAGGGAAATCTTATCTTGAGGCGAGTTTCCCGCTTAGAT
>JBMSML010000053.1:0-9936 GCA_049421125.1 Burkholderiaceae bacterium
GCGATGTGTCCGATGATTTTGTCAATGCCTATGGCCGAGAGGAGGCGGGCAGACCGCTGTCATCCGATGCACTGAAAGGCATCATTTTGTCGGGCGGCCCCATGTCGGTGACCGAGGGCGAGACGCCACGCGCACCGTCGGCGGTGTTCGCGCGTGGCGTACCGGTGCTGGGCATCTGCTACGGCATGCAGACCATGGCCGAGCAGCTTGGCGGCAAAGTGGAAAACGGCAAGATCCGTGAATTCGGCTACGCCCAGGTGCGGGCTCGTGGGCACACCGCCTTATTGCGCGACATTGAGGACCACCGATCGGCGGAAGGTTATGGGCTGCTCGATGTGTGGATGAGCCATGGCGATAAGGGCGTGGAGATGCCGCCGGGATTCACGCGGATGGCGTCCACCGACTCTTGCCCGATTGCCGGCATGGCACGCGAGGACAAAGGTTTCTATGGTGTGCAGTTTCACCCGGAGGTGACCCACACCAAACAGGGCACGCAGATACTGAATCGGTTTGTACTGGAGATATGCAAGGCCAAACCTGATTGGAACATGCCGGACTATGTTGGCGAAGCGATTGCCGCGATCCGACAACAGGTGGGGGCGGATCAGGTGATCCTTGGTTTATCCGGGGGCGTGGATTCGTCGGGCGCGGCCGCCTTGATCCATAAGGCCATCGGGGATCAGCTGACGTGCGTATTTGTTGATCATGGATTGTTGCGCTGGCAGGAAGCCGAGCAGGTTATGGAGACCTTTGCCAAGCACATGGGCGTGCGTGTGATTCATGTGAATGCCAAAGACCGGTTCATGTCGGAACTCCACGGTGTGTCCGACCCTGAGCAGAAGCGCAAGGTGATTGGCCGTGAGTTTGTGAATGTATTCCAGCAGGAATCCGGCAGGCTCTCCAATGCCAAGTGGCTTGCCCAAGGCACGATTTACCCGGATGTGATCGAGTCGGCCGGTGCAAAAACAAAAAAGGCCACAACGATTAAGTCCCACCACAATGTGTGTGGACTGCCCGACACCTTGCACCTGAAGCTGTTGGAGCCCTTGCGTGAGTTGTTTAAAGATGAGGTGCGCCGACTGGGCATTGCCCTGGGCCTGCCCCCCGAGATGGTGTATCGGCATCCGTTCCCAGGGCCGGGTTTGGGTGTCCGAATTCTGGGCGAGATTCATCCGGAGTTCGTGCCGCTTTTGCAGAGAGCCGACGACATATTCATTCGTGCCTTGCGCGATACGGTGGCCATCGAGGCCGATGTTGCAGCGGGACTATGCAGTCAGGCAGACGTTGGCAAGACCTGGTATGACCTCACCAGTCAGGCCTTTGCGGTGTTCCTGCCTGTGAAGTCGGTCGGAGTGATGGGTGATGGCCGAACCTATGAATGGGTGGTGGCGCTGCGTGCCGTGGTCACGAGTGACTTCATGACGGCCCACTGGGCACACCTGCCGCATGGGCTGTTATCCCAGGTGTCCAATCGGATTATCAATGAGGTGCGCGGCATTAACCGCGTGGTGTACGACATCTCGGGCAAACCGCCGGCCACGATTGAGTGGGAATAACCATCACGAAGACGTAATTGTATTTGGGTAAAATGCCCAGAAACCTAGGCCGGGCCGGTCGCCCGTGCATCGTTTTGACAAAAGGAGTTGCTATGTTTCCCGAATACCGTGATCTGATCACCAAACTTAAGACCACTGATCATCACTTCACGCGCCTTTTTGATAAGCACAATGAGCTCGATCAGAAAATAAAGAACATGGAAAGCCATGTCTCACCGGGCACCCATGCGGAAATCGAAAATCTGAAAAAGGAAAAGCTTCACCTCAAGGATCAGCTGTACACGATCTTGAAAAAGGCCAGTGCCTGACGATCAGACCTTCATGCGGCTTGCCTTGGCGCAGGCCGTCTCGGCGGGCGATGCTGGCGAGGTCCCGGTTGGCGCGATCGTGGTGAAAGACGGTGAGGTGATCGGCCGCGGTGCCAACGCCCCCATTTCCCGGCATGACCCTTCCGCCCATGCCGAGATCGTGGCCTTGCGACAGGCCGCAGACCGCCTTGGTAATTATCGACTCAACGACTGCACCGTCTACGTAACGTTAGAGCCCTGCGCCATGTGCTCTGGTGCGATGTTCCACGCCCGCATTCGGGAGGTGGTGTTTGGCGCCTCGGATCCCAAGACCGGTGTCGCGGGCAGTGTGACTAATCTTTATGACAACCCACAGCTCAATCATCACACCACCGTGCGCGGTGGAGTTTTGGCAACGGAGTGCGGCCAGCTCTTACAGGATTTTTTCGCTCATCGCCGTCAACGCGGTCGTGCGTCGGATGCGCTGGATTCGTCCGATGCCCCCCAATAAGCGCCACGAGCCCCCAACACCATGAGCGACTCGGAGTATCACATCCGCATCTCATCACAGGCCCAGACGTTGACCCTGCTCAAGCTCGCGCCGGCTGCGATCGAGGGTGGACTGCGCTGGGCACTCGATGCCCCCTCGCAAACGCTCATGCAGGTGTTGATCTCCACTTCTAAGAATGGACTCGGACAGCAGCGGGGCAGTTATCAGACCCCCCAGGGCCGGCACAAGATCCGCGCCAAGATCGGTGACGGAGCCGCGTGGAACACGGTTTTTGTCGGAAGGCGGAAGACCGGGGAGATCTGGTGCCCGGAGTATCGGGAGCGCTTTCCCACTCGGGACTGGATTCTCACGCGCATTCTCTGGTTATCCGGGTTAGAGCCGGGACATAACCGGTTCGGGGAGGTCGATACCATGAAGCGGTATATCTACCTTCACGGTAGTCCCGACACGGTGGCCATGGGCGAGCCGGGCTCGATTGGATGCGTAAGAATGCGAAACAGCGATATCGTCGCGCTGTTCGATGTCGTGCCGATCGGCACGACGGTCGATATCACGTAGTGGACGCCGGTCACGACCGGCGGCTTACTGGATTTTGGCCTTCGCTTTGAGGGCTTGCTGAAACTCCTGCAGCTTTCGGCGTTTCATGGACTCGGCCAGTTGTTCTTTTACGGCCTCGAATTCGGGTGGTTTGGCGGTCCGGGTGTCATCGAGGCGAATTACATGCCAACCAAACTGGGTCTGAACGGGCGTTTCGGTGAACTTACCTTTTTCCAGTGCGACCATCGCCTTGGAGAAAGGCTCGACGAATGAGCGGGCATCGGCCCAATCCAGATCACCGCCTTTGGTGGCCGATCCCGGGTCCTTGGACTGCTTGGCGAGTTCCTCGAACTTACCGCCTTTTTTCAGCTTCTCAATGATGCCTTTCGCGTCTTCTTCTTTGTCGACCAGAATATGACGGGCACGATATTCCTTACCGGTATCGCCCTTGATTAGACGATCGTACTCGGCGCGAATATCGGCATCGCTCGTGCCGGACTTGGCCAGTTGATCCTGCACTAAGGCATTAATCAGAACCTGTTGGCGGGCGTTATCGAGCTGAAACTTCACCTCGGCCTTGGCAGGAAGACCACGACGCTCGGCCTCCTGCATCAGAATTTCACGATCGACCAATTCCTGACGCACCAGCGCCTGGAGCTGGGGCGTGTCCTGTTGGCCTTGCTTAATCAGTTCCTGAACAAACGCATCGGCCTTCGCGCGTGAGATGGGTTTACCGTTGACGACGGCAATGTTTTGGGCGGCCCCGAGACTGCCCATGGACACCAAGACCGCTGCTGTGGCGGTACGTAAAAACAGATTCATCATGACTCCGAAGGGTCGCGCGCGTCGATGGACAGGGCGTGGATGCGCGCGGGGATCCAGTCGCTCAGAGGATCATACACAAGCCGGTGTCGGGCAAGCCGGTTTTTGCCGGCAAACACCGAAGACACAATCGTGACGTGGAAGTGCCCCCCGCCCGCCTGGGCGCCAGCGTGGCCGTGGTGTTTGGCACTGTCATCACGGACTTCAATGGCCTGGACGGGAAGGGCAGTCCGCAGGCGTTGTTCAATGTCGTGGGCAGACGGGGCAAGAAAACTCATCAGAGGGGGCTCCAAAGGCGCGGTAATCCGCGCCGTCTAAGGACGATGGTCGTCCTTTAAAACGTCGGGCATCTCGGCGGTGGCAAAGCGGTTCATCCAGACCGCCTGGGCCACGATAAACAGCACCATCAACCCGAGGGTTCCGAAAAACTTAAAGTTGACCCAGGCGTCGGTCGACATGGTCTGGGCAATCCACCAGTTTAAAAACGACAGCATGACGAAAAATAAACCCCAGGCGGCGTTAAGCTTGCCCCAGGCGGCCTCCGGCATGGTGATCTTGGAGGCCATGAACTTTTTCATAAGCAATGTCCGATTCACCAGCTGTGGTCCTAAAAGCGCGATGGCAAACAGGCCATACAGAAGTGTGGGCTTGAGCTTGATGAACCGCTCATCCTGTAACAGCAGGGTCGCGCCACCAAACACCACGATTAACACCAGTCCTACCCATTGCATGGTCTCGATGGGATGCCGGTTCAGTTTCATCCACCCCATGATGGCGAGCGTGGCCACAATGGCGGCACCGGTTGCCCAGAACAGATCCACCGCCTTGTAGACAATGAAAAATAAAATGATGGGCAGCCAATCGGCCAGGAGCTTGGTCATGGTGGACAGGATCGATGAGAAGTCAGGCGGGTCTGCGGAAAGAGCGTATGGGTTAGTCGGATGGATCGGCAGCGTCAAATCGTATAGACGCAGAGTTTACGCAATACCGCAGCCCCGTGGGTTGGGGGCCGTCATCGAACACATGGCCCAAATGGGCATCACACTGACTGCACACAATCTCGGTTCGGACCATGAAATGGCTGGTATCTCGCTCCTCGCGGATGGCCGTCGGCGAGATCGCCTGCCAATAACTGGGCCAACCACAACCAGCGTCAAACTTGGTGCGACTATCGAACAAGGGTTGACCACAGCAGATGCAGCGATAGGAGCCGCTGGCAAAATGATCCCAGTAGCGTCCCGTAAAGGGTGGTTCGGTCGCCTTTTTTCGGGTGACCGCGTATTCGATGTCCGAGAGTTCGCGACAATAGTCGGCGTCGGTTTTCTTCATGATGAACAGCTCACCGCAAGATGTTGTGCCCAGTCGGGCGGAGGGGCCGCGTACCGCGCGGCATCGGGATGCTCGTCGTAAGGGGACTGGAGAATACGGAACACCTGCTCAAATGGCTCGGTATTGCCGTCGTCACGCACCGCACGAATCACCTCTTCGGCGATCCAGTTGCGCAGCACATACTTCGGGTTAACCGTACGCATTTTCTTGAGACGTTGCGCCTGCGTCAGCCCAAGTGCACGATCCGACTCGGTGGTGGCTTCGTGATAGCGATGCCACCACTGTCCTGCCGCCTCACGATCGGCACACTGATCCAGAAAGTCCCGTTCATCTCCCGTGCAAAGACTGCGGAATGTCAGGGTGTAGTCCATGCGATGGGTCTGCATCAGGGTATAGAAATCATCGAGTAGGGCATTCCAGCTCGAAGCTTCTAAACCGTCGCATCCGAGCTTTGCACGCAAAATGCCGTCTACTGAGTCGGCGTAGGTGCGTTTGTAGGTCTCGATGACCGGCGCAAACGGATCGGCATCCCCGATCAGTGGGTGCAGTGCGGACAACAGGCGCGCCACATTCCACAGACCGACTTGGGGTTGGGTGGAGTAGCGATAGCGGCCGGCATGGTCTGAGTGATTGCAGATGTGATGGGCATCAAAGGCATCCAGGAATCCGAACGGCCCATAGTCGATCGTCAGCCCCAGGATCGAAAAGTTATCGGTATTCATCACGCCGTGCATGAACCCTGCGCCCATCCATTGCGCCATCAGTTGCGCCGTGCGCTGCGCCACCGTGTCGGCCACACTTAATGTCAGTGCCTCAATCGATGGATGGTCCGCGGCGGTCGCACCCGTCGTCAGGTGGTGCGCTACATGCCGAATAAGCCGCTCCAACAGATCCACCCGGCCCCGACTTGCAAAATATTCAAAGGTGCCAAACCGAACGAAGCTCGGGGCCAGTCGACAGACCACGGCCGCCTGCTCAACGGTTTCACGCAAAACCGGATCCGGTGACATGGTCAGACAGAGCGCCCGCGTCGTGGGAATACCCAATGCGTGCATGCCTTCCGAACACAAAAACTCACGGATCGAGGAGCGCAACACGGCACGTCCATCCGCAAAGCGTGCGTAAGGGGTTGGACCTGCACCTTTGAGCTGCAACTCCCAGCCATGGAGTGCGCCGAGATTCAAGGCGCGTCCGTCTCCCAACCGAGGCACAAACACCCCGAACTGATGACCGGCGTAGACGGCCGCATAGGGTTGAACATGCGCGGGCGCCGCACGACCCGACATCAGGTCCAGCCATTGCGAATCGGCCACAAGATCCTGCACCTGCTGACCGATCAACGCGCATGCCGGTGACGATACGGCAAGCCATTGCGCCTGCGATAACGGGCTGGGATCGCACGGGGTCACAAAGGGTTCGCGAGGGTCGCACTCTATGGCGGCGTATCCCGGGGTCCAGTGATCTTCGGTCGCGCGGTGAAGACGCACACGCGGCGCCATCCCCGGCGCAGGATGGGAGGACAAGGGCGGGAGCATCGGCGCCATCGGTCCAGTGCCTTGGCGTTGCGGATCCACGTAAGCGCTCTCGGGTGCGTTCATAACGCGTAATGGTAAGTCTTGGTATCGTTGACGTCATGGATAACCCGCTAAAACCTAGTTTTACTCCCTTTGTGGAGCATCTTGGCGTCGAACTGGTCCGCTTTGAGAAAGGGCAGTCCGAAATTAAGCTGGACTTACATGCTCACCATGAGAATGGACTGGCCGTGGCCCACGGTGGCGTGATCATGACCCTGTTGGATGTGGCGATGGCACTTGCGGCAAAATCCTCGGATCCGGATGGTCAGGGCGTGGTGACGGTGGAAATGAAGACCACATTTCTTCGGCCCGCAAAAGGAGAACTGCACGCCTTTGGATGGTGTGACCACTACTCCTCGACCATGGCATTTTGTCGGGCGGAACTTCGGGATACCCACGATCGTTTGCTGGCGCAGGCGATGGGCACGTTTAAACGCATGGCCGCCTTCAGTCGAAAGAATCGATTAAAAAGCCCTTCGTTACACGATTAATCGGTTCGCCTTGCGCGGACCATGTGATCTCCGACATCTGGACCTCGCGACCCCGTACGCGAATTTCCGTGCTCGATCGCGTGTGATAGTCGGGCCCCGTGATAAAGGGCGCCGAGAGTCTTTTCTCCCAGGCATAACCGACCCCTGTGTCGGGCAGGGCATGGTCCGCCGCACACTCCTGTGACTGCATCAGTCGGCCGATCGGCGATTCATGCGCAGCATCATCGTGCCACTCATCGTGCACCGACATCGCGTGACGAAGCCGTTCGGTCTTTGGCCACGCTGTATTTAATTCAGCGTTGGACAACACGTGCACGCCTGCCGTGAGTGACCACACCTCTCGGCTTCGCCCGCCTAACCACCAGCACTCCACACCCGTGCGGCGTATCCAACCCGCTAATAAATTAAATGGCGATGGATCGGTGAGTTGCGCAAGAGTGCGATTCAGGTAGTCCGCAGGCCGATGATCGCTTTGCAGAAAACGGCTCACCACCAGACCCCGGGACCCGTAAGGCACGGTGGTGTCCCGCAGCCGGGGATCACGCACATTGGTCACGGCCGCAAAGCGACCGTCGCGCGTGATGCCGCACCAGGTGCCCTTGGACTTTAAGTCGCGCCCAGCGAGAACAGCTTCGTCCCACCAGTGCAAGGCCTCGGTTGGGCGGTGCGCGAACTCGTCACGATTGGCTGTAAGAAACAGTTGTCCTTGCGCATCAAAGCGCAGTCCGATCAGACACATCGGGATCGCTATTCCGTGGGGAATTCGTAGGGCAGCCCTGCCTTGGAAAGCACCGGCCCGGAAGGAGAGAACAAACAAAGCTCGCCGGCATCCCAGGCCGAAAGACTGCACTCGATCAGCAGGTGAGTGGCGGGCTGGGCCTGCCCTTGCGCATTGAACATGGGCGCGGCGCTCACCACCATGCCACACGGCTCCGAGGTCTGTGCCACTGACCAAATGTCACGGCCGATGAGTTCGTCGGAACTGGCCAGATCGGGGGGAAGCGCGGGCAGATCGACCCGAAATGTCCGGCGTTTCAGTTTTCCCAGATACTGACTTCGGGCCACGACCTCCTGGCCGGGGTAGCAACCTTTAGTGAAGCTCACGCCGCCAACCACTTCGAAATTGATCATCTGCGGCACAAACGCCTCCACGGTCGCGCTCCAGACCCATGGCTGGGCATTCTGAATTTCTGAAAATTGCCAGGCGGCCTCACTGAGCGTGTCGACCCCGGATATCGTGGCCATGCCCGTGGCGATGGCCTCCTGAGTGCCCACCCACCAGGCGCGCGGGCCCAACACGGGGCAGGCCGATTCGGCGATCAACCACGTACCGCCATCCAGCGCGATCACGCCCGATCGATCATTGCCTCTTAAGGCATCGCGTCCAGCGGCGGTCCACTGACCCCATAGCCCCATCACCTGCAAGGGCGCTGCGCTGTCTGAAAACGATACCTTTGATCGCAGCACGTACATGCGCAAGCGTTTCACCGTCGGTGCCATAAGCGCCGTGGGCATCAGGTGGCCCACACTCTGATCATCGATTCGCCATTGCAGCAGCGTGGCCAGTAAGCGGCCTTTTGGCGTGCAGTAGCCGGTGCGTTGCTGTTGGCCCGCAGAGAGCTTGACCACATCATTGGTGAGTTGGCCTTGCAGGAACGTGGTGGCGTCGGCGCCGCCGACCGTGAATCCCTGAAAGCCGGCCAGATCCGCTGCAAACCGCGCGGAAAAAAAGGTGGGGATGTTCATTTCTTTAATATAGCGGGCATGGCAGACTCAAAACGACGCAAAAGCCCCAAATCCCTCTCGCGCACAGGCCGATGGATGAGGACGGTATGGCTGGCCTTGGTCATGTTGGGGACCGCCGTGGCGCTTGCCCTGGCGTGGTTTATCTACGAGGGCAGCCGGCCCATTTTAAAAAAAGAACCGATTGAACTGCTCATTCCCTATGGGACCTCGGCCCGCGGCGTGGCCGCCATGATCCGCGATGCCGGCGTCGACATCCATGAGGGCATGTTTCTGCTGCACGCACGTTGGCTGGGCGTACACAAGAACCTCAAGGCAGGGGTCTACGTGGTGGAGCCGGGGGTGACAAAGCGGCAGTTCATCGACCGCTTGGCGGGACGGGATGCGACCCACAGTGAATTCCGTATTGTCGAAGGCTGGACGGTCAAGCAGATCGTCGATGCCATCGCTGCGAACCCCGATCTTCGGTTCGATCTGGGCCGCGCCACCCACGGCGCCGTCCTGGCCGAGCTGATCGGCATAGAGACCTCCAACCCAGAAGGGTGGATCTACCCCGATGCCTATTTTGTGAAAAAGGGCAGCAGTGCCTCAGAGCTCTTAAAACGGGCGACAAGGTTTCAGCAACGGGTCGTGGCACAGGAGTGGGAAAAGCGCCGGGAGGGGCTGCCCTATCGGTCAGTGGCCGAGGCGCTCGTGGTGGCCTCGATCGTCGAAAAAGAAACCCAGTACCCCGGGGACCGCGAGCGGGTGGCCGCCGTGTTTGCCAATCGGATCCGGGTTGGGATGCCTCTTCAGGCTGATCCCACAGTGATTTATGGCCTTGGGGATGCATTTAAGGGCGACATTACCCGCGCGCATCTTAGAAAAGATACGCCGTATAACACCTACACCCGTAAAACGCTGCCGCCAACGCCCATTTCCAATCCGGGGGTGCGGGCCATTCGTGCGGTCATGAATCCGGCCGACTCTAAAGCCCTGTATTTCGTGGCAAGGGGGGACGGCAGCTCCCACTTTTCCGATACCCTGGCCGAGCACAACAGCGCGGTGGATCGGTTCATCCGACGCCTTGCGGGGGCGGGGACCAAA
>JBMSML010000054.1:0-9966 GCA_049421125.1 Burkholderiaceae bacterium
CTGGAGGCCGGCCGGTGGGGCCTGTGTGATCGATTTGTGGACTCCACCCGTGCCTATCAAGGAGGTGGGGGCGGGGTGGATCTGGAATGGATTGATGACCTGAGTCGCCATGCGGTGGTTGGCTACTGGCCGGACCGGGTCTACCTGTTCGATGCACCGGCCGAACTGGCCGCCCAACGTCGTGGGGGACGTGGACCGGCCGAGGACCGATTTGAGGCCCAGAACCTGGCTTATTTCGAGCGAGTGCGGCAGGTCTATTTGCATCAACATCGGCCAGGCGTCCAGGCCATTTTCCGGGTGATCGACTCCGTACAGAATGTTTCACGTATTCAACAAATACTTACGGAAGATATTATAAAACTATGATTTATAATGATTTTCCGTGGCATAAATCCTGGTGGAACATCGTGGTCAGTGGTTTGGATCGACGCCCCAGTGCGCTGCTCCTGGTGGGTCCAAAAGGAACCGCGAAGAACGAATTCGCCCGCGATCTGGCGGCGTCCTGGCTCTGCAACGGGCCACTGTCAGATCGGTCGGCCTGCGGACGGTGCAACTCTTGCCACTGGATCACAGTCGGATCTCATCCGGATTTTCGTTGGGTTCGACCGGATGCCGAGCGCGAAGACGAAGAATCGGAAGGCGAGGCGGCGGACGCCGAGGCCGAGGCCGCCGAGGATACAAAAAAGAAATCCCAACAAATTCGCATCGAACAGATCCGTGGCCTGTCGGGTTTTGCCAACGTGGGGTCCCACCGGGGTGGTCTGCGCGTGGTCCTGATCAGTCCGGCCAACCGCATGAACTACGAGGCGGCCAATGCGCTTCTCAAAACCCTGGAGGAGCCACCGCCCGCGCTGGTCTTCATTCTGGTGGCCGACACCACACGGGGGATTCCGGCCACTATCGTCTCGCGCTGCCGACAGATCAGTATCGCGGTCGATGACATCACGCTGGCGCGGGTGCACACCGAACAGTCGGAGGCGGCGCCCTGGCTGCTACCCCTGCTCATGTCCGGCGACATTGATCCGATCAAGTGGGCCGAAAAAGCCGGTAAGTCACCCCCGGGCGATGCGCTGGAGTTGATGATGCGCTGGATGAACGACGCCGCCCGGGTGCGCGTGGGGCTCGCACCCCGATCATTTCCCGAACACGAACCGGCCCTTCGGGACCAGGCGTTGAGGATTCGATCGGCTCAGAACTGGTCACAGATCCTGGCCGAATTGCAGAAAATCCGTGGGGTGGCGGAACATCCGTTAAATCCGAAACTCTTTTATGAATCCATTTTCGATCGTTATCGCCGCGCGCTGGTGTAATCCGCCTTGACCACCACTTTTATCGATTCCCATTGCCACCTGAACTACCCTGGACTGGTGGAAGACACCGCCGGGGTCGTCGCGCGCATGAAGGCCGCCGGCGTCGGTCAGGCGCTCAACATCTGCACCACGCTGGAGGAGTCCGAGCAGGTCATCGGCTTGGCGCGACAGCACGACTTCCTCGTCGCCTCGGTGGGCGTGCATCCCGATAATCAGGGCATTGAAGAGCCGACGGTCGATCGACTGGTCGCGCTGGCCCAGGATCCCAAGGTCGTGGCCATCGGAGAGACCGGGCTGGATTACTACCGTCGGGAGGGCGACGGCAAGGACGGCGATTTTGAGTGGCAGCGAGAGCGGTTTCGCACTCACATCCGCGCCGCTAAGGCGCTGCGTAAGCCCCTGATCATCCACACCCGAGAGGCCGCCGAGGACACGCTGCGTCTGTTGAAAGAGGAGGGCGCTGACGAGGTCGGAGGCGTCATGCACTGCTTTACCGAGTCGGTGGACGTGGCCAAGGCGGCCATCGCGATGAACTTCCTCATTTCGCTCTCCGGCATCGTCACGTTTAAAAACGCCAAGCAGGTGCACCAGGTGGCCATGGAGATCCCACTGGAGCATTTGATGATCGAGACCGATTCCCCATTTCTGGCCCCGGCGCCGCACCGCGGCAAGGTGAATGAACCCGCCTATGTGGTGCTTGTTGCCCAAAAGATTGCGGAACTCAAGCAAGTCCCCGTTGGGGAAGTCGCCGCCAAGACCGGTGCGAATTTTGAGCGGTTTTCCTCTGGAGCCCTGGGCCGTGCGGCCTGAGTCTGTCCGATGCGATCCGGGCACGCCGGTTAAGCGGTCAGTCAGACCCTGGCGCTGGCCGTATGGCGCCGCCGTCTGGGCCTTGGCCGCTCTGTTGATGCTGCCGGGCCTCGGGCAGGCCCGCGATGCCTTGCAGGCCTATGGACTGGCTGTGCGCGCCAATGACGCAAGCTTTCTGGCCCGCATGCCGCAGCTGGGTCTCGATGAGCGCACCCGGGATGATCTGCGCAACAACCTGCTGATGATCGCGATCCGGGACGATGGCGAGGCCATTGCGCTGGGCTTATTGCGCCAGAAAAGATGGCAGACTAAAGAGGTCTTGAACTACGAAAACCAACTCGGGGAGACGGCCCTGATGATCGCGGCCGTCAAAGGGTCTGCGGCGGTGGCGGGGCAGTTGGTCAAGCTAGGGGCCGAAGTGAACCGGGCAGGATGGTCCGCCTTGCACTATGCGGCGACCTCCGGCCATGTGGGCGTTGTGCGTCTTCTGGTCGAGAAAAGTGCCTTTGTGGATGCCGCAAGTCCCAATGGCACCACGCCTCTCATGATGGCGGCCCGGTTCAACCACCGTGATGCGGCGGGTGCCTTGTTGGAACTTGGGGCGGATCCGACGCTTACGAATCAGGTCGGCCTCACCGCCCGTGACTACGCGATCGACAACGGAAATAAAGACCTCTCCTTTTGGCTAGAGATGCAGGAAATATCTTTTTCTAACAAATACTTAAACAATTTATTAGAAGTGAATTCTAATACCACTCTTGAAGAGCTGGTGATTCAGTCAGGTGGGCAGGTCACCCTAAAACCCTCGGCAACAAGTTTGCCACCAAAAGAGGTCGATCCTGCGGCGGGGGTCGAGGTGTTCCGCGGCATCGAATAGAGACATTCGACAAAGCATCAGGACCCGCTTGGAGGAAAGCGCAGCTCATTTGACACTGTGCACAAGCGGTATGCAGAATGGCCTAAGAGACACCTAATGAGTGGGGGAAATGACGGGATGGATTCGATAGAAAATCCAAAGACGGCTGTCGCGATATCGAGGGCCAAGCGTAAGGGTAAGAAGGGGTCCAAGGGTCATTCGGTACAAGCTCCGCCACCCAGCAGCGCGCGTCCGGCCCAAGCGGTGGGCGCAAGTCACCATTCTGCAAATGTTGCAGCCGATGCTGCACCTTCACCTGCAACAAATCCCGTCATGGCACGATCCTTAAATCCGGAGGCCGCGATTCCGCTCGTACCCAGTATTTCCGGAATCGCGGTGATCCCTGAAAAGATGCAGGCCATCCAAGATCAGTATCTGCAAGACCTGAGTAAGGTGCTGGTGTCTAAAGATGAGATGGCGAAGATGGCGTCGCAGGACAAACGCTTTGCCACGCCCACGTGGTTGGACTCGTACTTCTCAGGAATGGCCGCGCTCTACGTGCTGAACTCCAAGACGCTCAATGCGATGACGGATGCGGTGCAGACCGACCCGAAGACGCTTGCACGGTTGAAGTTCATGACCCAGCAATGGATCGATGCCGTTTCGCCGGCAAATTTCTTTGCCACCAATCCGGAAGTGCAGCAAAAGATGTTGGAGTCGCAGGGTGACAGTCTGCGCTCCGGTATCGAGAATCTGGTGCATGACATGCGCATTGGCCGCATTTCTCAGACCGATGAAAACGCCTTTGAGATCGGCAAGAACATTGCGGTGACCGCGGGTGATGTGGTCTTTCAAAACGAGCTTTTCCAGCTGATTCAATATCGACCGACCACCGACAAGGTAGGCAGCGTGCCCATTCTGATGGTGCCGCCATCGATCAATAAGTTTTACATCATGGATCTGCAGCCGCAGAGTTCATTTGTGAAGTTTGCGGTCGACCAGGGCAATACGGTTTTTCTGGTGTCATGGCGAAATGTCATCGACCCGGAGAGCACGCTCACCTGGGACGACTACATTGAACGCGGTATTTTGAAAGCCATTGAGGTCGCGTTGCAGGTGACCGGTCAACCCAAGACCAACATTCTGGGATTCTGTGTCGGTGGCACCATGACCGCCACCGCCCTGGCCACCTTGGCCGCACGCCAGCAAGACAAAATCAATTCGTTTACCTTGATGACCACCCTGCTGGATTTCTCCGATACCGGTGTGTTGGATGTGTTCATTGATGAGCGGCATGTGCAGATGCGCGAGCAGCAGTTAAGCAAGGGCGGTCTGTTGAACGGCACGGAACTGGCCAGCACGTTTTCCTTTCTGCGCCCCAACGACCTGGTCTGGAACTATGTGGTGAACAACTACCTGAAGGGGGAGAAGCCGGTTCCGTTTGATCTCTTGTATTGGAACTCGGACAGCACCAATCTTCCCGGCCCGTTCTTCACCTGGTACTTACGCAATATGTACCTCGAGAACAACCTGGTGAAAAAGAACAGGCTCACGGTGGCCGGAGAAAAGATGGATCTGTCGTCCATCACCGTGCCCATCTATTCCATGGGCGCCCGTGAAGACCACATCGTGCCCTGGGAGTCGGCATGGAAGTCGCTCACGGCGCTCGGCGGCCCGAAGCGATACGTATTGGGGGCGAGCGGGCATATTGCCGGTTCGATCAATCCCGCCTCCAAGAACAAACGCAGTTATTGGATCAATGAGGCCCAAGAGGGCGCATCGATTGGCGCGTCCGCTCAGGAGTGGTTTGCCGGTGCTACCGAAATGCCGGGCAGCTGGTGGAATGACTGGGCCAAGTGGTTAAAACAATACGCCGGAGCGCAGACGGATGCGCCCGTCATTCCGGGCAGTGACAAGTACAAATCCATTGAGTCCGCACCGGGAAGTTATGTGAAGGTGCGACTGTCCAAGGCATAAGTAAAAAAACTAACGAGACAAAACAGTATTCAAAACAGGAGGAAGACACCATGACACAACGCGTTGCTTACGTTACCGGGGGGATGGGCGGCATCGGAACGTCCATTTGCCGTCAACTGCATGATGGCGGACATAAAGTCATTGCCGGATGTGGGCCCACACGGGATTTCAACAAGTGGCTGGCCGAGCAAAAGGCCGACGGATACACCTTCTATGCGTCGGTGGGCAACGTGAGCAGCTGGGAGTCGACGGTGGAAGCCTTCGAGAAGGTGCGGGCAGAGCATGGCAATCCCGACATTCTCGTGAACAACGCGGGCATTACCCGCGATGGCATGTTTCTGAAGATGACCCGTGCTGCATGGGACGAGGTGATCGATACCAATCTGAACAGCTTATTCAACGTGACCAAGCAGGTGGTCGAGGGCATGGTGGCCAAGGGCTGGGGCCGGATTGTCAATATTTCGTCGGTCAATGGGCAAAAAGGACAGTTTGGTCAGACTAACTATTCCACCGCCAAGGCCGGTATTCATGGCTTCACCATGGCTTTGGCCCAAGAACTGGCCGCAAAAGGCGTGACCGTGAATACCGTATCGCCGGGATACATCGGAACCGAGATGGTTCGGGCCATTAAGCCGGAAGTTCTCGAAAAGATTGTGGGCACCATCCCGGTCAAACGGCTGGGCACACCGGATGAAATCGGATCGATTGTGCGTTGGATTTCGTCCGAGGAGGGCGGTTTTGCCACGGGCGCTGACTTCTCGCTCAACGGTGGCCTGCACATGAGCTAATGATCATTGCGGGGATCTTCGATGGTCCCCGTCGTGATCGTGTATGTTGTGAATCGGTAAATGATGATTTGGAATGACAAAAGTACGTACATCACGCTGGCCGATGTCAAGCAGTTGGTCCTCTCTGGTGAGCCCTTCGTGGTGACCGATGCCAAGACCTCGGACGACCTCACGCGCAGCATTCTGTTGCAGATCATTCTTGACGAGGAGTCCAGTGGTGCGCCGATGTTCTCGGCCGACATGCTCTCGCAGGTGATTCGGACCTATGGCAATACCATGCAGGGCATGATGGGGGAGTACCTCGAGAAGAATATGAAGGCCTTTGCGGAAATTCAGCAACAGTTTCAGGAACAGTCCCGCAAGATGGTCGAGGGCAAAGGCACGTTTCCGTCGGCCGATGCCTGGGGACAGTTCATGCAAAACCAGGCCCCGATGATGCAGAACCTGATGAGCAACTACATCGAACAAAGCAAGAATGTGTTCATGCAAATGCAGGAGCAGATGCAGAAAAACGCAACCTCGATGTTTCCGGGTTTCCAGTTCCCCACCTCCACCCGCGAGGAAAAAAAGGACAACTAAGGCAGTCGCACCGCGTCGGCAGACCTGCTCGGCGTCGGTGTTGCCTGAATCATCATGCCGTCCGTAGGATTTGTGTCGCTCGGATGCCCCAAGGCGCTTGTCGACTCGGAGCGCATCCTGACCCAGTTGCGCGCTGAGGGCTACGCCATTGCCCCCGAATACCAGTCGGCCGACCTGGTGGTGGTCAACACCTGCGGCTTCATTGACGATGCTGTTCAAGAGAGTTTAGACGCCATTGGTGAGGCGTTAACGGAAAACGGCAAGGTGATCGTGACGGGCTGCCTGGGTGCCAAGAGTCTGGAGTCGGGCGGTAATCTGGTGCAGTCCATTCACCCGAAGGTGTTGGCGGTCACCGGGCCCCACGCCACGGCTGAAGTGATGCAGGCCATTCACACCCATTTGCCGAAGCCCCACGACCCCTTCACCGATCTGATGCCGGAGCAGGGCATTCGGTTAACGCCCCGGCATTACGCGTATTTAAAGATTTCGGAAGGCTGCAACCATCGTTGCACCTTCTGCATTATTCCCAGCATGCGTGGCGATCTGGTGTCGCGACCAATCGGGGAGGTCATGCGCGAGGCCGCGAGCCTGGTGAAGGCCGGAGTGCGCGAGATTCTGGTGATCTCACAAGACACCAGTGCCTATGGCGTGGATATCAAGTACCGCACGGATTTTGTGGCGGGTCGTCCGGTAAAGACCCGCATGACCGAGCTGTGCGAGGAACTCGGACAACTCGGCGTGTGGGTGCGACTGCATTACGTGTACCCCTATCCCCATGTCGATGAGGTACTGCCCTTGATGGCCCAGGGCAAGATCCTTCCTTACCTGGATGTGCCCCTTCAGCACTCGCACCCGGATGTGCTCAAGCGCATGAAGCGGCCGGCCAGCGGCGAGAAGAATCTGGAGCGCATTGCGGCATGGCGGGCGATCTGTCCGGACCTTGCCATTCGAAGTACCTTCATCGTTGGCTTTCCGGGAGAGACCGAGGCCGAGTTTGAGCACCTGCTGGAATTTCTGCGCGAGGCACAGTTGGATCGGGTCGGGTGTTTTACGTATTCACCGGTGGATGGGGCAGTGGCGAATGCCTTGGCCAATCCGGTCGATCCGGACACGCAGACCGAACGTCAAGCGCGATTCATGGCCGTACAAGAAGAGATTTCTGCGGCGCGTCTGTCCCGCTGGGTGGGCCGGCGCATCCAGGTGTTGATTGATGACGTGGACCCGGAGCAGGGCATGCTGATCGGGCGTACCATGGCGGATGCGCCGGAGATTGATGGAATCGTTAGAATTTTTCCAGATCCGAACTCGCGGCATCCTGTACCCGCACAGATCGGTGAGTTTGCCACCGTGGATGTGGTGGACTCCGATGCACATGACTTAGACGCTATTTTTATAAGGGAGACATCAAAATGAGAGAAGTCGTCGTATTAAGCGCGGTGCGTTCTGCAGTGGGTGCGTTCAATGGAACGCTGTCAGGATTAGAGCCGGCCGATCTGGGTGGCCTGGTGATGAAAGAGGCCGTCGCGCGATCCGGCGTGGATGCCGCCAAAATTAATTACGTGTCCGTGGGCAACTGCATTCCCACCGAGTCCCGTTCACCGTATGTCTCCCGTGTGGCGGCGATTAACGCGGGCTTATCGATGGAATCCGTCGCGGTCACCTTGAACCGTCTGTGCGGTTCGGGCTTGCAGGCGATTGTCTCGACATCGCAGGCCATCATGCTGGGCGATTGCGATTTCGGTGTCGGTGGCGGAACCGAAAGCATGTCCCGCGGTGGCTACTTGTCCCAGGCCATGCGCAATGGCGCTCGCATGGGCGACACCAAACTGATCGACATGATGGTGGCCACGCTCACCGATCCCTTCGGTGTGGGCCACATGGGCATCACGGCCGAGAACCTGGCCACCAAGTGGAAGATTTCGCGCGAAGAGCAGGATGCCTTTGCACTGGAGTCACAGAACCGCGCGGCCAAAGCGATTGCCGAAGGCCGTTTTAAGTCGCAGATCGTGCCCATCACCATTGCGAGTCGCAAGGGCGACATCGTGTTTGATACTGATGAGCACCCCAAGGCCACGTCTATGGAAGCGTTGGCGAAGATGAAGCCGGCATTTAAGAAGGAGGGTAGCGTCACCGCGGGCAATGCCTCGGGCATTAACGATGGCGCATCGTTTTTTGTTCTGGCGGAGGCCAAGGCCGCGGCGGCGGCTGGCCACAAGCCGATTGCGCGTCTGGTGAGCTATGCCGTGGCCGGTGTGCCCAATGACATCATGGGCGAGGGTCCGATTCCCGCCTCTAAGATCGCCCTGCAACGGGCGGGTCTCACCCTGGACAAGATGGATGTGATCGAGTCTAACGAGGCCTTTGCTGCCCAGGCACTCGCCGTGACCAAAGGGTTAGGCCTTGACCCCAAGAAGACCAACGTGAATGGTGGTGCGATTGCCTTGGGTCACCCGGTTGGTGCCTCGGGGGCCGTGATCGCCACCAAGGCGATCCATGAGTTGATCCGCGTTCAGGGCAAGTACTGTCTGGTCACCATGTGCATCGGGGGTGGTCAGGGCATTGCCGCTGTGTTCGAACGGACCTGATCGCGAGTCGGGTTAAGGGTAGAGGGCGGTAGTGAAACCGCCTTTTAACCTCCCTTCAAAGTTTACATAATACACATTATGCGACACAAAGGGAATAAAAAAACGGGCTTAGTAGCCCGTTGCAACCACCACCTTCTTAGGAAACATGCGCTCGAAGAACTGACTGGCCACCTGCTGAATACGAACCAGAGACTCTTCGATGGTTGGGAATCGGAGTTCCTGGGCGGAACTTACCCGGGCTGAAACATTCTCGATCACCAGGATTCTGACCACGCCCTGGGAAAAAGACTGCTGAGTGACGGTGGCAATCGGCTCGCGTAGGCCATTGGCCTGGTAGACGCCGGCCACTCGCTTGGCCACCATGTCCATTTGATGAATAGAGAGCCGCTTACCAACAAAATCCTGCAGGCTTTCACGAATCGTATCCTCAGAAACAGCCAGCACTTCACCCTCAAACTCGAATCTCTTGATCGAGACTTGATTAGCCGGGGCCGGCGCTAGGGATACAGCCTTGGCGGCGGGCTGGGAATCGGGGGCGGGAACAACGGCCGCGTACAGAGCCGGTAGGGCCTTGGCGGCCAGAACCGTGGCGTGGTCGGCACGGACGTCAGAGGATTCCTCCATAGAAATGCGCCATGCACCACCCTCTTCTACCCAGCGCTGCTTCTTGAGCGAAATAACCTCAAGGGGCCCGGATTTATAGTCCTGAACGAACTCGGCCACAAAGTACTGAGCACCCTGCTCCACAACTTTTAGCCCGTAGATGTCCACGCGGATATCGGAATCCTTCAGCACTCGCGGCTTGCGAAAGGCGAGCCAAGAGGCTCGGTCGCCGTGGCGGGAATTGGTAAAGCCGGCGCTGTAAAAGCGGGAGTAATCGGAAAACTGTTTTCCGGACCAGCTCGAGGCCCAGGAATAGACCAGGCTCTCGACCTGAGGGGCGGCGTATACCTTATCCCCTGGGGCCCGCAGATCCGGAACCTTTGTAACGCCCGTGCTGTAGCCGGTCAAAAGACCCATGGCCAACAACAGACTTACTCCGTAACCCAAAATTTTTGAGA
>JBMSML010000055.1:0-9749 GCA_049421125.1 Burkholderiaceae bacterium
TAAATTTTGCATCCTCGATGATGCCCTGCTCATTGACCTTGATCTGCAGTTTCATCACGTCACCGCAGGCGGGCGCCCCCACCATGCCGGTTCCCACACCCGGATCCGCCTTATCAAACGCACCCACGTTGCGAGGATGTTCGTAATGATCGATCACTTTTTCGCTATAGGCCATCTTATGTTCTCCCGAATAACGCCATCACCACGAGCGGCTTAATGGGCCGCCCACTGCACAGAATTCAAATCCACACCCTCGTTGACCATTTCCCACAAGGGCGACATCTCACGCAACTTGGCCACCTTCTCTTTGAGCAGCGCTACGGTGAAATCGATGTCCTCCTGGGTGGTGAAACGCCCCACCGAAAAACGAATCGATGAATGGGCGAGTTCATCGGAGCGACCGAGCGCCCGCAGCACGTAAGAGGGTTCTAGGCTGGCCGAAGTGCACGCGGATCCCGATGACACGGCCACGTCCTTGATGCCCATCAGCAGCGACTCCCCTTCGACGTAGTTAAAACTGACATTCAGGTTATGCGGCACACGCGACTCCAAGTCGCCGTTGATGTAGACCGCCTCCATCTGCGAGAGCCCCGTCCAGAGCCGGTCGCGCAGAGCGCGGATACGCTCGTTTTCTGTGGCCATCTCGGCCTTGGCGATTCGAAACGCCTCGCCCATGCCAACGATCTGATGCGTAGGCAGCGTTCCCGACCGCATGCCGCGCTCATGACCCCCACCATGGATCTGCGCCTCGATACGGATGCGGGGTTTGCGACGAACAAACAATGCGCCGATGCCCTTGGGCCCATAGGTCTTATGGGCCGAAAACGACATCAGGTCCACCTTGAGCCGCTGCAGATCGATGGCCACTTTGCCCGTGGCCTGGGCGCTGTCCACATGAACGATGATGCCCTTGGCACGACAGAACTCCGCAATGCGGGCGATGTCTTGGATCACGCCAATCTCGTTATTGACAAACATCACCGACACTAAAATCGTGTCCGGTCGCACGGATGCCTCGAACACGGACCAGTCGATCAGACCGTTGTCCTTCACGTCCAGGTAAGTGACCTCAAAGCCTTCCCGCTCCAGTTCGCGACACGTGTCCAAGGTGGCCTTGTGTTCGGTCTTCACGGTGATCACGTGGCGGCCTTTTTCCTTGTAGAACTGGGCGGCACCCTTGAGGGCCAGGTTGATGGACTCCGTGGCGCCCGAGGTCCACACGATCTCTTTTGGATCGCAATTCACCAAGGCCGCCACATGGGCACGTGCCTGTTCGACCGCCTCTTCCGCCTTCCAGCCGTAGGCATGACTGCGGGAGGCCGGATTGCCGAAGTCTTCCCTCAGGAAGGGCAACATCGCGTCCACGACACGCGGATCCACCGGGGTGGTCGCGGAATAATCCAGATAGACCGGCCGCTTCATTACGCCACCGTCGTATCAGAGACCACGCGCGGTTCCTGGAACATCACCGAGCGACGCACGCCCGACGCATCGGCCGCCGAGGGACTGCGCTTATTTTTCTGCTCCTCGACCAGGTCGTGCAGGGTCACGGAATCCAGAAAATCCACCATGTGACGATTCAGGCTCGCCCAGAGTTCGTGGGTCATGCATTGATGATCATCGTGGCAGTTCTGTTTGCCGCCACACTGGGTCGCATCCAGCGGCTCATCGACGGCATAAATAATGTCCGCCACCGTGATGTCCTTGCCGCCGCGGGCCAGCTTGTACCCACCGCCAGGACCCCGCATCGACTCCACGAGTTCATGACGACGCAGCCGTCCAAACAACTGTTCCAGGTACGAGAGGGAAATCTTCTGGCGCTGGCTGATCGCCGCCAGCGTGACCGGACCCTTGTCCTGGCGAAGCCCTAGGTCAATCATGGCGGTGACCGCAAAACGTCCTTTTGTCGTCAGTCGCATTTGACATTCTCCGAATAATTGAGTGATTTAGTCGGGAGTTTATCTTCTCCCATGATTTTGATCAACTATTCGGGAAATATTCCCGAGCGGGGTGAGGGGAAATCCTCCCCCCGCCTCGAGACGTCGGCCGATGGCCGAGGGGCGCTTAGGCGGCCGCGACCATGGTGGCCCGACGACGGACCACTTCCATCAGGCCATTACACGCATCCTCAATGTAGTCCAGCGCCTGCTCGAACCCCTGGGGACCACCGTGATACGGATCATTGATGGTGGCGGCCTCGAACTCGGTGGCAAACCGCATCAATAGCTGCAGCTTGTGCTGCAGTCCACGGGGACACATGCGCTGCAACAGGGCCAGGTTCTCCCAGTCCATGGCCAGAATGTAGTCGTACTCCGAAAAGTCCGACAACTGGATTTTGCGCGCCCGGGTCTCGGTCAGATCGTATCCGCGCTTGGCGGCCGCATTCACCGCCCGCTGATCGGGTGCCTCGCCCACGTGAAAATCATGGGTTCCGGCGGAATCGCACACGACAAACTCCTGCAGGTTGCCCGCCTTCACCAAGGACTGGAACACCCCTTGCGCGGTGGGTGAACGGCAGATGTTCCCCATGCAGACAAACAGGATCTTCGTCTTCATGCCCGAGGGCACATCACTTTTCTTGGCACTGCGGCTTAATTTCGGGCGCCCCGTCGAGAGGGCCGAATCAAACGGAGTGGTTTCGATTACGTCTTTGTCCATCGTTGAGGTTGCGTCAAATGTGGTCATACCAAGGCCTTTTCAATTGAGTCATGCAATGTGTCTACTCCAAAGACTTCTTCTTTTAATCGGGCCAACTGATCTCTCAGTTGTGCCGCTTTTTCAAATTCCAGATTCCGGGCGTGCTCTAGCATCGCCTTCTCCAAACGGGCCAGTTCCTTGGCCAGATCCTTCACCGGGCGGTCCGTAGCAGACCCGGCACCCGCCTCCTGCATCACCACACTGGCCGTGCGCGGATCCACAACCCCATCGATCAGTTCACGAATCCGTTTGATCACGCCCCGCGGTGTAATGCCACGCTCCTGATTGAAGGCCAACTGCTTGTTGCGCCGACGCTCAGTCTCATCCATGGCCCGGCGCATCGAATCGGTGATGCGATCGGCATACAAAATGGCCCGGCCACTTAAATGACGTGCCGCGCGCCCGATGGTCTGAATCAGACTGCGCTCCGAACGCAAGAACCCTTCCTTGTCGGCATCCAGGATCGCCACCAGGGAGACCTCGGGAATGTCCAATCCCTCGCGCAACAAATTAATTCCCACCAGCACATCAAACGCGCCCAGGCGCAGATCACGCAGGATTTCCACACGCTCCACCGTGTCGATATCAGAGTGCAGGTAACGCACCTTCACGCCGTTATCCGACAGATAGTCCGTTAAGTCCTCGGCCATCCGCTTGGTCAGCGTGGTCACCAGCACCCGCTCATGGCGCGCGACACAGAGTTTGATCTCGCCCAACAGGTCATCGACCTGCGACCCGGCGGGCCGCACCTCGACGGCCGGGTCCACCAATCCCGTGGGCCGCACCACCTGCTCCACCACGGCGCCACCACTCTTATCCAGCTCGTAAGCCGATGGCGTTGCCGACACGAACACCGCCTGGCGCATCTTGGGCTCGAACTCCTCGAACTTCAACGGACGATTGTCCAGGGCCGATGGCAGGCGAAATCCGTAGTCCACCAGGGTTTGCTTGCGCGAGCGGTCGCCGCGATACATCCCGCCTAACTGGCCAACCGTCACATGGCTTTCATCGATAAAGATGAGGGAATCCTTGGGCAGGTAGTCCACCAAGGTGGGCGGCGGCTCGCCGGGCTGGGCACCGGATAAGTGACGCGTGTAGTTCTCGATGCCCTTACAAAATCCGAGCTCGGACAACATCTCGATATCAAACCGAGTGCGCTGCTCAATCCGCTGCGCTTCCACCAGTTTTTGTTCGTTCACGAAAAACTGGGCACGCTCGCGGAGTTCGTCCTTGATCGTCTCCACGGCACGCAACACCACTTCTCGGGGCGTCACGTAGTGGGACGACGGATACACCGCAAAACGCGGGATCGACTGCCGAACCCGGCCCGTCAACGGATCAAACAGTTGCAGGGATTCCACATCGTCATCAAACAGTTCAATGCGCAGCGCCAGCTCCGCATGCTCAGCGGGGAAAATATCAATCGTGTCGCCACGGACCCGGAAGGTGCCGCGGGAGAATTCAATGTCATTGCGCTGATACTGCATGCGCACGAGCTGAGCAATCAGGTCCCGTTGACTCAGCCGATCGCCCTTGCGCACGATCAGCACCATCTGGTGGTAGTCCGACGGGTTGCCGATGCCGTAAATGCACGACACCGACGCCACGATCACCGTGTCACGGCGCTCAAGCAAGGACTTGGTCGCCGACAGGCGCATCTGTTCGATGTGCTCATTGATCGCCGAGTCCTTCTCGATGAACAGGTCCCGCTGGGGCACATAGGCTTCGGGCTGGTAGTAGTCGTAATAGGACACGAAGTACTCGACGGCGTTGCGCGGAAAGAATTCCCGCATCTCGGAGTACAACTGGGCGGCCAGGGTTTTGTTGGGGGCCAGAATCAGCGCCGGACGCCCGAGCCGGGCGATCACATTGGCCATAGTGAAGGTCTTGCCCGATCCGGTCACCCCGAGCAGCGTCTGGAAGGACAGCCCGTCCTCGATCCCCTGCACCAGACGAGCGATCGCCTCCGGCTGATCGCCTGCCGGCTCAAATGGCAATGCCAGTTCGAAGGGGCTCCCAGGGAACTGGATCACACCGGGGTTTTCACGGACGCCCATGCTAGACTTTCGGGTGGTGTTCGAGACGCGTCTAAAAAATTGTGCAATCGCGCATTTTCCCTTGTTGAGCCCTGAATTTCCATCTTTTTTTCTTCTGCGAAGCCCTTGACAAAAGGGTTTTGACCATCCCATGACCAGTGCTGCTGCCTCCCTGTTTTCCTCCGTTGAAATGGCCCCCAAGGACCCGATTCTTGGCCTGACCGAGACGTTTCTTGCCGATACCCGGGCCGAAAAAGTCAATCTGGGCGTGGGGGTCTATTACGACGATAGCGGCAAGTTGCCATTACTTAGAGCCGTAAAGAAAGCAGAAGAAGCCAGAATCGCCAAGGGGTTGCCCCGTGGTTATCAGCCGATCGATGGTCCGGCCGCCTACAACAAGGCGGTTCAGGCCCTGCTCTTTGGGGCGGACAGCCCGGAGGTCACCTCCGGTCGCGTCGTCACCCTGGACACCCTGGGTGGAACGGGCGGCCTCAAGGTGGGGGCCGACTACCTGAAACGGTTGCTGCCCGGCAGTGCCGTAGCCATCAGCGACCCGACCTGGGAGAACCACCGCGGGGTTTTCGAGGGCGCAGGCTTCACGGTCAATGCCTACACCTACTACGACCCCAAAACCCACGGCCTGGACTTCGGCGGCATGGTCACGAGCCTAAAGGGCATGCCGGACCGCAGTGTCGTGTTGCTTCACGCCTGCTGCCACAACCCCACCGGCGTGGACCTCACCGCTCAGCAGTGGGAAGAGGTCGTGGCGCTGTGCAAATCAAAGCAGTTCGTGCCCTTTCTTGACCTCGCCTATCAGGGGTTCGGCGACGGGATCGCCCAAGACGCCACGGCAGTTTTACTGTTCGCAAAATCCGGCATGCCCTTTCTGGTCTCCAGCTCGTTTTCCAAGTCGTTCTCCTTATACGGCGAGCGGGTCGGCGCCCTCTCCGTGGTCACGGCCAACAAAGAGGAAGCCGTCAAAGTCCTCAGCCAGGTCAAGCGTGTGGTGCGCACCAACTACTCGAATCCGCCGACCCATGGCGGGGCCATCGTCACGGATGTGTTGACCACCCCGGAGCTGCGTGCGCTCTGGGAAGAGGAACTCGCCGAGATGCGCGACCGCATCCGCAAAATGCGTCTGGCATTTGTGGACAAGCTCAAAGCCCTGAACGTCAAACAGGATTTCTCCTTCGTGGCTCGGCAGCGGGGCATGTTCAGCTTTTCCGGCTTGAACCCCCAACAGGTCGACCGCTTACGGGAGGAGTTCGCAATCTATGCCATCAGCTCTGGCCGTATCTGCGTGGCGGCCCTGAACAGCGGCAACATCGATCGTGTCGTAAAAGCGGTCGCCGCCGTCCTGTAATCGCCTCCCGATCCCCGCCCCCGCCCGCGGCCACGCACGGCGGGGCGGTTAGCTCTAGGTTCTAGAGGAAACACCTTAAGGACTTCCCCGGATCGACCGTGGGGGACAGATCTGATGTCATCTTCCAAGACTTGGGGAGAACGCACCCTGGCCGGAGAATCCGACGCCGGGGGCCTGCAGACATGACACATCGACTCCGTATTGCGATCTGCGATGACTGGGAACAGTGCGCATTGGAACTGGCCGACTGGTCGGAGCTGCAACGGCTGGCCGAAGTCCAGGTGTTCTCCGAGCCGTTTTCCTCTTCGGAGGATGCGATTCGTCAGTTGCAGGATTTCGATGCCATTTGCCTGATGCGGGAGCGGACGCCATTTCCGAAATCCGTGCTGGCCCAACTCCCAAATCTCAAACGGCTTCTGTTCACGGGTCAGCGCAATCTTGCCGTCGATAGCGAATTTGCCCGCAGTCGCGGCATTGAGGTCTCCGGCACGCCAGGCGGCCCAAACAAAGCATCGACCGCCGAGCAGACCTGGGCGCTCATCCTGGCCGCCACACGACGGATTGTTCCGGCCATGACCGGTATGCAATCCGGGCAATGGCGTGGCACATCCAGCGCAGATCCCTATCCCCTGCCCGACACGCTGGAAGGCGATCGCCTCGGCGTGATCGGCCTGGGCGAGATTGGTCAACGCGTGGCACGCATGGGGCTGGGCCTGGGCATGGAAGTGGTGGCCTGGAGCCCCAATCTCACCACCGAACGGGCCACCGCCTGTGACGTGCGTCGCGTTGAGAAAAACGAGCTCTTGGCCACCTCGCGCGTGGTCTCCCTCCATCTGGTGCTCTCCGAACGCACACGCGGCATCGTGGGGGCCACCGAATACTCGCTCATGCGTCGCGATGCCCTATTGGTGAACACTGCGCGTGCGGGCTTACTCGATGAGCCCAGTTTGCTGGCCGCATTGGATTCCGGACGCCCCGCCCATGCCGCCCTTGATGTGTTTGGGACCGAGCCCCTGCCTGCGGACAGCCCATGGTTGCATCACCCTCACGTCACCCTCAGTCCGCACCTTGGCTATGTGTCCACGCCGGTATTCGAAACCTTCTACAAAACCATGGTGAACGACCTGACCCGATGGGCGCAGGAATCAACCATGGTGGCCGGCTGATCCCTGCGGTACCGGCGGGTGGTCTTCTGGCGTGACCCCCAACGCCAACAGGAATCGCGACACCATGTTGTAGGCGGACACCACGCCGACGAGTTCCACCACGGCGGTGTTGCCCAACGCGGCCTGTAGTCGCTCCAGAAGATCGTGCGGCACTTCAATATCGCACGTCATCGCGATGGTCAGTGCAATCGCATCGCGCTCAATAGCATCAAACACGTTCAGATCCATATCGGGGCGACCGATGGCGCGCAGCGCATCCACCTGCGCTGCCGTACCGCCCGCCGCACGGAGTTCCGGTGCGTGGTGAAAAAATTCATACTCCGCACCGTTGAGTACCGCCACTCCACACATGGCAATCTCGCGCAGCTTGGCCGACACGGAAAGGTTACGCCGCACTTCCCCCAGAAAGGCATTCCAACCCCGGGCAAACGGAATGCTGTGCAAGAGCATACGATCCAGATGGATGAGTTGACCACCACGACGGGCTCGGATGGCATCGACCAGTTCCGCAGGTTCACGGATATCGCTGGGCACATAAGGAATGATCGGGGGCATAGGCGTCTCTTGAGTCAACGATGAAAAGACTTTACACCTCATGGATACGCACCTCTCCGATCAACGCACGTCCGAAACCGTTTGCAGATTGTTGTAGAATCTTGGGCTCCTTCCTCGATAGCTCAGTTGGTAGAGCACCGGACTGTTAATCCGTAGGTCCCTGGTTCGAGCCCAGGTCGGGGAGCCAAAACAAAAAGCCCGGAGGAATCCGGGCTTTTTTCTTTTAGACTGCGGCCATGTCCATGGAAACTCTACTGGTGGCATTCGAGGGGCTGTTGGTGTTTGGCGGCGCGCTGGCCTTTGGCTGGTGGCAGTTGCGATCTGTTCGACAAGACCAGGAGAAATCCCGTCGCGATAAAGGCGCCAAAAACAACGAATGATTCCCTCACCCGACGCCCTGAATCCTCTGACCGAGGCGATTCAACTCTCGATTGCACCGGTATTCCTGCTGACCGGCGTGGCCGGCATGCTCAATGCGATTGGCACACGGCTCGCGCGCGTCATCGACCGGGAGCGCGTTCTGGAGGATCGGTTGATCAATGCCACCGCGGACACCGAGCCCCGTTTCCACCGATTTCAGCGCGAACTGGAAACACTGGGCACACGAAAAAAAATTATTAACGCCGCCACCGCGCTTATGGTGGTCTGCGCCGTGCTCATTGGCATGACGGTCGTCGAACTGTTTTACTCCACGGGCATGCAGGGTCGGCTGCAGCTATCCCAATGGGTGCCGACCACCTTTCTGGCGGGATTTGTCTGCTTTATCGCCTCCTGCGTGCTGTACCTGGCAGAGATTCTCGTGGCCTCTCAAATGATCGGCCTGATCAAGAAGCGCCACTGATTTAACAGCGGCATCATCAACATCAAGAGCAGCGTCGATCGGCCAGCCCCCCAATCATCCCAGCGCGTGCGGGCGCCGGCTGCGAAACGGACTGCTCCGATACAGTCGCCAGTCGATCAACGGAAACACCATGCAACCCGCACCCAAGGCCGCAAAGCCAATCGCCCATTGAACCGGCGTCCCGCCACCGCCTGCGGCATCCAGTGCCACACCGAATATGGCCGGCCCAATGACCCCACCACCGCCAAACCCGATTAACGAGTACAGACCGAGTGCGGCACCTTTGACGGAAGGATCCGCCGAGGAGACCAGCCCCGCGGTGAGCGTGGCCGAATCCGCCATGACCAACATCGAATACGCCGTCATCAATGCGAACACGATCCACCATCCGCTTCCGGCCATCAGGGCCATCACTACCCCCACCAGGGTCGTGACCATCATCACCAGCACGATCCAGGCGCGTCGCCCGATACGCAGTGCCATCTCATTGCCCAAAATCGAAGACGGAACAGAAAGCACACTCACGACTGCGGTGGCCGATGCCGCGGACATGGGGGTCACCACGCCACTGGGCAACAACGCTGCACTGAAGGCGAAAAACGCCACGATCCAGGCGCGCGAGCCAAAAAGCTCGGCGCAATGCACACCGTAACCAATCGTGTAACCCAGACACTCCCGATCCCGCAGCACTTGTCGCCATGTGGCCACCGGAAAGAGACGTTGAAGCGACCAGTTCACCGCGATCGGATGTCGCTCATGGGCCAAGGGCCGCGTGCTCGATAAGACAATCCACGCCGCTGCCAACGGGCCAAGGGCACACAGGAAAAAAGTCCAATGGGTGCCAATGCGCGGCAAGGATTGGCCCGCGATGAAGAGCGATGAGGCCGCACCCAGTCCAAAAAACGCCGTGTAAAACGCTACAAAGCGCGACTGCTCACGCCCACGGGTCCGGTCCGACAAGATCTTCAACCCCGGCATATAAGTGGCCGCGATACCGCACCCCAGCAGCACTTGAAACACCAGCGCCGACACAAAGCCCTGCGCACCAAGTGCAAATCCTATTCCACCCGATGCCGCGATCAGACTTCCTA
>JBMSML010000056.1:0-9615 GCA_049421125.1 Burkholderiaceae bacterium
CGGGCATTGAATACACCCAGACGACTACTGCTTTGAATCAGATTGCTCGAGTGCTCAAATTGGAGGCGCTCGAACTGTGCCGCCTGCTGAATCCAGGAGGAGGACGTTCCCTGGCGGTCGAGGTCGATCAGGAGGGTGTCCATCTTGCGCTCAATGGCGAAATAAGCCGCCAGATTGGCGCTGATGGAGCTCTTGCCCACCCCACCTTTTTGGTTGCTGACTAGGATTTTCAGCCGTGGTGACTCGATGGATCCCAATGCGTCTACCCCTTGAAAATGGCCCCTATTTTATGCCGAGAATTGAATCGTTTAAAATGGATGATTTTGGACTATAGGCAAAAACGTGTCGTTCCGCATCTACCCCCCCGAAATTGACGAGGCGCTGCTTGAGAGCAGCAAGCTGCCCGAAAAAGCGGCCGAGCGCACTCTGATGCGTGAGTTCGAGTCAGGTGTTACGGCAGGTTTGATGCCTTTGGATAATTTCACCAAACGGCTGGCCCTGCGTTGTGTGGAGGCCGCCCCGGTGACCGGAATGGCCTTTGCCCTGCCGGAGGGCACTGAGGTTCCCCAGGAGTTCCACAGCGCCAAGAGCCTTTGGGTGGTCATCACCAGCGATCAGTACAAACTGCAGTTTTTGGCCCACAACGTCAACATCGGAAGCTACGATCTGGTGACTGCGGATTTCCCCGAAGAGGTGCTGGCGATACAACGCCGTGAAAGTTTCCGTGTGTCGGTACCCATGGACAACGTGATGCCGCTCCAGATTCTGATCAGTGGCTCCTACAGCACCCCGGTCCAACCCAAGGTGATTGATGTCGGGTTCCAAGGGGTGGCGGTGGAGTTTGTCGCTCCTCAGCCGATTCAGGTGGGAACGATTTGGTCAAATTCCTGCCTCCTGCGCGGCAAGCGGAAATCTGAAAAGTTTATGCTCCAGGTGGTCAACGTCAGCGAGCCCTTTAACTTGGATCATTACCGAATCGGGTGTCAGCTGCTTAATCCATCAGAAAAAAACCTCCTCGATTTTGAAACCACCCGCAACAGCATTCAAAATGCCCGCGTGGCTGGGCAGCCACAGAAATGGATGCAAGGCGTCAGTTGGCTATAGGGAACTGATCAGGGTTCGCCAGAGATCAAGCCGCCGTTGGGCGGCTTGATTGTTTTTAGCCGCCTGTGCGATGGTGCAGCCGGGCTCTTGCTGATGGGTGCAGTTATTGAATCGACAGCGTCCGTGATGGTCATGCACCTCGATCCATTCGGGAAATCCCAACGCCAGTTGCGTGTCTGATAAGTGGTGCAGCCCAAATAACTGAAAGCCCGGTGTATCGACGAGCCAGGTGTCGGGTTGGCCACGATCGGCAGGCCCGCCCGGCTCGTGTTCAGGCGGCGACATGCGGACCACCAATCCTGCCGTGGTGGTGTGCTTGCCGGACTGCAGGGCCTGGGAGATTTCCCGGGTCTGGGCGTTGAGGCCCGGAACCAGGGCATTGAGCAGACTGCTTTTGCCCATGCCGGATTGCCCCATGATCAGCGTGGTGTTGCCGAGCAGTCGGTGGCGCAGCGGCTCGAGATCTCGCGGATGGCGTTGGGAGTCCTGCCCATGGTCATCGTGGCCGATGGCGTGAGGGAGCGTGGGCTTGGCCGCCACGCGAACAAGGGGCCAGTCCAGCAATTTCAGCGCATGCTCAAAGGGTGCGAGCTGCTGCTCTGCACGCTGGGTTTCGGCCGCAAGATCACTCTTATTCAGCACGATGATTCCGGAAATCTGTTCGGCAGCGCAGGCACAGATCATGCGCGCGAGCAGCTCATCCGAAAACAGCGGGGCTCCTGAAATTACAATCGCCACCTGATCCACGTTGGCGGCAAGCACCTTGGCGCGGTGGGATTCACTGCGCAACACCGTATTGGTCCGCGGCACAATGTCCGTGATGACGGCCGGTGTGGCCTCGGCATCGATCTCCACCCTGTCATTGGCCACGGGCTGGAGATCCCGGCCCTTATAGACGCACAGCCGATGCGCGCCTTGGTCATCCCGTACCCAGGCCTGACGTCCGAAATGGGACAGAAGTCGTGCGCGCATGGCCCCCATCTTAGCCTGTGCGATCATTGCGTCCCATGAGCACTGTCAACGAACTGAACATGGTCTGGGTCGACATGGAGATGAGCGGCTTAAATCCCGAGATCAACCGGATTCTCGAGGTGGCCGTGGTGATCACCGACTCTGAACTCAACACCCTGGCCATTGGGCCGGTGATGGTGGTTCATCAAGCGGACGAGGTGTTGGAGGCCATGGACGCCTGGAATAAGGGCACGCATGGAAAATCTGGACTGATCGATAAGGTCAAGGCATCGACCACGACGGAAGACCAGGCCAGTCAGGAACTCCTGGAGTTTATTCGGGGCTATGTGCCGGCCGGTAAATCACCGATGTGTGGCAACACGGTCCATCAGGATCGCCGGTTCATGGCCCGGTATATGCCCGCGTTGGAGTCGCACTTTCATTACCGCAATATCGATGTGAGCACGATTAAAGAACTCTGCAGGCGGTGGAGCCCCGAAGTGATGAAGGGATTTGTAAAGAAAGGGGCCCACACGGCCCTGGCCGACATCGAAGAGTCAATCGACGAGCTGCGGTTTTACCGTCGTCACTGGATCGAGAAATCGTCGTCGCAGTAAAAAAGCAAGGCCGAGGCAGGCCATGGCCAGTCCGCTGAAGTTGCCGATCCAGAAACCTTGTGCCGCACTGGGCCCTGGCGTGAAGAAGGTGTTCGCGATGACCCATCCCGCACCAATGCCCAGGCCCCACAGGCTCACTCCATAGACCAACATCGGCGTAAACGTGATGCGCCATGCCCGCAGCGAGGAATACAAGAGGCACTGCAGGGCATCTAGGATGTGGCAGATCGCCGCCATGATGATCAGTGTTTCGGCAAAGGACTGGACCTGAGGGTTTTCGGCGTAAAGCTTCGCGATCGATGAATGGAAAATCAGTAGTACCAGAGATAGGCACACGGCAATGCCCATCACCAACCGCATGCCGGCGAACACCCAGGCCCGCGCCTTGGCCTCGTCGTGACTGCCCAAAGCCTGCGCGGCCAGAATACTTGTGGCGTTCGACAGTGCAAGGGGCGCCATAAAAAGCAGGGTGGCGAGGTTAGCTGCCACCTGATGGCTGGCGCTGGCAATTGTGCCGAAGCGACCGATCAAGAGGGCCATTAAGGTGAACGATGTCACTTCAATCAGATAGCCGCCGCCGATCGGTAAACCAATGCGCAGAAGCTCGGCAATTTTCCGGATCTGTGGCACACGCACGCGGACATGGAATTCGCGATAGCGCCGATCGATCGTGATCACGGCCATGGCGATGAGCAATGAGGCCCAGGCGAGAATCGCGGTGGATACCGCGCATCCCACGGCCCCCATTGGGGCGAACCAGCCGTCGGCGCCATTCATAAACAGGTGGTTCAGTGGCCACTTCAATGCAAGGGCGCCGAGGTTAATTGCCATCGTCACGGCCGGTCGCGAGGTGGCGCTATTTAAGGTAAAAAATACGCTGTAGAGCAGGGTCACCGGCAGTGCGGTGGCGGTGACCCACAGATAGCCACGCAGGGTATCGTGAAGCGACGGGTCGGGTTGAATCAAGGCCAGCCACGGATCAGTCCACAACAGCAGGGGAATTCCGCAGGCGGCCAAGAGCAGCGCCACCCAGACGGTCTGTCCGACATCGTCGCCGATCTCCGATAAACGGCCGGCACCGAAATGCCCGGCCGCAATCGGGGTGAGTCCCATCAGCACACCACGAAATCCGACGAAGATGCTGATGTAGATGCTGGCGCCCAATCCCACCACGGCCAAGTCGGCGGCCGAGCGCTGGCCGGCCATGATGGTGTCGATCACCCCATTGCCGAGCACGGCGATCTGGCCCACTAAAATGGGCCATCCCAGCACAAAGACATTGGCAGCGCGGGGGGTGGACACGGACAGTGTGCTTACGGGTTGCGCTCGAGCAGCACAAAGCGTTCGCGGCTGCGGCGATCTTCGGTGGCACTGCTTTGCCAGATAATTTTCCAGCGCTCGCTGGTTTTGCTGTTGGGATTAAATAAGGCCAAGCGCCAGGCGCAGGTCGATTGATCGGCCACCGGAAGATTGGTAAGCGCTACGGCAATCGCATCCAAGGCTGGGCTTTCCTGTGACAGTTGCACACAGGCACTGGGATCATCCACGCGTTGACGGAACTGCTGCCGTTGACGTGCAATGACGGCGCGCACACCGCCACTCGTTAACGAGAGTCGTGCTGACGCCGCGCGCACCCACCCGGACTCCAGTGATCGGGCGAGGGTGTATTGCCCTTGTATACGATCAATAGCCGGCCGCCACAGGGTCATCAGCAGCACCCACAGCAAGGTGAGTCCGCCGGCACTGAGTACCACGGGGCGCCACAGGCGGGGGTTGCCTTTGCGAATCCGCCAGGTGATCAGGGCAATCCAGGCCAGCGTGGCAAAGAGTCCCATCATCACTTCATAAACGTTGGCATTGCCTTGCACCCCGGGGGCGAGACTGCTCGCGCGTTGGGCCAGGTTCTGCGGAACACCGAAGTTCAACGCGATCCAGTACACCCAGATGAAAATACCCAAGGACGTAAAGAGCGCCACCGCAAACCAGTCGATTAGATTCACCACGGCCCGCGGCAGGGACAAAAGACTAAACGCACTGATCACCGCCAAGGCGGCCACCGGTGCAAGGTAGTGAATCTTCCACTCGGACGGACCGATCAACCCCAGAAGGATTACGACCAGCGTGCTGATCAAGGGTACGGCCCAATGCGGTGCTGTGCTGAGCTTCACATGTCGTGCGCGCCACAACCCGAACAGGGCAATGGGCCACAGCGGCCACCATTTCCACAAGGATTCGTTAAACCATACGCGCAGGTTGCCAAAGCCCCCAGCGTCCAGGGTGACCCATCGCCATACGGACCAGTGGGCCAGTCCCTCTACCCACCATTGCCCGACACGGGAGAGCGGCAAGGTCACCACGGTGAGCACCACCCAGAGGCCGATCAGCATCGCGCTACGTTTCAGACATGGCGTCACAAAATGATCCGCCACTAATCGATACGGGGCCACAAACCGAAACACCAGCGCCAGAGTAATTAGGTTCGCCAGTGCCAACCCCAGGCCATGCGTGAGCAGACTGCCGGCGATAATAAGTGCGCATTGGGTTGCCGCACGTTTTGGTGTTTCCGGTGCGGTGGCCAATGACCACAGCAAGAGCCCCTGCCATAAAAAGCCGATGGCGGCCGTGCCCGCCTGATGCCAAGGGTAGATCACACCCAGCGTGGCGATGGCGAGCAGCAGCGCGCAGTCGGCTAGGGTCTTGCCGAAGTCTTGCGATTTAGGACCCACGCCCAAGGGATCCAAGGGTTGGGCTTCGCGCCGGCGCGCGAATCGGTCGGTGGCCTTCCACAGAGCGGTGAATCCGAGTGCCATCGCGATGGCCAGCGGGATGCGTGCCGCCTCATCGATCAGTGTGAGTGGCAGTGCGGTATGTTGAAGAGCCGACCAGGCATAGACGGGCAACATAAAGATCGCCAGCACAGCGGTCCACAGTGGCCCCTGGCCATTCCAGGCGATGCCATTAAGTTGTGGCAACAGCAGGGCAGAGAAGTCACCGGAGAGCAATGCCTCGGCGGTGGAGCGGGCCAGCGCGATGCCGATCAGGTCCTCGCCACGCCAGGCGTCGCGATGAAAGAGTCCATGCAACAGGTAAAGCAGCAGCAACCCGAACAGGGCCCAGCGCGGCAGACGGTTGGCCGCACTTGCAGCCAGTCCGGGCAGCGGCGCGGAGGCGGGCGAATTAAAAAAAGAAAAGGCAGCGTTTGGGCTGCCTTTGGGATGCTCTGGCATGGGCCGAGTGAGCATTAGCGTGGCACGAACAGCGCCTTACGCCTTTGCAGTGGCCTTGCCTGTTTTGGCGCCAAACTTCTGGCGAAACTTCTCCACGCGACCGGCCGTGTCCATCAGCTTTTGCTTGCCAGTGAAAAACGGATGGGACTCGGAGCTGGTATCGAGCTTGTAGAGCGGGTAATCCTTACCGTCGGTCCACTTGATAGTTTCTTTGGTATGCACCGTGGAACGGGTAATGAATTTGAAGTCGTTGGACAGGTCCACGAACACGACTTCGCGGTAATCGGGGTGAATGCCTTCTTTCATGAATTTTCCTTAAAAGTGCCGGTCGCCGGTGCCCCATCGCCCCACTTAAGGGCGGCAATGTCGGGCGCTACGTGCCTAAACCCTTGAATTGTATCAGTTTTTCTTATCCGCCACGCTTCATCATGTCGAAGAATTCGCCGTTGTTTTTGGTCTGGCGCATCTTGTCCAGCAAGAATTCCATGGCCTGGAGCTCGTCCATGTCGTGCAGCAGCTTGCGCAGGATCCAGATCTTTTGCAGGACATCGGGCTTGATCAGCAGTTCCTCGCGACGGGTACCCGACGGATTGATGTTGATGGCTGGGTAGACCCGCTTTTCGGCCAGGCGGCGGGCCAGGTGGACTTCCATGTTGCCGGTGCCCTTGAATTCCTCAAAGATCACCTCGTCCATGCGGCTGCCGGTGTCGATCAGCGCAGTGGCGATGATGGTGAGCGAGCCGCCTTCTTCGATATTGCGGGCGGCACCGAAAAAGCGTTTGGGCCGATGCAGGGCGTTGGCGTCCACACCACCGGTGAGCACCTTGCCCGAGGTCGGCACCACGGTGTTGTAGGCACGGGCCAGACGCGTGATGGAGTCGAGCAGAATCACCACGTCTTTTTTGTGTTCGACTAACCGTTTGGCCTTTTCGATCACCATCTCGGCGACCTGCACGTGCCGGGTGGCCGGTTCGTCAAAGGTGGAGGCGACCACTTCGCCGCGCACACTGCGCTGCATCTCGGTCACTTCCTCGGGGCGCTCATCGATGAGCAACACGATCAGTGTGACCTCGGGATAGTTGGTGGTGATGGCATGCGCAATGTGCTGCATCATCACGGTCTTACCGCTTTTCGGCGAGGCCACCAGCAGACCCCGTTGGCCTTTACCGATCGGGGCAATCATGTCGATCACACGGCCGGTGATGTTCTCTTCACCCTTCATCTCCCGTTCCAGCACGATGGGTTCATCGGGGAAAAGCGGCGTGAGGTTTTCAAAGAGGATCTTGTTTTTCGATGCCTCGGGGGGCTGGCCGTTGATCTTGTCGACCTTCACTAAGGCGAAATAACGCTCGCCTTCTTTGGGGGTGCGCACCTCGCCTTCGACCGAGTCGCCTGTGTGCAGGTTAAAGCGGCGGATCTGCGATGGGGAGAGATAAATGTCATCGGTGCTGGCCAGGTAGCTGGACTCCGGTGAACGCAGAAACCCGAAACCATCGGGTAGCACCTCCAAAACGCCATCGCCGAAAATCTGTTCACCGAGTTTGGCCTTCTTTTTCAGGACGGCAAACATGAGCTCCTGTTTGCGCAGTCGGCTGGCGTTATCAATTTCCAGGCTCATGGCCAGGTCCACCAACTGGGTGACGTGAAGTGCTTTAAGTTCTGAGAGATGCATAAGGAATAAAAAGAGAAGTGCGCGTGATGTGAAAGGGGTGGGTTGCGCTGATCCCGCCCCGGGGAAATGGTTCTGCGAAGTCCTTACAGGTTGCTGTCAATCCAGGCCGTGAGTTGGGACTTGGCGGCGGCGCCGACTTTCTGGGAGACCACGGCACCGTTTTTAAACAGGATTAACGTGGGGATGCCGCGAATGCCGTGCTTGGCGGGGACCGCAGCGTTCTCATCCACGTTTAATTTCGTGACCTTGAGCCGGCCCTGGTATTCCATGCCGATCTCCTCCACGATGGGCCCGATCATTTTGCAGGGGCCACACCACTCGGCCCAGAAGTCCACCAGAACGGGCAGGTCGGATTTCAAAACTTCGGCCTCAAACGAGGCATCGCTCACGGCTAAAACAGATTGGCTCATAGTGTTGGAATGGTGAAGGTCTGACGGAATACGTCGAATGAGAAACGGCAGCGCCGCGGGATGGAAAGTGCTAAGGGTTTTTTTGGGGCAGGATGGTGATCGGAACTGCTGGTGGATCACCGGGTGACCCTGCCGGTCTGTTTAATTAGACTCGATGAGTGAAGAAGATAGCATAAAACCTGTGATTCCCCAAGACTTTTCTGTCCCCATCGGCCAAAGCCTGGCGCAGGCCGTGGCCAGTGCCATGGCGGCCTTGCCGGCAGATGTCACGCCGCGCGTGGTGGTGGATTCACCTCTTGCCGCGTGGAGCCTGCGCTCGGCGCTGGCCCAGACCGGTTGGCCGGGCCGATCCGAGGGTGCGCCGTTGCCGTGGTGTGGAACGTTAGAGCAAGCCTTCGATGATGTCGTGACCAATGTGGTGACCCGGGCGGTGCAGCAGGGTAGACCGATTGGCGGGATCACCCTGCCGCGGCCCATTGCGATGAGGCGTGTGCAGTTGGCCCAAGCCTTACTGGACTTCAAGGGCATTGCGCAGTCCTTGGGCGGATCGTCCAAGGCCGCCTTGGATCTGGCCGGTCAATGGGTGGACCTGTTTGAAGGATGGGAGTGGTGTTCGCAGCGCCCTGATCATCTGAATGCTGAGTGGCAGGCATCCCATCTGCAATCGGATCTGGCCACGTTGCGTGAACTGCAAGCGGCAAATGCGCAGCCCAACGATCGTGTGGCCTGGATGGTCCGTCATGCACCCCAGGCCGCCGATATGTCGGCGGGCGGCACCGTGGTCTGGTTTTGTTTGGCGCGGCAACCATCGCCGCAGGAGCGCGCCATGGCCGAAGTGGTATGGACGGTCACACCGTGCGACATGAGCGTGTGGATGCATGCATCGGTCAGGCTTCCTGTGGTCGCGTCGGCACCGCGAACACGGTTGGCGGCTAAAACCCTTGAAGAGTCGGCCTGGATGGCCGTGCAGACCCTGTTGCAGTGGCGTGCACAGGGTATGGATGACATTGGTGTCGTGGCCTTGGATCGCAAAATCGTGCGCCGAATGCGCTCGCTCTTAGAGCGGGCAGGCGAACCGATCAGTGATCGTTCGGGCTGGGCCTTGGACACCACCGTGGCGGCTACGGCGGTATCGGGTTTAAACGACTTGCTCACGGGGCAAGGCACCACACAGTCCATCTTGGAGTGGGTGCAGTCGCCCTTCGTGCGTCAAGGACTTTTTGCCAGATTTGGATTTGATGCCCAGGCCGTTGAGCGACTCGATCAGTCGCTGCGCGACTTTGGTCGCATTGTCTCGGTCGATGTGGGCGCCTTGATGGATCAGGGCCTGTTGCCGATGACACGGGATCGACTGTCGGTGCGTGCATCGCGCGGGCGTGCATCGATGGCCACGTGGGCATCCGCGTTGATGTCGGCGCTGGAGCATTGCGGCATGGATGTCACGCTCGCCGCGGACCATGCGGGTCAGGCGGTGCTGGCGGCATTGCAGCGGCTGCAGGCCGAAGCGGGCGCGGAGTCGACCGCATCGCACGGCTTATCGTCGTCCCTGTGGCAGGCGGTCTTGGCCGAAGAATTGAATAGCGCCCGTTTTGTGGAGCCGGTGCCGCAAGCCCAGATTCGCGTGGTGTCTCTAT
>JBMSML010000057.1:0-9452 GCA_049421125.1 Burkholderiaceae bacterium
GGTAGTGGCCGCCATGAAGATTCTGTTCGGTGCCAGCGTGGTGAAAGATGGTGCAGTGAGGGCCATTCCGCTCGGGTTCTTCACCCTTCAGCCGGCAGAATTAATGAAATTTTTTTCATTGTTGTTTGCCGCCGCCTATGTGATTCGACGTCAGGACCGGATGCATACTTTTGTGCGCGGGCTCTTGCCCATCGGATTTCTCATGTCCTTGGTTATGTTGTTGTTGCTGTTTCAGCCGGACCTCGGGTCCACGATGGTGATCATGGCCATCACGGCGGCGATCCTGTTCTTGGGTGGCATGAGCATGCGGATTTTCGTGCCTTTAATTCTGGTGCTGGTATCGGTCTTCAGCATGATGGTGGTGTTCACGCCGTGGCGCCTAATGCGATTGATGTCCTATCTCACGCCCTGTGATCCGGATGTGGTTCAAACCTCGGGCTATCAGCTATGCGGTGCGCTGATCGCTTTTGGCCGCGGCGGGGTGATGGGTTCTGGGCTGGGGACGGGCATCGCGAAAATGGGCCATCTTCCTTTGCCGCACACCGATTTCATTTTCGCCATGATGGGTGAGGAGATCGGGTTCATCGGCATTACCTTAGTGGTGGTTGCGTTTGCATTCATTGTTCGTCGTGCGATTGAAATCGGTCGATCGGCCATGTCTCAGGAGCGGCTATTCGCCGGCCTGGTGGCCCAGGGCATTGGCGTATGGCTGGGCATTCAGACCCTGATCCATGCGGGCGTGAACACCGGTTTGCTGCCCACCAAGGGATTGACCCTGCCCTTCGTTAGTCATGGGGGCAGTTCGATGTTGGCGGTCTGCGTCGCCATGGGCGTATTGATCCGCATTGACGCCGAAAACCGGGCCCACATTCGTGGAGGGCCGGCATGACGGGACGGCGGGTATTGATTGCCGCCGGTGGCACAGGCGGCCATGTGTTTCCGGCGCTCGCGGTGGCACAGTCCCTGCGCCATCAGGGTTGGCATGCCGAGTGGGTCGGATCCGACCGAGGGCTGGAAGCGCGTGTCATTCCGGCAGCAGGATTCGGGCTGCATATCCTGAAATTTTCCGGGGTGCGAGGCCGCGGCCTGATGGCACTGCTGAGCCTGCCGTTCCGGCTGATCTCGGCTTTGGCACGGGCGATGGCCATCACGATGCGTGCGCGTCCCGAGGTCGTGGTGGCGTTTGGAGGCTATGTGACCTTTCCGATCGGATTGATCGCCTGGCTTCGGCGCATTCCATTGTGTGTGCATGAACAGAATGCGGTAATGGGAACGGCGAATCGTTGGTTGGCCCGAATCGCACGGTCCGTCATGATCAGTTTCCCGGGCACACGTTTTGCACCGGTCCGTGCAATCCTGGTCGGCAATCCGGTGCGTGATGCCATCATGGCGTTACCGGAACCATTGATACGCTATGGGCAACGCACTGGACCCTTACGTGTGCTGGTGGTCGGTGGAAGTCTGGGGGCCTCTTCGTTGAACACCAGTGTTCCACAGGCACTGCGGATGGCCACGGATGCCGGGGCATTCTGGGAGATCCGGCATCAGACGGGAGTAGCGGCACTTTCACAGGTCCAATCCGATTACGCTACCCGCGGCCTGGCCGCCACCTGCGATGCATTCATTGATGATATGACCGCAGCGTATCAATGGGCGGACCTGCTCATCTGTCGTGCCGGTGCGTCGACCGTGACCGAGGTGGCTGCGGTCGGTGTGGCCGCGATTTTCGTGCCGCTCCCTTCTGCCATTGATGATCATCAAACGGCGAATGCCCGGGCCTTATCGGAGTCCGGGGCGGCCTGGACACTCCCACAGTCCGACACCTTGGCGCGACAGCTGGCCGACATTCTGACATCGGTCACACGCGACACCCTTTGTGCACGTGCCGCTCGCGCGCGCGAATTGGCCACGCCAGAGGCAACACAGCGGGTGGTGGCCACGGTAAGACTTGCTGTGACAGGAGAGCCAGTCTCTTCAGGAGCGCGTGCATGAAGCACAAGATCGAGACGATTCATTTTGTGGGCATCGGAGGTTCCGGTATGTCGGGCATCGCCGAAGTGCTGCTCAATCTCGGGTATACCGTGCGGGGATCGGACGTCGCGAAAAATGCGGCCACCGAGCGGCTCGCCCAACAAGGGGCCCAGATTTTTATCGGGCATGAAGCCGGGCATCTCGCTGATGCGCATGCGGTCGTCATCTCCAGCGCAGTGAAAGGCGACAATCCCGAGGTCGTGGCGGCACGGAGTCGCCGCATCCCTGTGGTTCCGCGCGCCTTAATGCTCGGTGAGTTGATGCGCTTAAAGCAAGGCATCGCCATCGCCGGCACGCATGGAAAGACCACCACCACCAGCCTGGTCGCGAGTGTGCTGGCTCAGGCGGGGCTCGATCCGACCTTTGTGATTGGTGGTCGATTAAATAGCGCGGGCGCAAATGCCCGGCTTGGTCTTGGCGATTACATCGTGGCAGAAGCCGATGAGTCCGATGGATCGTTTTTGAATCTGCTGCCGATGATGGCGGTGATCACGAACATCGATGAAGACCATATGGAGACCTATGACCACGATGTCGCCAAATTAAAACAGGCGTTTATCGCGTTCACGCAACGATTGCCGTTTTATGGCACGGCCGTGGTCTGCATTGACGATCCGTATGTACGGGAGATCATTCCATTTGTCTCCAAGACGGTGGTGTCGTATGGGGTTTCCGCCGACGCACAGGTCCGGGCCGAGGCCGTGTGTGAACACGCGGGTCGCATGATGTTCACGGTGCATCGCGAGGCGGAAGCGCCACTGGCGATTGAGCTCAACCTTCCCGGTCGACACAACGTTCAAAATGCCTTGGCGGCAATTGCGGTGGCCACGGAACTTGGCATTGACGATGCGGCCATCGTGACGGCATTGCGGGAGTTTAAGGGGGTTGGCCGACGTTTCCAGGTGGTGGGTGATTTTGCCTGCGGGCAGGGAGGAACATTCACCTTAATTGATGACTACGGCCATCATCCTGCCGAAATTCGGGCAACGATTGACGCAGCGCGTGGCGCCTTTCCGGGGCGACGGATTGTGGTCGCATTTCAGCCCCATCGCTACAGTCGTACCCGGGATCTGTTCGAGGATTTTGTCGGCGTACTTGGCGAGGCGGACCAGTTGATTCTGGCCGAGGTGTATGCGGCGGGCGAATCGGTCATTGCGGCGGCCGATGGAAAGGCGCTTGCACGTGCGGTACGGGTTGCTGGAAAAGTGGAACCGGTCTTTGTGGAATCGATGGCCGATCTGCCCTCGCGGATCTGTGAGCTCGCACGCGCCGGCGATGTGGTCTTGTCGATGGGGGCCGGTTCGATTGGGGGCGTGCCTGCTCAGATCAGGCGCCTGCAGGGAGTCGTCGGATGACCGGTATCCCGCGTTCCCCGGCGGCGACGATGGCCACCGCCATCCGCCCGGAGCAGCTCGGCCGTGTGGCGGTATTGCTTGGCGGAGAGTCCGCGGAGCGAGAGATCTCCCTGCGGTCCGGTCAGGGCGTGTTGGCCGCGTTGCATCGGTGCGGTGTGGAGGCGATCGGATTCGATCCCGCCGAACGCGCACTGCACGAACTCACGAACGAGTCCGTGGATCGTGTGTTCATCGCCCTGCACGGGCGGTTTGGAGAGGACGGCACGGTACAGGGCGCCCTGGAGTTATTGAAAATTCCTTACACCGGAAGCGGTGTACTGGCGAGCAGTCTGGCCATGGACAAGCCGATGACGAAACGGGTATGGCAATCCTATCAACTGCCGACACCCGCGTGGTGGTCGGTCTCACGATCGCCGCAGCTTCCGCCCGATCAACGCACGGATCTCAATCCCGCCGCCATTCATGCGGCGTTGGGGTTGCCGTTGGCGGTCAAACCGGCCCGCGAGGGGTCGTCGTTGGGCTTTTGTCGTGTCGATGATCGTGATGCGTTATCCAGCGCAGTGGAGGCTGCACTGCGTTTAGATGACACGGTGATCATTGAGACCTTTGTGGATGGACGTGAATTTACCTGTGCGCTGCTCGAGGACACGGAAGGCCAGGTGCAGGCGCTGCCCGTGATCGAAATTGTGGCGCCTTCGGGCCAATACGATTATCAGAATAAGTATTTTGGGAGTGCCACGCGTTACCTCTGTCCGGCACCATTGAGTGCGGACGTGGAGGCCCACATGCGCGCGCTCTCCGTGCAGGCATTTGAAACCGTTGGCGCGCGCGGATGGGCGCGTGTGGATCTGATGTGGGTCGCGGGTCAGGAGCCGATGCTCCTGGAGATCAACACCTCGCCGGGCATGACAGATCACTCCTTGGTGCCGATGGCCGCGGCGCAGGCGGGACTGTCGTATGACGCCTTGGTCATGCACATCACCGCACAGGCCAGCCTGAAGCTGGAGCAATCGCGATGAACGCGTCTCCCCTTCGATCCTTTTGGCATTCACCGGAGAGCCTGAACCGGACGGCCCTGATCCTGGCCGCCGGCGCGATCCTGGCGGGTGGGGTGCTTCTGGCTGTCTGGATGGCCAATCGCCCGGTGTTCGTGGTGAAGCGGGTGATTGTGGATGCATCCCGCGGCACACTCGTGCATGTCGCTGCACCACAGGTGCACGCGGCGATCGCCGAGACCTTAAATGGCACGATACTGTCGACGGATCTGTCCACGATCCATCAGGCGGTCCAGGCTATTCCGTGGGTGCGCTCTGTGACCGTACGCCGAATCTGGCCGAACCGGTTGTTGGTCAGGATTGAAGAGCATCGTGCCGTGGCCACATGGTCATCGGGATATCTGGTGAATCATGTCGGCGAGATTTTTCCGGGACTGGCGGCGGACCATGAGGACGATTGCCAGTTAATTCCGTTACGGGGCCCGCAGGGCAGTGAGCGATTGGTCCTGGACCGTGCCCGACAGTTATCCCAATGGATCGCGCCGCTTCAACGGCCGCTGCATGCCCTGACACTGTCCGATCAGTACGCCTGGACCGCCGAGTTGATCGGCGGCATCACCTTAGAGCTCGGCCGCGACTCGTTGGCCACACCACTCGAAGAGCGGGTTCGGATGTTTGTAAAAACCCAGCCATGGTTGGAGCGTCAGATCGCGCCCGGGCCCGGACGACCGGCCCTGGTCCGCGCGGATCTGCGCTATGCCACGGGCTATGCATTTATACCCACGGCCACCGCGACCTACGAGACCGGATCCGGCCCATCACGACCGCTTTGTATTGGGGTGCACGCATGAGCACTTCTTATGTTGAAGTTCAAAAGGACGAGTTATGACACGTGAATCCAAAAATCTAATTGTCGGTTTGGATATTGGCACCTCAAAAATCGTCACGATCGTTGCCGAGATTCTGGATGACGGACGCATGGAGGTGATCGGCCTTGGGCAGGCGGACTGTGAAGGCCTGAAGAAAGGGGTCGTGGTCAATATCGACACCACTGTGCAGTCGATTCAGAAGTCCCTGGAAGACGCGGAACTAATGGCCGATTGCAAGGTGGCCGCCGTCTGGACGGGGATTGCGGGTAGCCATATTCGCAGTTTCAACTCCACTGGCATGGTGGCCATTAAAGATAAAGAGGTCTCGCAGACCGATGTCGATCGCGTGATCGAAACCGCCACCGCCGTGAGCGTGCCGTCGGATCAGCAGGTGCTGCATGTTCTGCCCCAGGAGTTCATGATTGATGGTCAGGACGATGTACGGCAGCCCTTGGGCATGAGCGGCGTACGTCTTGAGGTGCGGGTGCACATCGTGACCGGATCCGTCAGTGCGGCTCAGAACATCGTGAAATGCATCCGGCGGTGTGGCCTTGAAGTCAATGAGCTCATTCTTCAGCCCCTGGCGTCGAGTCATGCGGTGCTGACCAAGGATGAAAAAGAGCTTGGCGTGGCCTTGATCGATATCGGTGGCGGTACGACGGACATCGCGATTTTTTCGGGTGGTGCGATTCGCCACACCGCCGTGATTCCGATCGCGGGCGATCAGATCACCAATGACATCGCCATGGCCCTGCGCACACCAACGGATGAAGCCGAGGCGATCAAGATTCGTTACGGTGTGGCGAAGCAGGCTTTGGCCGATCCCGAGGCCTGGTTTGAGGTGCCCGGGTTAGGGGATCGCGCGCCACGTCAATTGTCGCGTCAGGCCTTAGCCGCGGTAATCGAGCCGCGGGTTGAAGAACTATTTTCACTCGTGCAGCACGTGATCCGTGAGTCGGGTTACGAGGAGCTGCTGTCGTCCGGAATTGTTATGACCGGCGGCAGCGCCATGTTGCCGGGCATGGTCGAACTTGGCGAGGATGTCTTTCTGAAGCAGGTGCGTGTGGGCATGCCGTCTTATCGGGGCAATTTGTCCGATGTGATTAGTAATCCGCGGTTTTCGACGGCCATGGGGCTGCTCGAAGAGGCGCGGACTCAATGGATCCGGGGCCGCAAGGACGTCGTGAGCAGTGGTTCGTTCAAAGACACCCTTGCGCGGATGAAGCAGTGGTTTGTGGGGAACTTTTAACTGAACAATCTGGAGGTGGTCATGAATTTTGAAATGTTTGAAACAGAAACCCAGGGAACGATCATCAAGGTCGTCGGTGTCGGCGGCGCTGGCGGTAATGCCGTCAATCACATGATTTCGCGCAGTGTGCAGGGCGTGGAATTCATTTGCATCAATACCGATGCCCAGGCGCTGGCGCGCTCCAAGGCGGGCACCACGCTGCAGATCGGTGGTACGGGTCTGGGGGCCGGTGCCAAACCAGAGGCCGGCAAGGCCGCCGCAGAAGCCGATCGTGAGCGCATCGCCGACGCCCTCCGCGGTGCCCATATGGTGTTCATCACGGCCGGTATGGGGGGTGGAACGGGCACGGGCGGCGCACCGGTGGTGGCCGAAGTGGCCAAGGAGCTCGGTGCCTTGACCGTCGCTGTAGTGACCAAACCCTTCAGTTTTGAGGGTGTGCGCCGTGAGAATGCGGCCGAACATGGACTGGCTGAGCTCGAGAACCGTGTGGACTCACTGATCGTGGTGTTGAATGAAAAGCTCGAGGAAGTGCTGGGCGAGGACATCACACAGATTGAGGCGTTTGCAGCCGCCGACGATGTGCTCAACAACGCGGTGGCGGGCATTGCGGAAATCATCAATGTGGAAGGCCTGGTCAATGTGGACTTTGAGGATGTCAAGACCGTCATGGGCGAACAAGGCAAGGCCATGATGGGTACGGCCACGGCCAGCGGCGAGGAGCGCGCCCGTATTGCCGCCGAAAATGCGGTGCAAAGCCCCCTGTTGGAGGGCGTGGACCTGTCGGGCGCTCGCGGAATTCTGGTCAACATCACCGCAAGCCGCACGCTTAAACTTAGAGAGACACGGATTGCGACCGAAACGATTCGCAACTTTGCCGCCGACGATGCCACGATTATTTTGGGAACGGTGTACGACGATTCCTTAGGCGATGATCTGCGCGTGACGGTGGTCGCGACCGGATTGGGCCGAAACCGTAAACCGACACTGGTGCATAACGCGGCACCGGCCACGGTGGTGCGAACGGGTACTGACAATACGCCCTTGACCGTGGGGGGTGTGCAGGCCGGTGCCCAGGCGGCCGCGCTGCTTGGCGGTCACGCCAGTGGGGTGGCGATGCCGTCGATTGATTACAGCAAACTGGATTCGCCGACGGTGTGGCGCGATCCGCGCAGCCAGGCGGCCGCGCGGGTGGATGCCCTACAGGAAAGCGGCATGGATCGACTCGACATTCCAGCGTTTTTGCGCAAGCAGGCCGACTAGACCTTCCGGGTTTCCCCACGCTCAGAAAGGCCCGATGCCCCCGGGCCTTTCTTTTTTTGGCATAGTCTCTTTTTTATTAAAGGAGTCGATTATGCCCATTCAAGTCGGTCAAGCCCTGCCCAATGCCACCCTCTACGAGTTCTTTGACGAGGAAACCGGAGGCTGCAGCATCGGCCCGAACGCCTTTCAGGTGTCGGACCTGATCAAAGGAAAAAAAATCGTGATCTTCGGCCTGCCCGGGGCCTACACGCCCACCTGCTCGGCCAAGCACGTGCCCAGCTTCATTGCCCACTATGATCAGTTGAAGGCCAAAGGCGTGGACGAGATCTGGTGCGTGAGTGTGAATGATGCGTTTGTGATGGGAAGTTGGGGTCGTGAACTGGGCGCGAAAGGCAAGGTCCGGATGCTGGGCGATGGCAATGCGGAATTCTCCAAAGCCATTGATCTGACCTTGGACCTGACCGCCCGAGGCCTGGGTCTGCGATCGAATCGCTACGCCATGGTGGTGGACAGTGGCATTGTGAAATCCGTGTCGGTCGAGGCCCCTGGTGCGTTCGAGGTGAGCAGCGCCGAGGCCGTGCTCGCGAAACTCTAAATGCTGCGACAACGCACACTTGCCCAGACAGTGTCGGCCAAGGGAATTGGCCTGCACAGCGGCGTTCCCGTCACCCTTTGTCTTCGTCCCGCGGCCGAGGATCACGGCATTGTGTTTCGGCGCACCGATGTCCATCCGCCACGTGAGATCCGTTCTAACGCGGGTGCCGTCGGGGACACCCGGATGGCCTCGACGATTTCGGATGGGGATCTTAAGGTCGCCACGGTGGAACATCTGATGTCGGCGCTCTCGGGGTTGGGCATTGATAACGCCATGGTGGAAGTCGATGCGGCCGAGATTCCGATCATGGACGGGAGCGCAGCCACGTTTGTGTATCTGCTGCGATCGGCCGGTGTGCAGGAGCAGGCGGCGGCCAAGCGATTCATCGAAGTGATCGAACCGGTGGAAGTTCGCGATGGCGAGAAGTGGGCCCGGCTAGATCCATTTTTTGGATTTCGCCTGGAGTTTACGATTGACTTTAACCATCCGGCCGTGGACGGTACAGGGCAGCAGGTGAGTATCGATTTTGCGAACACCTCGTTTGTCGATGACATCGCACGTGCGCGTACATTTGGGTTTGTCAGCGATGTGGACATGTTGCGCTCCAAGGGGCTGGCCCTGGGGGGCAGTCTCGATAACGCCATTGTGATGGATGATGTACGCGTGTTGAACACCGGGGCATTGCGTCAGCCCAATGAGTTTGCAATGCATAAGGCGCTCGATGCCATCGGGGATCTTTATTTATTGGGGTATCCGTTGATGGCCAGTTATACCGCCTTCAAATCCGGGCATGCCTTAAACAATCAGTTGTTGCGGGCGTTGATGGGTACGCCATCGGCTTGGCGTGAGACCACCTTCGAAGACTTACAGCACGCGCCCGTGGCCTGGGCCCGTCAATGGAGTTGGATCTAGTCCGGCTGCGAATTACGCTGGCTGATGCGGGTCAGCGCACGCCGTAAGGCCTCGTTGTCCGTGCTGCGCGCGAGCGCGCCCAAGGCCTCTTTGGCATGGGCCGGGATGTCGGTGCGCCGTGGTGCCGGAGGCGCCGCGACAGGGGTAATGTCTTGAATGCGTTGCGCTACTACGCGAATGTGTTGA
>JBMSML010000058.1:0-9271 GCA_049421125.1 Burkholderiaceae bacterium
GAACGGGCGCCTCGGCGGCACGCTCTGCAGTGCGATCACCGCGCTCCTGACGCGGTCGACGCTCGTTACGATCCTTGCGCGGCTCACGATCGCCGCCTTGCTCGGCACGCGACTCCTCGCGGCGTGGCCGATCCTTATTGCGCTCATCTTTGCGGTCATCGGAGCGGCCGCGTTGATCACGACCCTCACGTGATCCGTCGCGACTGCCTTCGCGCGGGCCACGGTCTTCGCGCGGTCCGCGGCCTTGACGTTCACCACGGCCTCGGCCGCGACCACCGCGTTCACCGCGCTCGCCCGATTCACGGCCCTTCGGTGCAGCGACCGCTTCTTTTTTCTCTGTGCCGGAGAACCAACCCATGATGGTGGAGAGTAACCCCTTGTTTTGGGGTGCTTTTTCCACCGGCCTTGCCGACACGGGTGCCGGCTGCGTGGGGGTAATGCCTTTGACCACCGCTTCTTGACGGGGTTTGGCGGCGACTTCTTCTTTCTTTTGCTGATACGGTGTTTCGGTGGTCGGTTCGTCGGCCATGGCGTAACTGGCGCGCGAATCCTCTAAGCGCGGATCGTCGTGCTTGAGGCGCTCGATCGAGTAGTTGGGCGTTTCCAAGTGTTTGTTTGGAATCAGCACGACGGTGACCTTTAACCGGAACTCCAGCTTTGCAATGTCGGTGCGCTTCTCATTGAGCAGGAAGGTGGCCACCTCCACGGGCACTTGCACATGGAGTGCTGCGGTGCCTTCCTTCATGGCTTCTTCCTGCAGGATGCGCAGGATATGCAGGGCGCTGGAATCCACGTCACGGATCACGCCGGTACCGTTACAGCGCGGACAGGTGATATGAGATCCCTCGTTGAGGGCGGGACGCAGGCGTTGGCGCGACAACTCCATCAGACCAAAGCGTGAGATCTTGCCCATCTGAACGCGGGCCCGATCAAAGTGCAGGGCATCGCGCAGGCGCTGTTCAACATCGCGTTGGTTTTTGGCCGACTCCATGTCGATGAAGTCGATCACGATCAGTCCGCCCAGATCGCGCAGACGTAACTGACGGCCCACCTCTTCGGCGGCCTCCAGATTCGTGCGAAAGGCGGTTTCCTCAATGTCGGAGCCGCGCGTTGCACGGGCGGAGTTCACGTCCACGGCCACCAAGGCCTCGGTGTGATCGATCACGATCGCGCCGCCCGACGGTAGCGGCACCACGCGTGAATAGGCGGTTTCAATCTGATGTTCGATCTGAAAGCGGGAGAAAAGCGGCACATCGTCGTTGTAGCGTTTGACGCGATTGCCCATGTCGGGCATCACATGCAACATGAACTGACGGGCCTGCTCGTAAATGTCATCGGTGTCGATCAGGATCTCGCCGATGTCCGGATGGAAATAATCCCGGATGGCGCGGATCACGAGACTCGATTCCTGGTAAATCAGGTAGGCACCGGGCTGGAGCTTGCGGGCGTCGTCCACGGCGCGCCAGAGCTGCAACAGGTAGTTCAAGTCCCACTGGAGTTCCTCGGCGGTGCGGCCAATACCGGCCGTGCGCGCAATCAGACTCATGCCGCCGGGCACGTCTAACTGATCCATCGTGTCGCGCAATTCCTGACGCTCTTCGCCTTCGATGCGACGGGATACGCCACCCCCACGGGGGTTGTTGGGCATCAGCACCAGGTAGCGGCCGGCCAGGGAGATGAAGGTGGTCAGTGCGGCCCCTTTGTTGCCGCGCTCTTCCTTCTCCACCTGGACCAAGAGCTCGGTGCCTTCGGCCAGCGCCTCTTTGATGGTGGCGCGGCCCACATCCACGCCCGATCGGAAGTATTCCTTGGCGATCTCCTTAAAGGGCAAAAAGCCGTGGCGTTCCTCGCCATAGTTCACAAAGCAGGCCTCGAGACTGGGCTCGATGCGGGTGACCACGCCTTTGTAAATATTGCTTTTTCGTTGTTCGCGACCGGCGGTCTCGATATCTAGGTCAATCAGCCGTTGGCCATCGACAATGGCCACCCGCAGTTCCTCTGCATGGGTGGCGTTAAACAGCATGCGTTTCATCGCAACTTCTCCTTCAGTGGCGGGCACCCCAAGGGGGCCTACCGGGCAACCGACTTAACGGTCAAATGGAGTGTGCAATGCGGGTGAGCGGGGCAAAAACGAGCGGTAACGGCGCATGCGGGCACCCGGCGCTCGCGATCGCGAGACGGCCGTGGGCCGAGCAGCATTTGGAAGGGAAGGGCGTTGTTCGCGAAACGGCGTTCAACAGGTTCATCTGAAAAGACAAAGAATCCGGTCCTAAATCGTTAATCTCGTTTGCCGGGCCACGCGACATTGCGCTCCTCGGTCAAATACAATTCGGCGCACCAACTGTGCATCGGGGTGAAGGCATCGACTGGCCTTGTGTTTCTTCCATTCCTTTTAAATGGGACACAACGATCGGTCGGAAATCATCTCCACCCGGGCGCAGTATACCCTTCCCCATGACCATGTCCCCCAAATTCACCCCGGATCGTCCCGAATCTCCCCCCGAGGCGGGGACGACGACCCCCCAGGGGCGGGGGGTGGAACGCTGGGAGGTGGGGGCGGAGTACGCCGGCCAACGCATCGATAACTTTCTGTTGTCGCGCCTTAAAGGCGTCCCGAAGACCCGGATCTACAAGATGCTGCGCACTGGCGAGGTGCGGGTCAATGGCGGTCGGATCGCCAGTGACTATCGGGTTCGGGAGGGAGATCAGTTACGGATTCCGCCGGTGCGCGTATCCGAGCGGGCGCTCGAGGGCGGCCAGTCACAGTCCACGGGCGGGGTGTCCGCGGCCCGGGCCCACGGCGTGGCCAAGTCAATCCCCATCGTGCTGGAAGACGATCTGGTGCTGGCCATTGACAAGCCCTTTGGTCTGGCCGTGCACGGCGGAAGCGGTGTGGCCTTCGGTGTGATCGAGGCACTTCGTGCCAGCCGATCGGTGGGCGTCACCGGCCGTGATTCCCTTTATCTTGAACTGGTGCATCGCCTGGACCGGGAGACTTCCGGTCTCATGCTGCTGGCCAAACGACGCTCCAGTCTGACCGAGTTGCATCGACAGTTGCGCGAGGGTGAGATGCGCAAGCGCTACCTCGCCCTGGTCTGGGGCAGTTGGCCGCCGGCCTGCGATCGCGTGGAGGCACCGCTGCACAAGTGGGTGAATGCCAAAGGCGAGCGCTGGGTGCGGGTGGATCCGCAAGGGCAGGCGGCCATCACCAAGGTGAAGGTGCTGCAGCGGGTGACGCATGCGGAGTTTGGCGCGATCACACTCTTGCAATGCGAGCCACTAACAGGCCGCACGCATCAATTGCGCGTGCATCTGGCCCATCAGGGGCACCCGATTGTCGGAGACCCGAAGTACGGCGACTATGCGCGCGATGGGCAGTGGCCATGGATTAAACGTATGTTCCTGCATGCGTGGCAGCTGCGTTTTCTGCATCCGGGTCGACAGGAAAAGCTGTCGTTGACGGCCGATATTCCAGTGGAGTTTCAACATGCCCTCACGCATTGCGGATTGGAGCGCCCTTAAATGACACTGCCGGATCCTTGTGAACTGGTGATCTTCGACTGGGATGGCACGGTGGTGGATTCCACGCCCACCATCACGCGTGCGATTCTCGCGGCCTGTCAGGATATTGGGGTGCCGGTGCCGCCCGAACACGAGGCCAGTTGGGTGATCGGCCTCGGGCTGCAGGATGCCCTGTCTCGCGTGGCCCCGAACATCACGCCGGCTCAGCAGGTGCAACTGGGTGAGCGGTTTCGGTTTCACTACCTGTCGCAGGATAAATTCCTGCGCCCCTTCGATGGCATGGTGCAGCTCTTGCAAGATCTGCGCGATGTCGGTCTGCCGCTGGCGGTGGCCACGGGCAAGTCCCGCGTGGGCCTGGAGCGTGCCTGGGATGCCACGGCCACCCGGCATTACTTCGATACGTCGCGTTGCGCCGATGAAAGCGACCCCAAGCCCGCACCTACCATGGTGCTGGAAATCTGTGAGACCCTGGGCATATCTCCAAGTGCGGCGCTGGTCATTGGCGATACGACCCATGATATTTTCATGGCCAAATCCGCCGGTGCGCATGCCCTGGCGGTCGGCTACGGTGCGCATCAGGAGACCGAACTGCGATCGGCAGGGCCGTTGGACTGCGTGCACTCGGTGCCTGAACTTCACAACTGGATCAGACAATGGATAACGAAATCGTAGAAAAAGTGTTGCTCGCCCACGTAGAAGAACAGCGTCGTGCGCGTCGCTGGGGCAACGTCTGGCGTGCGGCCAGTTTTGGTGTGCTGGTGCTCATCCTGTCCTTGTCGTTTTGGGATCCCATGGGATCGTCCCGACTGCATCCCACGTCCCGGCACACGGCCTTAGTGGATCTGAGCGGCGTGATTGATCAGGATGGAGGTGCGAGCGCGGATGTGATGAATGAGTCCCTGCGCGAGGCCTTTAAAAATACGCATGCGGCCGGCATCATTCTGCGCATCAATAGCCCCGGCGGAAGTCCTGTGCAATCCGGCATGATCTTTGATGAAGTGCGACGTCTCAAAGCACTGCATAAAGATAAGCCCGTGGTGGCGGTGGTGGCCGATGTCGCGGCCTCGGGTGGGTATTACGTGGCCGCGGCGGCGGATTCCATCTATGTGGATAAAGCCAGCCTTGTGGGATCGATTGGGGTGCGCATGGACGGTTTTGGATTTACCGAGGCCATGAAGAAATTAGGCGTGGAGCGCCGTGTCTTAACGGCAGGCGAGAACAAAGCGCTCCTGGATCCCTTTTTACCGGTGGATCCCAAACAGAAGACGGCCGTGCAGTCTATGCTCTCGGAAGTCCATCAGCAGTTCATCGAAGCAGTGAAACATGGCCGTGGTGATCGCTTAAAACCCACGGCCGATATGTTTTCGGGAATGGTCTGGACCGGTGCTAAAAGTGTCGAGTTGGGACTGGCCGATGGCCTGGGCACGGTGGATTCGGTGGCGCGCGATGTGATCAAGGCCGAGGAGGTGGTGGATTACACACTTCAGCCGAACCTGGCCGAGCGGCTGGCCAAGCGATTTGGTGCGGCCGCTGGAGATGCGATGGCGAAAGTGATGCTGCGCTGGGGCATGCACTAACGCGCCTGCGTTAGCCCAGAGGTTCGAGTCCGGCCTGGCGAAGCAGACGTGTCAGTGCGATCAGTGGCAGTCCCACCAAGGCGGTAGGGTCGTGGCCGCTCATCTCGGCCATCAGCGCAATGCCCAGCCCTTCGGATTTTGCGCCGCCTGCGCAGTCGATCGGATGTTCAATGGCCACATAGCGCGCAATCATCGCGTCGGTCAGTGCCGACGCGGATAAAAATCGGACTTCGGTGCTCACCACTTCAGATCGAGCGGTGGCACCTGCATCGCGGGCCACGCACACGGCCGTGTGAAATAGTGAGACCTTTCCACGTTGTGCTTTGAGCTGTTCAATGGCCTTCTCAGCGCTCCCCGGCTTGTCTAGACGCAACGGGCCGCAGTGTGCGACCTGATCGGAGCCGATCACGATGGCATCGGGATGCCGTTGCGCAATTGCCATTGCCTTTTCTGTGGCCAGTCGTAATGCCGTTGCACGACACTCTTCGCCCGGGCGAGCAGACTCATCGATATGAGGTGCCAACACCTCAAAGGCCAGTCCAAGTCGTGCGAGCAGTTCCCGACGGTAGGGACTGCTCGAAGCAAGAATCAATCGCATGGTCAGTTGAATCCGCGCGCAATCGCAGTTAAGGTTCGCGCATTATGATGCGCAATCGATCTCCATCGGAGCATCCAGGATGGGATGTCCGAGCCGTGCTCTCGGCACCCCGTTTAGAGCAGGCGTTGCAGCGCGGGGACATTCCCGCGCAGGGGCAGTTGCAGATGGCGGATCTGCCGCGCTTAGTGGAGTCGGGTGCCCGCGTGGTCGAATCGATCGCGTGGGAGTGGACCGCCGCGTTAGCGAGCCCATCGTTGAGCCGGCCGCGGCGTCGGTGGTGGTTGGCAATATCGGGCACGGTGGCGTGCCGCTGCGAGCGCTGTCTGGAGCCCGTGAATCTCTCCGTGCGTGAGCGGCGCGGTTTTGAGTTTTTCGACTCCGCCGGCGAGGCCGATCGGGCGACTGAGCAGCAGGCCCACGATGCGGAAGATTCCGATGGATCCGGCCCGTCCCCGGAGTTTGAGCAGTTGGATTTTCTGTCCGTGGATGACGGGCTGAGCCTGAAGGACCTGGTGGAAGATGAAATCCTGCTGGCCCTGCCGATGGCACCCAAGCATGCGAATTGCCGCGCTCCCGCGCCATTGGGGGGTGATGCGCGTCTGTCGGACGGCAGCGTTTCCCCCGGGCCGCTGGCCGATGAGGCGCCGGCCACAACCCGGCCGTTTGCGGGCCTGAGAGACCTGCTTAAAAAGCCCTAGATCCCCAAAAATGCCTTACAATTCAAGGTTTTCCGGAGTCCCCTATGGCAGTCCAACAAAATAAGAAATCACCGTCAAAGCGCGGCATGCACCGCTCGCATGACTTTCTGACCAATCCGCCCACGGCCGTTGAGCCGACCACGGGCGAGATCCACCTGCGTCATCACATCAGCCCCTCCGGCTACTACCGCGGTAAGAAAGTCGTCAAGACCAAGGCATCCGCCTAAGTCTTGTCTTCGCCGTTGGCAATGTCGGCCTCTTCGGGAGTTTGCGTTGCCATTGATTGCATGGGTGGCGATCATGGGCTGCCCGTCACCATCCCTGCCGCGCTCGCGTTTTTAAGGCACCACCCCGACCATCGGGTGCTCCTGGTGGGCCGTCAGGCCGACGTCTCTGAAGCGCTGGCGCAGGCCTTGGGCCAGCGCCCATCCGCCACGCTGCCCGCACGCATTGAACTCCTGCATGCCGATGAGGTGGTCGCCATGGACGACCCACCGGCGGTGGCATTACGCTCCAAACGTCAGTCCTCCATGCGGCTGGCGATGGAAGCGGTGAAGGAAGGGCGCGCCCAGGCGGCCGTATCCGCCGGAAATACCGGCGCCTTGATGGCCATTGCCCGCTACGTGCTCAAGACCATCGACGGGATCGATCGACCCGCCATCGCCACGGCGCTTCCCAATAAAACCGGTGGGGTGACCACCATGTTAGATCTTGGTGCCAACGTGGACTGCACGGCCGAACATTTGCTGCAGTTTGCCCTCATGGGATCGGCGTTGGTATCCGTGATTCACGGCAAGGACCGGCCCACGATCGGATTACTGAACGTGGGCGAAGAGGTGATCAAGGGCAACGACACCGTGAAACTGGCCGGCGAGCTGTTGCGGGCCAGTCACTTGAATTTCCACGGCAACGTCGAGGGCGACGATATTTTCAAGGGCACTGTTGATGTGGTGGTCTGCGATGGTTTTGTGGGCAACGTGTCGCTCAAAACATCCGAGGGGTTAGCCCAGATGTTGCGGGCCTTCATTAAAGAAGAGTTCACGCGCAACCTGTTCACCAAGGCCATGGCCATGATCGCCTCGCCGGTGTTGAAACGATTTTCGGCCCGTGTCGATCACCGCCGCTATAACGGCGCTTCTTTGCTGGGCCTGCGTGGCGTTGTGATCAAAAGCCATGGCTCGGCCGATGCGCTGGGCTTTGAGCATGCCCTTGCCCGTGCGGCCGATGCGGCCCGCCACGGATTAAATGAGAAAATTGCACAGGTGTTAGAAGAATCCCATCATCCTGTGATGGCGTCCACGAGTGCAACGGCTTAGGGGATGAAGATGTTTTCTCGTATTGCGGGCACCGGTCGCTGCCTTCCTGGCGCACCGGTCACCAATGCCGAGTTGGCGGCGACATTAGCGGCGTCCGGAGTCGAGACCTCGGACGCTTGGATCCGTGAGCGCACGGGCATCGCCCAGCGTTACATCGCACCCGATGACATCAACAGCAGTGACCTGGCGGCCGATGCGGCTCGCGCGGCGTTGCAGATGGCCGGCATGGCGCCCAACGACATCGGTCTGATCATTGTCGCGACGTCTACACCCGACATGATCTTTCCGTCGACGGCCTGCCTGGTGCAGAAAAAACTCGGTATTACCTCCGACTGCCCCGCGTTCGATGTTCAGGCGGTGTGCAGCGGATTTGTGTATGGACTGGCCACTGCCGATCTCTACATCGCCTCGGGCAAGGTCACGAGTGCACTGGTGATCGGTGCTGAAACGTTTTCGCGCATCATGGACTGGAAGGATCGGGGCACCTGCGTGCTGTTTGGGGATGGTGCTGGCGCGGTGGTGCTTAAGGCCGATGCTTCGCCCGGGATACTGGGCCATCGTTTGCACGCGCGCGGTGAGCATGAACATATTCTGCGCACGGCGGGCACGGTGGTCAGTGGCGTGGCCCGTGGCCACCCATTTCTCACCATGGATGGACAGGCGGTGTTCAAATTAGCCGTGCAGGTCCTGGACAGTGTGGCCCGTGAGGTGGCCCTCGAGGCGGGTGTTGCCATGGAGGCGATCGACTGGCTAATTCCCCACCAGGCCAACGTGCGTATTCTGCAGGCCACGGCCAAGCGGCTTGGGATTTCAGAAGATCGCGTGATCATGACGGTCGATCAGCATGCCAACACGTCGGCCGCATCGGTTCCCTTGGCGTTGGACGTTGGTGTGCGCGACGGGCGCATTCAATCCGGTCAGCACGTGATGATGCAAGGCGTCGGCGGCGGGTTTACCTGGGGCGCGGTGCTGGCGAAGTTCTAGGTTTTTTCACAATGGAAAGCGTATGAAGACACTTGCTTTTGTGTTTCCCGGTCAGGGATCGCAGGCCGTGGGCATGCTCAACGGCTTTGCCGGCAACGCAGCCGTGACCCGCGTCATGCAGGAGGCCTCGCAGGCGATTGGATTGGATCTGCAGAAGATGATCGCCGACGGTCCGGCCGACGTCTTAAGCCTCACCGTGAACACGCAGCCCTTGATGCTGGCCTCTTCGGTTGTCACAGTTACCACCGCTCAGGAGCCCACCGCCGCCCCCTGGCGGGCAGCCCCCCTGCTGCAGGGCGCGCTGTTCGGGGCCCTGTTCGGCCTGATTCCCCTGTGGGTGCGCCAGGAGGGCGCCGGCAACTGCTTCGATTTCGCGATGGTGCTCACGGCCTATGGCCTCGGCCGTGCCGCCGCCGAAGCCCTGCAGGCGCGGCTGCGGCTGGCTGCGGCGCCCGGGTATCTGTTGCTGGCTGCCGGGGTGGCCGGCACCCAGGTGCTTCCCGGTTGGGGGGCCGTGCTGCTGTTTGTGCCGCTCGGTCTGTTGGCCGCCAGCTCGGATCAGCGGCTGATCCTGGC
>JBMSML010000059.1:0-9264 GCA_049421125.1 Burkholderiaceae bacterium
TCAATAACGACTGGAATCGTGCCTACAAGAAATCTGCCCGTATCGTGGGTGACGTGATTGGTAAGTACCATCCGCACGGAGATTCAGCGGTCTACGACACCATTGTCCGCATGGCCCAGGACTTCTCCCTGCGCTACATGCTGGTCGATGGCCAGGGCAACTTCGGCTCGGTCGATGGCGATAACGCGGCCGCAATGCGATACACCGAGATCCGACTCTCCAAGATCGCCCACGCCCTCCTAGAGGATCTGGACAAGGACACGGTGGATTTCGGGCCGAACTACGATGGCAGCGAGCAAGAGCCGCTGATCCTGCCGGCCCGGATTCCGAATCTGCTAATTAACGGGTCGTCGGGCATTGCCGTGGGCATGGCCACCAATATCCCGCCGCACAACCTCTCCGAGGTGATTGAGGGCTGCCTGAAGGTGCTCCACACCCCCGAGGTCACCGTCGACGAACTGATCGATCTGATCCCCGCTCCCGACTTTCCCACGGCCGGCATCATTTACGGCCTGGCCGGTGTGCGGGAGGGTTACCGTACGGGGCGTGGCCGAGTGGTCATGCGGGCGAAAACCCATTTCGAGGACATCGATAAAGGGGCGCGCCAGGCCATCATCATTGATGAGCTGCCCTATCAGGTGAATAAGCGCACGTTGCTTGAGCGCATCGCCGAACACGTCAATGAAAAACGCATCGAAGGCATCTCGGACATCCGAGACGAGTCCGATAAATCCGGTATGCGCGTGGTGATTGAGCTTAAGCGTGGCGAAATGCCCGAGGTCGTGCTCAATAACCTGTACAAAAACACCCAGCTGCAAGATACCTTCGGCATGAACATGGTGGCCCTGGTGGATGGTCAGCCCCGTACGCTGAACCTCAAGCAGATGCTTGCGGCGTTTATTGATCATCGCCGTGAGGTGGTGACCCGTCGTACGGTGTTCGAGCTGCGTAAGGCGCGTGACCGTGGCCACATCCTGGAAGGATTGGCCGTGGCGGTCTCCAACATGGACGAGATGATCGCGTTGATTAAGGGTTCGCCCACGCCGGTCATCGCCAAACAGGAATTGATGTCCCGCACCTGGCAGGCCTCCCTGGTGAAGGAACTGTTGGCACGCGCCACCGAGAAAACCATTGCGGAAGCGTTTCGCCCCGAGGGCATCGGCGAATCGTTTGGATTGAAGGCGGATGGCTATACGCTGTCAGATCTTCAGGCCAATGAGATTTTGCAAATGCGCCTGCAGCGCTTAACCGGTCTCGAGCAGGACAAGATTGTTCAGGAGTACAAAGAGATCATCGAGAAAATCGCTGACCTGCTCGATATCTTGGCCACCCCGGCCCGCATCACCACCATCATCTCCGACGAACTGACGGCGATTCGCGCGGAATTTGGCGATGGCCGCCGCAGTCACATTGAAGTCAACGCCGAAGAACTCCAGACCGAGGACCTGATCACGCCGCAGGACATGGTGGTTACGCTCTCGCACGCGGGTTACATTAAGAGTCAACCGCTCTCCGAGTACCGGGCTCAGCGTCGCGGCGGCCGTGGCAAGCAGGCGGCCAGCACTAAGGAAGACGATTGGATAGATCAGCTCTTCATTGCCAACACCCACGACATGATTCTGGCCTTCTCGGATCGCGGCCGTGTCTATTGGCTGAAGGTCTGGGAGGTGCCGCAGGGCAGCCGCACCTCGCGCGGCAAGCCCTTGGTCAACGTCTGGCCCCTGGAGCCTAACGAGAAAATCACCGTGGTGCTTCCGGTGAAGCAGTTCGATGAAGAGCATTTTGTGTTCATGGCCACGGCCTTAGGCACCGTTAAAAAAACCCCACTGTCGGCATTCTCCCGTCCGATGAAGCGCGGGATCATCGCGGTTTCCTTGGATGAAGGCGATCATTTGATTGGCGCCGCGATCACGGATGGACAGCATGATGTGATGTTGTTCTCCGATGCGGGCAAGGCGGTCCGCTTTGATGAGGCCGATGTGCGGGCCATGGGCCGTGAGGCCCGTGGTGTGCGCGGCATGCAACTCGAGGGCGACCAGCGCGTGATTTCGATGCTTGTCGCCGAGAGCGATACCCAGTCGGTGTTGACCGCCACGGAGAATGGTTTCGGTAAGCGAACCCCCATTGCCGAGTACACCCGTCATGGTCGGGCGGGCAAGGGCATGATTGCCATCCAAACCACAGAGCGCAATGGCAAGGTGGTGGGCGCTGTGTTGGTGGATCCCACTGACGAAATCATGCTGATCACCGATAAGGGGGTGCTCGTGCGCACGCGTGTGGCCGAAGTCCGTGAGATGGGCCGTGCCACCCAGGGCGTGACCTTGATCGCGGTGGATGATGGCAGCCAGTTAGCGGGACTGCAGCGCATCGTCGAAAGCGATGTGGGTGAGGATGTCGAGGATGTCGAGGACGGCGAAGATGGTGAGGAGCTTGACGACTCGCCCTTATAACTTCGCGGCCGGACCGGCCACCCTACCCGAGCCCGTGTTGCAACGGGCCGCCGATGAGATGCTCAACTGGCATGGATCGGGCATGTCGGTCATGGAGATGACCCATCGCGGTGCGGTTTACCTGGGGTTATTTGAAAAGGTGATGGCCGACTTTCGGCGCCTCCTTCACCTGCCGGCCCATTACAAAATCCTGTTCATGCAAGGCGGTGCCACGGCTCAAAATGCTCTGGTGCCATTGAACCTAATGGGATCGGGCCGCAAGGCGGACTATGTGAACACCGGTCATTGGTCCACCAAGTCGATACAAGAGGCCAAGCAGTACGGGGATGTGCACGTGGCGGCCAGCGCGCAAGACGATGCCTATCCGTTTACGTCCATTCCGGATATGGCCCGCTGGCGTGTCCGCCCGGATGCCTCGTATCTTCATATCTGCGGAAACGAGACCATTGGTGGTGTGGAATATTGGCAGTGGCCCGATCGTGCGGCACTCGGTGCACCGAATGTGCCGCTGGTGGTGGATATGTCATCCCACATTTTGTCGCGCCCCATGGACTTTACTCAGTTTGATCTGGTTTATGGCGGCGCGCAGAAGAACCTTGGCATCTCCGGATTGACCTTTGTCATCCTGAATGAGGCATTGATTCGTGAGCGTGTTCCGTCCACGCTGTCGGGCTGCCCAACGGTGTTCGATTACCGCAAGGTGGTGGATAACGATTCCATGTTTAACACGCCGCCCACCTACGCCATTTATCTGACGGGGCTCCTGTTGGAATGGATCGATGGGCAAGGCGGTGCCGAGGCCATGGGCAGGCGCAATGCCGAAAAGGCAGCACTGCTCTATGGCGTGCTCGATGCTTCTGGTTTTTATCAGACACGGGTGGCGAAAAGCGCACGCTCTTTTATGAACGTGCCGTTTTATCTGCCCGATGACCGGCTGTACGAGCCCTTTTTGAAGGGGGCGCAGGCCCGCGGCCTGCTGAATCTCAAAGGCCATAAGGCGGTGGGTGGTCTGCGCGCCAGTCTGTATAACGCCATGCCCATCGCCGGCGTGACGGCCTTAGTGGAATGGTTAAAGACGTTTGAAAAGGAGCATGCATGACACCCGAGGAGCTCCAAGGATTCCGCGAAAAGATCGATGCGATCGATGACGAACTGGTCAAGCTGTTGGCCAAGCGGGCCGGCTATGTGCAGGAGGTGGGTCGCCGAAAGCATCGGGTGGGGGCGCCGGTGTTTCGTCCCGAGCGCGAGGTGGCCATCATCGAGCGCATGGTCGCGGCCAACACCGGGCCGCTGACGGCCACCTCGATTGCCACTATCTGGTTGGAGATCATCTCGGGCTGCCGAGCCCTTGAACGTGTGATGCGTGTGTCCTACCTTGGGCCGGCGGGTACCTACAGTGAACAGGCCGTGCGCACACTTTTTGGCCATCGCGTGGACATGATGCCGTGCACGACACTGGACGAGGCCATTCGCGAGGCCGAGGCCGGCAACGTGGATTGCGCCCTGCTGCCCGTCGAGAATTCCACCGAGGGCACGATCGGTCGTACCCTGGATATTTTGTTGCGCACGCCGTTGAAAATCGCGGCGGAGATTTCCTTGCCCATTCATCACAGCCTGTTGCAGAAAAGCGGAGATCGGAGTGCCATTCGGGCGATTGCGGCCCACCCCCAGGCGCTTGCCCAGTGCCAGTATTGGTTGGATCGTCACTTCCCGGGCGTCACGCGTCAACCGGTGTCCAGCAATGGTCATGCGGCCGAGATGGCCTCGAACGATGCGTCCGTGGCGGCCATCGCAGGGCCGTTGGCGGCCCAGCACTATGGCCTGCAGTCGGTGGCAGAACGGATTGAAGATGATCCCAACAATCGCACGCGTTTCGCAGCGATTGGCGAGTTCACCCCCGAGGCCTGTGGCGTGGATCAAACCTCACTCATTCTGTCGGTGCCGGATCGGGCCGGTGCCATGGTGTCGCTGATCGAACCTCTGGCCCGACATGGTGTGTCCATGAAGCGTTTCGAATCACGGCCAGCGCGACAGGGAGCGTGGGAGTATTACTTTTATGTCGATCTGGTGGGCCATCGCAATGACTCGAATCTCGCGTTGGCCTTGGCCGAGATTCGCGAACGTGCGGCATTTTTCAAGGACCTGGGCTCCTATCCCCTGTTTGATCGCTTGACGTCGAAGTAGGGGCGCGTTGTCCGGGGCCGCGAAGGGGTAGCGCGTCGCGCGCGACAAGAAACGGTGTCACAAGCAAAAGGTGGGGAAGTTATGGCAGCAGGTCCGGGTGCGCGAGCGCCGAACTACATTCGAGATATTGCCCCGTATCAAGGGGGGCGCCCAATTTGGGAAATCGCGCGGGAATATGGATTTGCCGAGTCGCAGGTGGTGAAACTGGCCTCGAACGAGAATCCGTTGGGCATGAGTCCGAAGGCGCGCGAGGCGATGTTGGCGGCCAGTCATGATCTGGGCCGTTATCCCGATGGCAATGGTTTCCAACTGAAGGCCGCGATTGCCCAACGGTTCTCGGTGTCCGAGGATTGGATTACGTTGGGCAACGGCAGCAACGATATTTTGGAGTTGGTGGCCCACGCCTTTTTACAACCCGGTCGGGAGTCGGTCTACAGTCGTCACTCCTTTGCGGTGTATGCCTTGGCCACCCAGGCCACGGGCGCGACCGCAGTGGTGGTGCCGGCGTCTGCAGGTTTCGGCCATGATCTGACGGCCATGCGGGCAGCGGTCACGCCGCGCACCGCGGTCGTCTGGGTCGCCAATCCGAATAACCCGACGGGCACCTTTATCGAGGCGGCCGCGCTAGAAGCCTTCATCGCCAGCATTCCTAACGACATACTTGTGGTCTTGGACGAGGCCTACACCGAGTATCTCTCTGCTGGAGACCGCTACAACGCCTTTGACTGGGTGGCCGAGTTTCCGAATCTGCTGGTGTCCCGATCATTTTCCAAGGCCTATGGCTTGGCGGGTCTGCGCATTGGGTTTGGCGTGTCGCAGCCCGGAGTGACGGATCTATTAAATCGTGTTCGCCAGCCGTTTAATGTGAATGCCTTGGCCCAGGCCGCGGCGTGCGCGGCCCTCTTCGATGCGGATTTTCTTGCGAAATCTCAATCGTTGAATTCTGAGGGTCTTGATCACTTGACGGCCGCCATGACATCGTTGGGATTGCAGTGGATACCTTCCTGGGGAAATTTCTTGTTAATTAAAATGGGCGATTCACACGATGCCGGCGTGCGGGTGTTCAACGCGCTGCTTGCCAAGGGCGTGATCACACGCCCCGTGGCCAATTACGAGCTGCCGCAGTGGCTGCGCGTATCGGTGGGCACGCGTGCTGAGAATGACGCCTTTATTCGCGCCCTGCGCGAGGTGCTATGAGCGCCGCGCACACACCGCCGGCCCGCGTGGTCGATGGCCTGGTGGTGATTGGCACGGGATTCATGGGGGCATCGATTGCCCGAGCGGCAAAAAGCCATGGGGTGACCGGTCCGGTGATTGGCATTGATCCCCGTCAGGCCTCCGCGGCCCAGTCGGCCGGTTGCATTGATATCGCCGTGCCTTCGATTGACGCATTGACCGCCTGTGCACCTCTGTCGGGCTGTGCGCTGGGGGTCGTGTTGGCGTCCCCGGTCAAGACCTATGGCGATATTTTTCAACAACTGGAGTCAACCTTCGGTGGTGCGCGTCATGCGCAGGGTGCGACCACGTGCACGATTGACTGGATCACGGACATTGGCAGCACGAAATCAGGCGTTCTGACCGCGGTGGACGCCCAGCTTTCCACCTTGGTGTCGCGCTTTGTCTCGTCTCATCCCATGGCGGGCTCGGAAAAACAGGGACCTGAACATGCGCGCGAGGATCTCTTGCACGGTGCACGCGTACTGATCAGTCGCCTTGAGGGCAGCTCCGATCATGCGGTTCGTCAGGTCGAGTCTTTTTGGGTCGCCCTTGGTGCCCAGCCCAGCGCCCTACCGATTCACGATCACGATGGTCTGTTGGCTGCGATCAGTCATTTGCCCCATGTGCTGGCCTTTGCACTGGCCGGTGCGTTGGCCCAGAGCCCGTTGGCGGTGGCCGCTCAGACCTTGCATGGCGGTGGATTGCGCGATACCACGCGCATCGCGGCCTCTTCTGCAGAACTCTGGGCCGATATCTTTCTGGATAACCGTACGGCCTTACTGGCCGCCTGGACGGAGTGGTCCTTGCAGTTGCAGGCGCTGCATCAAGCATTGGAGCAGGGGGATCGTGCACTGCTGGTGGACCTATTAACCCAGGCCAGTCGTTGGCGCGCGGAGTTTTAATATGCTCTATCCCAATTCGATCACGCTGACACCGCGCACCGGCGCATTTGGTGAGGTGCGGCTTCCCGGTAGTAAAAGCATTTCCAATCGCATGTTGCTCCTGGCGGCGCTCGCCACGGGCACGACGCGGTTGCGCCATGTGCTGCAGTCCGATGACACCGGGGTCATGATCGATGCCTTGCGGGCCTTGGGTGTGGTCATAGATCAACATCATCCAGCGGATGCCGATGCGAACACCGACAGTGCCTCGGTCAATGCCTTGGACCTTACCGTGCGGGGTGTGGCCGGTGAATTTCCCGCGACGGGCACCGTGGAAAAACCGCTGCAATTGTTCGTGGGCAACTCTGGATTAACCGTGCGCACCCTGGTGCCGGCGCTGGCCGTGTCGTTCGCCCAAACGGGTGGATGCGTTGAAATTCGTGGTGTGCCGCGCATGCATGAGCGTCCGATTGGCGACCTCGTCGATGGACTGCGGGCCATTGGCGCGCGCATTGATTATCTGGAGCATGAGGGGTTTCCGCCGCTGCGCATTACTGGCGTGCCGTTGACCATGACCGCACGTTGGTCGGTCAAAGGCGCGACCTCGAGCCAATTTCTGACGGGTTTAATGCAGGCCGCGCCGATGTTGGCCACGCAGCTTGGTCAGGCGGTGGAGATTGCGGTCGAAGGCGAGCTGATCAGTACGCCCTATGTGGAGATCACGCGGGCCGTGATGAAGAAGTTCGGGGTCACGGTGGAGCAACGATCCACGGCGCCGTGGTGCTTTTCAGTGGCCCCGCAAATCATCACGGCGGCCCGCGAGGTCAGCGTGGAAGGCGATGCCTCGTCGGCCTCTTATTTTCTGGCGGCCGGCGCGATCGGGTTTGGACCGGTGCGGGTGTTGGGCGTGGGTCAGGATAGCGTGCAAGGCGATATCGCTTTTGCAGACGCATTGGCCAAGATGGGGGCGGTGATTCGACGTGGCCCTGACTGGATCGAGGCGAGTTTCCCCCGGCCATCTAAGGATCTGTGGAGCAGCGTTTCATCCGTCGGCAGCGCGCAAGCGGCCGGCCCCGTGACACGGCATTTAAAGGGCGTGGATCTGGATTGCAATGCAATTCCCGATGCGGCGATGACCTTGGTCGCCTGCGCGATGTTCGCCGATACGCCCACCACCTTGCGCAATATCGGATCGTGGCGCGTCAAAGAGACCGACCGTATCCTGGCGATGGCCACGGAATGCAAAAAGCTGGGGGTGACCGCGGAGTACGGGGACGACTGGATTCGGATTCATCCGGCGGCACACATGACCCCGGCGCGCATCGAGACCTATGAGGACCATCGGGTGGCGATGTGTTTTTCCCTGGCCAGCTTTGGCAACGCTACGGTGCGCATCCAGAATCCCGGCTGCGTGGCCAAGACATTCCCGGACTTTTTCGAAGTGTTCTCTGACCTGTGTTCGGGCGCCGTACCGGTGCTGGCCATTGACGGCCCTACCGCGTCCGGCAAGGGCACTATTGCCAGCCAGGTGGCCATGGAACTGGGTTTTGGTTATCTGGACAGCGGGGCGCTGTATCGGATCACGGCCTTGGCAGCGATGCAAAATGAGATTTCCGAATCAGATGAGCAAGCGCTCGCTTCCATCGCAACGGATATGGAACTGGAGTTTCTGGGTCAGACCATTCTGCTCGACGGCGTGAACATCAGCCACGCCATTCGCGCCGAAGAGGTCGGACTGCTGGCCTCCAAGATCGCGGTGTTTCCGGCGGTTCGGCGGGCCTTGATGTTGCGCCAGCGCGAGTTTGCCCGGATGCCGGGCCTGGTGGCCGACGGCCGGGACATGGGCACGGTGGTCTTTCCCAACGCCCGCTTAAAGATATTTTTGACTGCCAGCGCCCGGGCACGCGCGGAGAGACGCTATAAGCAATTGATTGATAAGGGTTTTTCTGCTAATCTTGCAGACCTTTCCGCCGATTTGGAGGCGCGGGATGCCCGGGATCGCTCCCGAGCGGTCGCACCCTTGAAACCGGCAACAGGAGCGTTGGAGATTGATTCCACCAACCTCTCGATTGACCAGGTGGTGCAGGCGGTGGTGAATGAGTGGCATCGGGTCTCCGTTCGTGAGTCCGGCCAACTGACCTAGTCCGCACTTTTGTTAACTCCGCTGTGAACGGGGTCGCCCTGAACCGGCCATCCCGCCAACGGCGTGCTTTATGACTTTTTGTCGGAAACTTTTTTATTAATGTCCCAACAACTCAACCAATTAAGCGAGATCGCTAAGAACGCTGCCCCCGATTCCTTTGCTGCCATGTTTGCAGAATCCATCGCCCGCCAGGAGATGCGTGCCGGCGAGGTGATTACCGCAGAAGTCCTGCGGGTCGACCAGAACCATGTGGTCGTGAATGCGGGCTTAAAGTCCGAAAGTTTTATCCCCCTCGAAGAATTTTTTAACGACCAGGGCCAGGTCGATGTTAAAGAAGGCGACTTTGTGTCGGTTGCCATCGAGGCCTTGGAAGATGGCCGTGGCGAGA
>JBMSML010000060.1:0-9150 GCA_049421125.1 Burkholderiaceae bacterium
CGCGACTGGGGTGATGTCTTGAATGCGTTGTGCCACCACGCGAATGTGTTGAATGCCCCAGCCCGTGGCCTGAAGGCGTGGTATCGAATCCGCAAGGGCGAGTCGCAGCTTTGCAGCGATCGCCGTGTTGTGTGCAACGACGGTTAACTGACTGCCACGAATTCCCTTTGGCGGATCCTCTCGGCGGACCTGGACCACATGGGCCAACAACGATACGGACACCAGGCCCCGAAGGGCGGCGTGCAGGCCTTCGGACTCTTGCCATGCGTGATCCAGCACCGCCCAATCATTGGCCCGGGAGAGGCCTCTCGTAATATGTTGAAGAGGGTTGGTGTCCATACCGAATGGTAAAATCTTCCATCCATGATTGACAATCTGCTTAAAAGAGTCTTCGGCAGCCGCAATGACCGGCTGGTCAAAGCCTACGGCCAACGCGTGGCCGTCATCAATGCCCTGGAACCCCAGATTCAGGCCTTATCCGACGAGGCACTGTGCGCTAAAACCCAGGAATTTAAGTCCCGTCTTGCCGGGGGCGCCCCGGTGGACAGCCTGCTTAATGAGGCGTTTGCCGTGTGCCGCGAGGCGGGCAAACGGGCGCTGGGCATGCGCCACTTCGATGTCCAATTGGTCGGTGGCATGGTGCTCCATGACGGCAAGATTGCCGAGATGCGTACGGGCGAGGGCAAGACCCTGATGGCCACCCTGCCGGCTTATTTGAATGCATTGACCGGCAAGGGTGTGCATGTCGTGACGGTGAATGATTATCTGGCCGAGCGCGACGCGAACTGGATGGGCAAGCTGTATCGGTTTCTGGGCCTCTCCGTGGGCATTAACTTATCCACTCTGGAGCACGCTGAGAAACAGACGGCCTATGCGGCCGACATCACCTACGGCACGAACAACGAATACGGTTTCGATTATCTTCGGGACAACATGGTGACCGACAAGGCCAATCGTGTGCAGCGTGGTCTTGGGTTTGCCATTGTCGATGAAGTGGATTCCATTCTGATTGACGAGGCCCGCACGCCGCTGATTATCTCCGGTCATGCCGATGATCAGACGGATCTCTATCATGTGCTGAACGCGGTGCCGGCCCGTTTGCAACCCCAGGCCACGGAAGAGTCACCCGGTGATTACTGGGTCGATGAGAAGTCCCGTCAGGTGTTCATGTCCGATGCCGGTTTTGAAAAATCCGAGCAGATCCTGGCCGAGATGGGCCTGTTGGCGGAAGGAGCCAGTTTGTATGATCCGGCGCACATCTCGTTGTTGCATCATCTGAACTCGGCACTGCGCGCCCAGACCTTGTTTTTTAAAGACCAGCACTATGTGGTGCAGAACGGCAAGATTGTCATCGTGGATGAGTTCACCGGTCGACTGATGCCGGGCCGTCGGTGGTCCGAGGGGTTGCATCAGGCGATCGAGGCGAAAGAGGCCGTGGAGATCGAAGCCGAGAATCAGACCTTGGCGTCGATCACGTTTCAGAATTATTTTCGCATGTACGAAAAGCTATCGGGCATGACGGGCACCGCCGATACCGAGGCCTATGAGTTTCAGCAGATTTATGCCTTGGAGACGGTGGTGGTGCCAACCCACCGGCCCATGGTGCGCCTTGATCTTCAAGATCAGATCTTCCAGTCCGTGGAAGAAAAATACGAAGCCATTCTTCGTGACATTCAAGAGCGTCATCAACGCGGCCAGCCCATTTTAGTGGGCACCACTTCCATTGAGAATTCGGAACTTCTATCCGGCATGCTGACCAAGTCCGGGCTCGCCCATCAGGTGCTCAATGCCAAACAGCATCAGCGCGAGGCGGAGATCGTGGCCCAGGCGGGACGGCCGGGGATGATCACCATTGCGACCAATATGGCGGGTCGTGGCACGGACATCGTATTGGGCGGCAATGTGGAAAAGCAGATCGACGCGCTCATCGCCAACGCCCAGCGGTCGGAGTCCGAGGTCGTGGCACGCAGTGCCCAGCTCAAGAGCGAGTGGCAGGCCTTGCACGATCAGGTGATTGCATCGGGTGGACTGCACATTGTCGGCACGGAGCGGCATGAGTCCCGTCGTATCGACAATCAGTTGCGTGGTCGCGCGGGACGGCAGGGCGATCCTGGCTCATCCCGTTTTTACCTCTCGATGGATGATCCGCTGCTCAGGATTTTTGCAGGTGATCGTATGAAGTCCATCATGGCCCGATTGGGGGTGCCGCGCGGTGAACCGATCGAGGCAGGGATGGTGTCTCGGTCGATTGAGTCGGCGCAGCGCAAGGTGGAGAACCGAAACTTCGATATGCGTAAGCAGCTTCTTGAATACGATGATGTCGCCAACGAGCAGCGCAAGATCATTTACAGTCAACGCAATGAAATTCTCGAAAGCGAGGATCTCTCCGGGCTGGTGGGCAGCCTTCGGCAGGGCATGATGAACGAGGTGACACGGGCCCATGTTCCGGCGGAAAGCGTGGAGGAGCAATGGGATCTCGAAGGATTGTCCCGGGCGCTGAAAGAGGAATGGCGTCTGCCGCTCGATGTCGTCACGTTTGCCCAACGCAAAGACGACATCGATGATGAGGACATCGCCCAATTCGTGGTGACGTCTGCCGATGAGGCTTATCGCATGAAGGTCGATCCGGTGGGTCGTGACGCGTTCAATGGCTTTGAGCGTTCGGTATTGCTGCAGGCCATGGACACGACCTGGCGTGAGCATCTGGCCGCACTGGATCATTTGCGGCAGGGCATCCACTTGCGCGGGTATGCCCAGAAAAATCCAAAACAGGAATACAAGCGGGAAGCCTTTGCTTTGTTCGAACAGACCCTGGATAAGATTCGTCACGATGTGACGCAGGTGCTGTTGGGCGTAGAGGTTCAGACTGCAGAGCAGGTGGCGCAGGCCACGCCCGAGCCCCCCCGGCTAGCCGATGTGCAGTATCAAAAACCGGATTTCGATGCCCAGGCGGCCCTGTCCGGTGAGGACCCCGAGGCCCTGGCCTTGGCGGCCCAGCAACCGATTGCGGACGGTCCCGAGTCCTCGGGGCCAGTGAGCGTGGAGCAGGTCCGCCGCAGCGAACCCAAAGTGGGCCGTAATGATCCTTGTCCGTGCGGCTCCGGCAAGAAATACAAGCAGTGTCATGGCCGACTGGCCTGAACCGCTGCCGGATGATGGTGCGCACTCGATGATCAGCGATGCCGGTTAATCTCCCTGTTCCTCAGTCTTCTGATCTGCATCCGGTGGCAGGGGTGTCCTTGGGGGTGGCCAGTGCGGGCATTCGCAAAGGTGGCCGCAAAGATGTCCTGGTGGTGTCATTGGCCACGGGCAGCACGGTGGCCGGTGTCTTCACGCAGAATGCGTTCTGCGCAGCGCCCGTGCAAGTGTGCAAGGCCCATCTTGCACGCACGGTGACCACGCCCGGGATTCGTGCCTGGGTGGTTAATACGGGCTGCGCCAATGCGGGAACCGGGGCATTGGGCCTGCAGAATGCCAACGATACCTGCGCCCATGTGTCCGCTAGACTCCAGATCGCATCCGATCAGGTCCTCCCGTTTTCCACCGGAGTGATTCTTGAACATCTTCCGATGGATAAATTACGTGTGGGCATCGATCAGGCCTGTGCGGGGCTTGGCCACGCCAACTGGCTTGATGCGGCACAGGCCATCATGACGACCGACACCCAGCCGAAGGCCGCTTCTGTGCAAGTGCGCGTGCAGGGAAAGGCCGTCACCGTGACCGGAATTTCAAAAGGGGCGGGCATGATTCGTCCCAACATGGCCACGATGCTCGGCTATGTGGCCACGGATGCGGCCGTATCTCCGGAACTTCTGTCGGCCTTGGTGAAAGAGGCCGCCGACGAGTCCTTTAACGCCATTACGATTGATGGTGACACGTCCACCAATGACTCCTTTGTGGTCGCTGCGACGGGTCAAAGCGGCGCCGTTTTCGATTCGGAGCGCGCGCAGGATTGGCCCGTTTTCCGTCATGCATTGATCGATGTCAGCCGCAGGCTTGCCCAGGCGATCGTTCGGGACGGGGAGGGGGCGACCAAATTCATCACGGTGCGCGTGACCCAGGCGCGGTCCCGCGATGAAGCACGACAGGTCGCCTACGCCATTGCCCACTCCCCCCTGGTGAAAACCGCATTCTTCGCCAGCGATCCCAATCTTGGGCGCATTCTCGCCGCCATTGGCTACAGTGGTGTGCCCGGTTTGGAGGTGGCACCCATTCGGGTGTTTCTCGATGATGTCTTGGTGGCGGAACATGGTGGACGGGCCGGCGCCTATACCGAGGCGGACGGACAACGGGTGATGCAGCAACCCGAGATCACGGTGACCGTGGCCTTGATGCGCGGAGAGGCACAGGCCACGGTGTACACCTGCGACTTGTCGCACGAGTATGTATCGATCAATGCGGACTACCGATCATGAACGAACTCTTGGCCAAGCTTAACGCTTACCTGCCGGCGATTCCCCCGGCGCCGGATTTCATGACCACCCACGCCTTCCGATGGGTGCGGCGGTCGACCCTATTGGGACACGTGTCGTACTTAGAACCGGTGCGGCATTTTGCGGCGATTCGTTTTTCAGATCTTCAGCATATCGAGCGCCAACGTCAGCTCGTCGAAGAGAACACACACCAATTTCTTGCGAAAAAACCCGCTAATAATGTGCTGATGACAGGAGCCCGCGGCACGGGCAAGTCGTCGTTGGTAAGAGCCTGCCTGACGGAATTCGCCGATCAAGGACTGCGATTAATCGAGGTCGACAAACAAGATCTCTTGGATCTGGCGCGCATTGTGGAGGCGGTCGCCCATCAGCCATACCGATTCATTGTGTTTTGCGATGATCTGTCGTTTGAGACGGGTGACGCCGGCTATAAGGCGTTGAAAACGGTGTTGGACGGATCCGTGGCCGCCCAGTCCGAGAATCTATTGGTGTATGCCACGTCAAACCGTCGGCATCTGATGCCCGAGCATATGCGGGAGAACCTGGAAACCCGCTACGAGGCCAATGGTGAGATCCACCCCGGTGAGAGTGTCGAAGAAAAAGTCTCACTCTCCGAGCGTTTTGGTTTGTGGGTATCGTTTTACAGTTTTAGTCAGCAGAATTACCTGGACATTGTGACCCATTGGCTCACGGAATTTGGTTGTAATTCCGCCAGTCAAGAGGCGGCACGACAGCCGGCACTGCAGTGGGCGCTGGAGCGCGGATCACGTTCAGGGCGTGTCGCCCTGCATTTCGCCCGGGACTGGGCAGGACGGCATTGAGCACCAGCGCAGCGCGTGTCGCTGTCGTGGTGGGATTGATACGTCGAGATGACGGTGCTGTGCTGATGACTTCACGTCCGTATCGAAAAGTCTATGAGGGTTACTGGGAGTTTCCGGGGGGCAAAGTGGAGTCCCATGAGACGGCTGCACAGGCCCTGCAGCGTGAGCTTCAGGAGGAGATTGGTGTCGTGGTCACCACGCATCACCCGGCCTGGACGGTGTCGCACGATTACGCGCATGCCAGTGTCGATCTTCATTTTTATTGGGTGACGTCATGGCAAGGCAATCCGCAACCACTGGAGCGTCAACAGCTCATCTGGGTGCGTCCGGGTGAGGCCTGGCCCTATCCGGTGCTGCCCGCCAGCGTCCCGTTATTGGAGCGCATTGAGTCGACCGCCCGCACGGGACCCGCACTCCGGCCGACGTGATCGGACCGTTAGAAATTACACAAGGTGAGCTGGAAAGGAATGTCCTGCTCGATGGCCTTCAGGTGCATCGAGGAATCCGGCTGTCGAAAGCGCACCGACACCACATATTTATTCGCGCTGATTTCCGCCACAACTTCCGGTTGTTTGGGCACCGCTACGCGAATAATCTGGATCTGTCGGCCGTCCATCGATAACTCGAAATAGCCGTGCGTGGCCAGGTAGGAGTCGGGTTGGGTGCCCTCGCGTAATAATCGCAGCACAACATCCACGCCATCGAACACCGGTTGCAGTGTGCCCAGCCACGCGTGGAGCATCGCCTGCCGTACATCCGTTGAACGATGAAGCCAGACATGCAGCGATGGCACATCAAATTCGCAGATCCCCCCGGGTATTCCGAAGCGCCCTTTGACGAGCTGCAGCCATTCATGTTCTGCAATGTGCTGCCCAAGACGCGTCTGAGCGGCTGAGAGGTCATTAAAGATCTGCGCGATCCGATTCAGAAGTTCCTCGAGCGCCTCGTTGGAGACTCCTGGCTTTCCCGCGAACTGATTTAACCGTCCGCGCTGACGTTCGAGCTCTTGCAGCAGTTCGGACTTGATATCGCCCCGGCCACCGACAAGATCAAAGAGTTCGAACACGGACCACAAGGCGGCGACATGGGCCGCGGCCGAGGTCTGGTGGGTGAATTCATGACAGCGCTTGGCCAGGCTTTCAATGCGAAGCAGCGATCGAATGCGCTCGTTACAGGGAAACTCAAAGGTCATCCAGCCCGGGGGGGCAGCCTTGGCGGTCGTGGTCGGATCACTCATCTCGCAATTATGGCTGAATTAAGCGTCCATGCAGGGATCGCACCTGTCGGGCGAGTTCATCGATGGGACCGGTGTTGGTCAACACGTGATCGGCAATGGCCCGTCGCTGCTGGCGTGAGGCCTGCGCGGCCATGATGGCCTGGACCTGTTCTCGACGCAGTGGACCGCGTTGCATCACCCGCTCCAGTTGAACGCTCTCGGGACAGTCGACCACGATCACGGCATGGGGGGTGATGGACGACGGGTTGTCCGCGCGTGGTTCTGTCCACAGGGGCCCCACATAAAGGGAGTATGGCCCGGACGTTCGGGCCAGTTCCGCAGCGGCAAGGGCCTGGATTTTGGGGTGCAAGATGCGTTCAAGCCGTTGCCGATCGGCCGGATGATGGAATACGCGTTCACGCATCGCCGTTCGATCCATGCCGCCATCCGCGGTGATGACCTCTGGGCCAAACGCCGCGCGGATCTCCGGGATGGCGGCACCGCCCGGGCCGGACAGCCGGTGGGAGAGATCGTCGGCATCCACCACCGATACTCCGAGCGTTGCAAAGAGTTCGGCGGCAAGACTTTTCCCGGATCCAATGCCGCCGGTCAGAATGACGATGCGTTTAGCCAAGATGCCACCACGCCAGGCACAGTCCAACGCCCAGAGCGGGTCCAAAGGGGATTTCCTGATGCCACCAACCGGTGCCGATGGCATCCGAATGTTCGGCAGATGTTGGCGTCCGCGTCGTGCCGCGTAACAGCATCGTTGCAATCAGGGCCGAGGTACTCGCGATCAACAGTGCCACCGGTAGTATCTGCCATCCTAGCCAGGTCCCCATACCGGCGGCCATGAATAGATCCCCGCGTCCAAGGCCTTCATGAGCGCGCCAGCGTTGGGCGGCCCAGCGCAGGCACCACAGTCCCGCATAGCCGGTCAGCCCACCGATGAGACTGTCCATCACATCGATATGGTCGAGAATGACCGTCGCCAGTAGACCGAGCGTCATCAACACAATGGTGAGCGCATCGGGCAAGAGCCGACAGGCCAGGTCAATTCGGGCCAGCGTCACGACGAGGGAGAGCAGCATGCCGGTCATGATGGCCCACGGTGCATCGTGCACGCGATCGGGTGTGAGGCCGGCGATGGCGATGCTGGCCGCGATGGTCACCCACCAGGCGTTGGATGGCACGCGTCGCAAGGTGTGGGCTGCCTCTGGGCCAATCCATCGGACGATGTCGCGTGCGCCCCATTGGCACCATAACGGCAGACTCACCGCGCTGGTGCCGACAAGGAGCGCCGCCTGCCAGGCCACCGGAGGCTATTCCGATTGCAGGGTTGGACGCATCAGGCGCACGCGTCGGATCAGACGGCCCTGAGTCTGCAGAATTTCCATCGGCACATCGCTGATTTTGACGGACACATGGGCGTCTGGAAGTTCTTGCAGCGTTTCCAAGAGCAACCCGTTCAGCGTACGGGCACCGTCAATGGGCAGTGCGATGCCTAGCCGTCGATTCAACTCGCGCACCGGTGATGTGCCATCGACGATCACACTGCCATCGTGATCCCATGTCAGCCCGCTCGGTGCTGCGCCCGGTGCATGGGTCGTGAACTCGCCTACGAGCTCCTCAACAATATCTTCCAAGGTGACCAGCCCTTCGATTTCACCGTATTCGTCCACCACCAGGGCGATACGTTGTTTATTTTCTTGAAAGTATTGCATCTGAGTGAACAGCGGTGTGCCGCTGGGCACAAAGTAGGGCTCAATCAGGTGCTCACGGATGGCCTCCTGGCTCAGCACTTCGCGCGATACGAGCGCGAGGGCTTTGCGGACATGAAGAATTCCAATGATGTTGTGGAGATCTCCTTCAAATACGGGCAGCTTGTTATGAAAACAGGTCGAGAGCTGGTCGATGAGCGCCTGTGGATCGGACTCGAGATCGAGAGCTTCAATACGGCTGCGGGGGATCATGACATCGTCGACGGTGAGGTCCTCGATATCAAATAAGTTGAGCATGATGGAGCGGTGCTTGGCGGGGATCATGCGGGTGGATTCCAGAATCGCCGTTCGCAGTTCTTGCGGGGACATGGCCTGATTGCCGGACGGGGTCTCGGTTAATTTCTTCAGACCCAGCACCCGCAGAAGACCGGACACCACGCTGTTGACCACCACCACCAATGGATAACCAAAGCGCACCAAGGGTGCCAGTACCAGGCTGGTGGCCATGGCGATCGGTTCGGGACGGCTAGCCCCCACGATCTTGGGCGTGATTTCTGCAAATACGATGATGGCGAAGGCCACGGTACCGGTTGCGGTGGCCAGCACGGTGTCATTGTTACCAAAGGACTGAATGGCCAACGCCGTGACCAAGGCGGTTAATGCGGAATTCACCACGTTATTGCCCAGCAAAATCGTGGCCAGCAGACGGTCGGTTTGATGGAGTAAGTCGAGCACGCGTTTGGCGCCGCCCTTGCCCTGTTGGGCGAGGTGCCGCAGACGGTATCGATTGACCGCCATCATGCTGGTCTCAGAAATCGAGAAAAAGCCCGAGATCAGCAGCAGAACAATGATGGCAATAAAGTGGGTCCAGAGCGGCAGCTGATTCAATCCAATCGCCCTTTTATCTGGTCGGGGTGAGAGGATTCGAACCTCCGACTCCTGCGTCCCGAACGCAGTAC
>JBMSML010000061.1:0-9009 GCA_049421125.1 Burkholderiaceae bacterium
AATTGCAAGGCGGGCGCGGCCGACTCCAGCGCCTTAAAGGCAATCGATTGTTTGTCGGGTTTGATCACCAGTTGCACGGCATTGGCCCGGATCTCATCGGGCAGCTCGCCCGCGACGAGCGTATCGTGCAAGGCGGCCTGTGCTTGCGCCGCGAGTCGTTTGCGTTCCGCACCGGCCAAGGCCGATTTCAAGGCCTCTTCGGGGGCGCGTCGATAGCGGCCCTTCCCTTTGCGATAGAAATACATCGGCGCCTGATGAAGCGCCAGCAGCAGTCCCGCGCGCTCTTGCGCCGAGGGCTCATCCGAAAAGACTTCTTTGGCGAAGCCCTGAAATTCAAACTCTTCCTCGGGGGCCACCTCCCAAAGAAACTGGGCATCGAGTTGCTCCGCAATCTGCGTGGCCGCAGGCAGCAGGAGGTCGCGTGCCGGCTGTGTGAACGTGAGTAACACCGCAGCGCGTTTAATCTTCACGCGTTTGCCGGTGGGCATCTCCACCTGCACCGTCGTATCGGCCTCTGAAAAAAGATGGGCGACCTTAAAGCCGCCGTCTTCCTCAAAGAGCACGCATGTGGTCATCCGTTCTGGCCGCCGGGGGCACGGCCCCGAAGGGCCGCTAACAATTTGTCATGAAGCCCACCAAACCCACCGTTGCTCATCACCAAGACATCGTCACCCGGTCTAGCCTCGGCAACAATGGCCGCCACCAACTCGTCGATCGACGTGTGGACCTGCGCCGACGGGCCCAGCGATCGCAACGCGCCGGTTAAATCCCAGTCAATACCGCCGGCGTAGGCAAAGGTCTTATCGGCCGCACGCAGACTGTCGGCCAACCGGGAGGCCATGATCCCTAGCTTCATGGTGTTAGAGCGCGGCTCAATCACGGCGAGCAGACGCCCGCGATCGCCTTGTCGGGCTCGCTGATCCCGACGGCCCGCGATCGTGGTCGCGATGGCCGTGGGGTGATGGGCAAAATCATCCCACACGGTCACACCACCCACCTCACCACGGGACTGCAGCCGACGTTTCACTCCGGCGAATCGGGACATCGCGTCACAGGCCGTGTTGACCGGCACACCGACCGCCACCGCTGCCGCGATGGCGGCCAGCGTATTGCTGCGATTGTGATGCCCCGTCAGGGGTGACTCCACTCTCCCCGCGACACGGCCACGATAGAGAACATCGAACACATCCTGCGCGCTTGCCGATGGGCCCGTCGAAGCGAGCGGTGCAATCGCCCAGCCGGCGGGACTGTGAATGTAGGTCAGCGGGGTATAGGTCTTACGCGCCATCACCCGCGCCACGGCCTCATCACTGGCGTTCACCACGAGATGGCCTCGCGACGGCAACGTGCGCACCCAATGATGAAACTGGGTTTCAATCGCCGCCAGATCCGAAAATATATCGGCGTGATCAAACTCCAGATTGTTAAACACCGCCACCTCGGCCCGGTAATGCAGGAACTTACTGCGCTTATCGAAAAACGCCGTGTCGTATTCATCGGCCTCGATCACAAAAGGCGGCCGTGTATCGGGTGCCGATCCCGGGTCCGCTTCCATAACGCCATTCGGATTCACATGGCGCGCACGATGGGATACGAGTCGGGCCGACACCCCGAAATTCTGCGGTACACCACCAATCAAAAACGATGGCGACATTCCCGCCTCTTCCAACAGCCAGGCCAGAATAGAACTCGTAGTGGTCTTGCCATGCGTGCCCGAGACCGCGAGCACACGATACTGGCTCAGCACGTGCTCGGCCAGCCACTGCGGACCGGACATGAGCCGCGCGCCGGAATTCAACAAGGCCTCCACCAAGGGCATGCCGCGCGTAGCGACATTGCCCACCACCCAGACATCGGGCTTTAACCCGAGCTGATCCTGATCAAACCCCTCGATCAGACCGATGCCGGCCTGCTCGAGCTGCGTGCTCATTGGAGGGTAGACATTGGCATCGCAGCCGGTGACCCGGAAACCCCGGGCGCACGCCAATTGGGCCAATCCGCCCATGAACGTGCCGCAGATGCCGATAATGTGAAGATGCATGGACGGATTGTAGCGATGGGATCGTATGCGGGATGACCAGACCGAGGCGCCAACGGCCATCGTGCGCATGCCCACCCTCCGGGAAGAGATCGCCTCGGCGGCAGCGGCATTGATCGCCGAAGACGGGCTCGATTACGCCAGTGCCAAACGCAAGGCCTATGAACGCATCACCGGCGGGCGGGGGGCACGCATCGCCAAAGAAACCCTGCCCAGCAACGAAGAAATTCACGAGGCCCTGCGGGATTATCAAGCCCTGTATCAACACGCGTCACAGCCGCAACGCTTGCTGGCGTTACGCAAGAAAGCCTTGGCGCTCATGCAGCTGATCATTGATTTTCAGCCGGTGGTCGTGGGGGCCATTGCCAACGGCACGGCCGGGGAACAGAGTGATATCCATCTCCACTGTTACACCGATAACGCCAAGGCCTTGGGCATGTTCCTGATCGATCACCATATTGCCCATGAGGCTGCATTTCTGCCCAATGTCCGGGCGGGCCGCGCGGATGTCGAGGCCCTGGCCCTGCGGTGGCAGGGCGAGCTGGCCGTGATCGCCGTGTATTCGGAACGCGAGGCGCGCGGCCTTCATCGCGCGGCCGCGAAAGGCCACAACGAACGACTGGACATCCCGGCACTACAACAATGCATCACGGAAACCAACGGATAATTCCACGTCCACCACCGCATGCGGTAACGCACCGCGTCTAAGCACACCTTCTATGAACCGCCAACGCTTATCCCTTTTACTGGCCATCAGTGTGATTGCCGCCATCATCGGCGTGGCGGTCGGCGTCTGGCGCCTCAAACCCAGTACCGTCGTGGCGCCCGCCTCCTGGGTGTTCGCGCTGAGCTTTCCCGATGCCCAAGGCATTCCGGTACCCTTATCCACCGTGCGCGGCCGGCTGACGGTGGTGAATTTCTGGGCGACCTGGTGCCCGCCATGTGTCGATGAAATGCCGGAACTTTCACGAATTCATGCCGAAATGTCGCCAAACGACATCAAAATAATAGGTTTGGCCGTAGATTCACCTTCTAACGTCCGAGCATTTACTGCTCAACACCGCTTTAGCTACCCCCTGTTGGTCACCGGTGGGTCGGGCACCGAATTGGCGAAAAAACTCGGGAATGCGATTGATGCACTCCCGTATACAGTGCTGATTGACGAAAAAGGGAGTGTTTTAAAGAAAAAAGCCGGCAGAATACGAGAAGAAGAGCTCAAAGCCTGGATAGCCGAAGTACGTTAGAATTGGGCCATTGATCCCCGATGGAGCCGGCTTCATGTCGTTATCTTCGCTGATTTGGGTACTACATGGTCCTAATTTGAATCGTTTGGGCGTACGCGAGCCCGGTATTTACGGCACCGTCACGCTTGATCAGATTAATCAGCAGTTGACCGATACGGCCGCCTCGCTCGGGGTGCGCGTTGCATGCTGGCAAACCAATCACGAGGGCGACCTGATTGAGCGCATCCACCAGGCCCCCGCGCAGTCCGTGAACTTCATCATCATGAATCCGGCCGCCTTTACCCACACCAGTGTTGCACTGCGTGATGCGCTGGCCGCGGTTGCCATTCCGTTTGTGGAGGTGCATCTCTCAAACGTGCATCGCCGTGAACCCTTCCGTCACCATTCTTATTTCTCAGACCTCGCCGAGGCCGTGATCTGCGGACTGGGCCCCGACGGTTACCAGGCTGCCCTGCGCTTTGCGGCCAAGACACTGGACGGGACTGCCCGTGCCTGAACACAGCAAAAAGGAACGCTCCACTATGGACCTACGCAAACTTAAAACCCTGATTGATCTGGTGGCCGAGTCTGGCATTGCAGAACTGGAGATCACCGAAGGTGCGGACAAAGTCCGGATCGTGAAGTCCGGCAGCGCGCCACAAACCTCCCACGTGAGCCATGTGTATGCTGCGCCGACGACGACCCCGATGACCGCCGCAAGTCCGGCCATGGAGTCCGCGCCCGTCGCCGCGGCTGCAGCGGCGCCCGTCGCCGAAGGCAAAGTGGTCAAGTCGCCGATGGTGGGCACCTTCTATCGGTCATCCGCCCCCGGGGCAGATCCCTTTGTGGCGGTGGGCGCAACCGTCACCGAAGGTCAGACCCTGTGCGTGATCGAGGCCATGAAACTGATGAACGAGATTCCCTCGGACGTGGCCGGCACCATCAAAGAAATCCTGGTCGAGAACGGGCAGCCCGTCGAGTTTGGTCAGCCACTGTTCGTGCTGGCGTAATCGGAGACCCCATGGCGCTTTTTGAAAAGGTCCTGATCGCCAATCGCGGTGAAATCGCGCTGCGCATCCAACGCGCCTGCCGGGAACTCGGCATCAAAACGGTGGTGGTGCACTCCGAGGCCGATACGGATGCCAAGTATGTGAAGCTCGCCGAAGAGTCGGTCTGTATTGGGCCAGCCCCTTCCCGTCAGAGTTATCTCAATGTGCCGGCCATCATTGCGGCGGCCGAGGTCACCGACGCCGAGGCCATCCATCCGGGTTATGGGTTTTTATCGGAGAACGCGGACTTTGCGGAGCGGGTGGAGCGCAGCGGATTTAAATTCATTGGCCCAACGGCCGATGTGATTCGCATGATGGGTGATAAGGTCGCCGCAAAGCGGTCCATGATCGCCGCCGGCGTGCCCTGCGTGCCGGGATCCGACGGCGCCCTGCCCGATGACCCAAAAGAAATCGTCAAAATCGCGCGCAGCATCGGTTACCCGGTGATTATTAAAGCCGCAGGAGGAGGTGGTGGCCGCGGCATGCGCGTGGTGCACACCGAGGCCGCCCTGATCAATGCCGTGCAGACCACAAAAGCCGAGGCTGCCGCGGCATTCAACAATCCCGAGGTCTACATGGAGAAATTCCTGGAGAACCCTCGGCACATCGAGATTCAAATCCTGGCCGATCATTTTGGCAACGTGGTGCACCTTGGGGAGCGGGACTGTTCCATGCAGCGACGACACCAGAAGGTGATCGAGGAAGCGCCCGCGCCTAAGCTCACCGCCCGTTTGCGTGACAAGACCGGGGACCGCTGCGCCGAGGCCTGTAAGCGGATTGGCTATCGCGGAGCCGGCACGATCGAGTTTCTGTTCGAGAACAACGAGTTCTATTTCATCGAGATGAATACCCGCGTACAGGTGGAGCATCCCGTGACCGAACTCATCACCGGCATCGATATCGTGCAGGAGCAGATTCGCGTGGCCAGTGGCCAGCGCCTGCGGTTTAAGCAAAAAGACATTTCCTTTAAGGGCCACGCCATTGAGTGCCGCATCAACGCCGAGGACCCCTATAAGTTCACCCCGTCCCCCGGTCGAATTCAGACCTGGCATGCCCCGGGCGGGCCCGGCGTGCGGGTGGATTCCCATGCCTACAGCGGTTACGTGGTGCCGCCCCACTACGACTCCATGATTGCCAAACTGATCGTCTACGGCGATACCCGCGCCCAGGCCATTGCCCGGATGCAGATCGCACTATCGGAAACCGTGGTCGAGGGCATTCAGACCAATGTGCCCCTGCATCGGGAACTGATGCGCGATACCCACTTCGTGGATGGAGGCACCTCCATCCACTATCTGGAGCACATGCTCGCCGCACGCGAGCGCGATCGCTGATCACCGCAGTGGTCGAACTGATCTTTGCGCTGCGCTCCGGAGACGCCGATGCCGTCTCGGATCGTCTGATGGCACTCGGCGCCCTCTCAGTGACCGTCGAAGACGCGCAGGCCGACTCCGAACACGAGCATCCTATTTTTGGCGAACCGGGCATGTCGACCGATCTGCATGCCTGGCCGAGTTCCTGCGTGCGCGTGCTACTGGACACGGCCACCGATCCGGAGGGATTCTGGTCGCGTTTCCAGGCCCACGACCCAGAGGCGGCCTCCGCTTCAATGGAGTACCGGACCATCACCGAGAAGGATTGGGTATCTGAGACCCAGCGGCAATTTGCGCCGTTCGTGATCGGGCAGAAACTATGGGTGGGCCCGCATTGGGTCGAGCCACCGGACACGTTTCATGGCCATGGCGTTGTGATTCGTCTGGATCCGGGCATGGCCTTTGGCACCGGCAGCCACGCCACCACGCAACTCTGCCTGGAGTCACTGCTCACCGTCTCGAGCACCTGGACTGCACCGTCCTTGGCCCAGGCACGTGCACTGGACATGGGATGTGGGTCTGGCATATTGGCCATTGCCGCAGCAAAACTTGGGATGGGTGATGTCACCGCCGTCGATATTGACCCGATCGCGGTGGACACCGCGCGCCGCAATGCCGCGGACAATCAGGTTGCGATTCAAACGCATCATGCCGATGCCGATCTGAGCGGACCCTTTGATCTGGTGATGGCCAATATTCTGGCCCAACCACTGAAGGTCCTGGCCCCGGCACTCACCCGATTCACCCGTGCCCACGGAGCGCTGCTGCTGTCGGGAATTCTGGCCCGACAGGCCGACGAGATCATCACGGCCTACGAACCCTTCACCCATCATCTTACTGGGTTACGCGTGCTCGCCGAACGCGATGGCTGGGTCTGCATTGGAACCCTGGGCCTGGGCCGCTATGATCGTCCATAAAACTTTTTATTATTAAGAGCGCATCATGACGGTACACATCAGTGGTTCGATTGCTTTTGACACCATCATGGTCTTCGAAGGCCGCTTCAAAGACCATATCCTTCCCGATCAGACCCACATGCTGAACGTGGCATTTCTGGCCCCCCATATGCGGCAGGAATTCGGCGGTTGCGCCGCCAACATTGCCTACACACTGCGCGGCCTGGGACAAGGCTGCGGTCTGCTGGGGGCCGTCGGAAAAGACGGAGAAGGCTATCTGAATCGACTGCGTGGAATCGGAATCAATACCGACCAAGTGTTGCGTGCAGAAGACTGTTACAGCGCCCAGGCATTCATCACCACCGACTTGGACGACAATCAGATCACGGCCTTCCATCCTGGCGCCATGAATCGTGCCGGCGAAGTGGGGCTGCCACCAGGGCCCGTGTCTCTGGGCATCGTCTCCCCCAACGGCAAAGAGGCCATGGTCCGCCATGCGCGGGAATTTTACGAGCGGGGTGTGCCCTATCTGTTTGATCCTGGTCAGGCCATGCCCATTTTTAATGCCGAGGAGCTCGATCAATTCACCCGCACCGCCACCTGGATTGCGGTCAACGATTACGAAGGCCACATGCTGGCCGAGAAACTCGGCGTCGACTTGCAGGCGTTAGCCCACCGCGTGCCCGGTGGACTCATCGTGACACGTGGCGCGGAGGGCGTGGATCTGGTGGAACAATCTCGTTGCCTTCGGGTCCAAGGCATTGACGTGGAACAGGTACTGGGGCAGCGGGCCGTGGACCCAACCGGCTGCGGCGATGCGTTTCGCGGCGGGCTGCTGTTTGGGCTGGCCCACGGTGCTTCGCTGCTGGACAGCGCACGACTTGGCAATCTCATGGGCGCCATCAAAGTCACCCATCGCGGTGGCCAAAACCATTCCGTGGTGCCGGCACAGGTTCTCGCCCATCTCAAAATGTTGTACCCGGATAGCGCCGAGACGCTCGCTCGTGCGTTATTAAAGTAAAACGGAAAGGGTTTTGTCATGCGCACTTCTTTATACCGTCTGATCGGTGCAGCACTGGTTTTCCCCCTGGTGATCTCCGGTTGCGCGACCCAAAGCAGTTCGTCGTCGGTCTATCGCAGCTCCGACGCACAGCGCGAACAAACCGTGCGGTGGGCGACGGTAGAGGCGGTGCGCTCGGTCACCATTCAGCGGGACAGCAAGGGCATTGGTGCCATGGGTGGCGCCGTGGTCGGCGGCATTGCCGGCAGCGGCGTCAGCAGCGGCAAACGGGAGTCCAGCATCGGGGCGGTGCTGGGCGCCATCGCCGGTACCGTGGCCGGACAAGCCATTGAGGAGCGTGCAAATCAGCGTGAAGGTCTGGAAATCACCGTGAAATACGATAACGGGGATGTCCGTGTGATCGTGCAAGAGTCCGACCTGGATGTGAAACCGGGTGACCGTGTTCGGGTGGTCAGCGGTGGTGGTGTGACCCGAGTATCAAAATAAGTGCCGCATCACGCCCATTTCAAGTTCAGCCGCTATAGCGGCCATGATCTGAAGCACAAGGAAAGCGCCGATCGGCGAGAGGTCAAAACCCGACGTGCCCCTCGAAACCCGTGATGCCGGTCGTCCCGTGCGGCCCATCAGCCGACGAAAAGGCGCCAGCATAGGCTGCGCCAGTAGATCGAATACCGGCTTTAACGGATGCATGGGGCTGAGCCAGGACATCACCACGCCCACAATTAAGATCACTACGGCCAGCTGCAGGCACCAGCGCAGGGCCCACAACGCGGCCAGGGCCGCAATCCATCCGAACGGACGCACCGGTTTGGCCACGGGTGCGGCATCGGTCAGCAGATTGGCGGTCATCAAAAAATAAAACGCGACTGCCAGAATCAGTGCCATCAGCAGGGCAGCCAGGGCGCTGGCCCAGTCAAACCCGCCAAAACCCGGCACCCAACGCCGAATGGGCAGCACGATCCAATCCGTCATTTGAAAGGTGAGTCGGCTGAGCGGATTGTGCGCGTGCAAGCGAACCACCTGCAGATAGGCGCGTAGGGCGCAGGCCACCACCAACAGGCTGCCCAGGGTTTTAATCGCTAACCAAAGGATGGTCATGCGGCAATGATAGACGCCAATCCATGACGTCCCCAAGGGCCCGCAGAAATAAAAAAGTCCCGCCGAAGCGGGACTTTTAGAGCAACCTCAATCCGAGTGATCGGACTGAACGGCTTAAGGACGGCTACCCGTCGGGAAAGGCCAGGTGCTCGAGAGCGTTGCCGCGGCAGCAGGAGCAGCAGCGGCTTTCTTCGCGCGCTTCTTGCCTGCCTTACGCTTCTTGCCACCGGCTTTCTTAGCGGCCTTCTTCGCAGGCTTCTTAGCGGCCTTCTTGGCACCTTTCTTAGCAGCACGCTTCTTGCCACCGGCTT
>JBMSML010000062.1:0-8962 GCA_049421125.1 Burkholderiaceae bacterium
CCGGGAACGCGGTGCGCTCGGACCTCGGATCGGCCAGCTGGGTTTCCACTTTTTCAAGGCTGGCCAGCATCTCGGGCGTGCGGCGAACAATCCACACGGGCTTTCCGCGCCATTCGACCGTTTTCACGCCGCCCATCGGAATGTCGGTGATGTCCACTTCCACGGGGGCGCCGGCCGAACGGGCGCGCTCCGAGGGGGCCATCGAGGTGAGCATGGGCACCGCGGTTGCCACTGCCGCTACGCCACCCGCCGCGCCGCAGGCAATTAACCAGGTCCGGCGGTCTGAATTTTCGTCTTGACTGGGGGGGGAGAAGCTGAGTTCTTGATTGGACTGAGACATAAAACGCCTTTAGGGAATCACGGTTAGGGCAAACCATCATTCTAAGCCAGCCGAGGGGGTCAGTTCCAGCCATAATCCGCCCATGGCACGTCGCATCTGGCTCATCTTCGCTCAGGCCACCACACTGGCGCTGGCGGCACTCTTTGTGGTGCTGACCTTTAAGCCCCATTGGGTCGCCAACCTTGGCACCGGACCCGAGCACGCCGGCTCGGGTCATCTTGGTCTGCGCGAAGGGGGGGCGCCGATCGCAGCCCATGGATTTCGGGATGCCGCCAGTCGGGCCATGCCGGCCGTGGTCTACATCTTCACCACCCAGAAGATCTCGGCACCCAACCATCCGCTGCTCAACGACCCGATGTTTCGGCGTTTTTTTCGCGATGCCCCCGATCAGGAACCCACGGCCGGACTTGGCTCGGGCGTGATCGTCTCGGACAAGGGCTATGTGCTCACCAATCACCACGTGGTGCAGGGAGCCGAGCAGATTGAAGTGGGCTTGGCCGATGGCCGACGGGCCAAGGCGGCCGTGGTGGGCACCGATCCCGACACGGACTTGGCCGTGTTGAAAATCACCCTTCCGAAGTTGCCCGTGATCGCCTTTGGCCGCCCATCCGAAGCACGAGTAGGCGACACCGTATTGGCGATTGGCAATCCCTTTGGTGTGGGTCAAACCGTGACTCAGGGAATTATCAGCGCCATGGGGCGAAGCCGTTTGGGCATCAACACCTATGAGAATTTCATCCAGACCGATGCCGCCATTAACCCGGGGAACTCCGGTGGCGCCTTGGTGGACACCCAGGGCCATCTGCTCGGCATTAATACAGCGATCTACACCCGATCAGGGGGCAATCAAGGCATCGGTTTTGCGATCCCCGCCGACACCGCGCGTCAGATCATGGAGCAGTTGGTCACCAAAGGAAAAGTCAGTCGCGGCTACATCGGTGTGGAGCCCCGCGATGATCCCGATGGCCAGGGCAGTCTGATTGCCGGCGTGCTTCGCAATGGTCCCGCCGATGACGCCGGCATCAAGACCGGTGATGTCGTGGTGGCGGTCAATGACAAGGCCGTGCGTAACATGACAGAGTTGATGGCCACGGTGGCCGCAATTGCGCCGGGCAGTCAGGCGCGATTCCGTGTGCAGCGGCAAGGGCAGGTCGCCGAGATGAACGTGAAGATTGCCGAACGACCGGCGATGGCATCGAAAAAATAAATTGGAATAAAAAACTACTCGTCGGCTGACTCTACGGCCTTCGCGCGCGGGGTGATGTAGCGCGACATGAGGATGCCAAACTCGTAAAGCAGAATCATCGGGATGGCCAGCATGAACTGGCTGATTACATCCGGTGGCGTGACGATGGCGGCAATCACAAACGCAATCACAATGAAATAAGAACGAAAGTTCTTGAGTTTCTCAATCGACACCATGCCCAGTCGCACCAACACCATCTCCACCACCGGTGTCTCAAATGACAGGCCAAACACCAAAAACAAAGTAATGACAAAACTCAGGTATTTATCAATGTCGGTGGCCATCTGTACTCCCACCGGGGTGTAGGCCGCCACAAACTTAAATACCGCCGGGAACACAAAAAAGTAGGCAAAGGCCATGCCGCACAAAAAAAGCAGAAAGCTGCTAAGAATAATCGGCAGGGCGAGCTTTTTTTCATGCTCATACAAACCCGGCGCAATAAAGGCCCAGGCCTGATACAGCACATAGGGCAGGGCCACGATAAAGGCCACCATCATGGTGACCTTCATGGGCACAAAAAATGGTGCCGTGACATCGGTGGCAATCATGGACGTGCCTTTGGGCAGCGCACTGATCAACGGATCGGCGAGTGCCGAGTAAATATCAGGGGCCCAATAGACCAAGCCCAGAAAGGCAATGATCACCGCCGCCGATGCGCGGATCAATCGATCACGCAGCTCCAGCAGGTGGATCATGAACCCTTCTTCTTTGTGCTCGGAGGAATTCTCTTGAGGATCAGTCACGCGTCACCTTGGTGTGATAGCGCTTGCGCAGACGATTGCGCAGCTTTTGCCGAATGCGCCGCTGTTCTTGTTCTTCTGACCAGGTGGGTTCGGCCGCATGAATGTGCAAGCCTTTGCGGTAACCCATTGTGGTGGCAGTGGCGTCCTCGCCGAACCCCTCCCAGGCATCCTGGGTCGAGCTCGATAAATCCGATGTGACACTGGTGACTTCTTTTTCTACGTTTTGTACGCCGGACTGAATCTGATCGCCCACGTTTTGAACCTCTTGCTGGACTTTGCGCAGCTCTTCCAGATCCACTTGGCGCTGAATATCGGACTTCACATCATTGACATACCGCTGGGCACGGCCCAGCAGCGTGCCTACTGTGCGTGTGGCGACCGGAAGTCGTTTGGGGCCCACCACGACGAGCGCCACCAGACCAATCACGATGAGTTCGGAAAACCCAATATCAAACATAGGCGGCTAGAGTTGCCCTCCCTGGCCGCGACCGCAACAGACCGGCGGTCGAGACAATTAGTGAGGCGTTTTGTCCTTTGCCTGAACGTCGATTGTGGGTGCTTCGGTTTTTTGGGCCGGGGCCTCGGCGTTGGCGCCGCCCTCTTTCATACCCTCTTTAAACCCTTTGACGGCACCGCCCAAATCGGAGCCCAGGTTACGCAACTTCTTGGTGCCGAATACCAAGAGGATGATCAGCAGAACAATGAGCCAGTGCCAAACGCTAAAGGAACCCATCACGGTCTCCGAAAAATAAGAGTTAGATCATTCTCCCGACGGACGATGGCCCGCCGAGTACATGGACGTGAAGATGATACACCTCCTGTCCGCCCACCCGTCCGGTGTTGATGATCGTGCGAAACCCATCGGGGGAACCATTTTCACGGGCCAATTTCGGGGCGAGCACTAGCATTTTCCCCAAGATCTCCTGATGTGACGCATCCACCTGCTGCAAGGACTCGATGTGCGCCCGGGGAATGATCAAGAGGTGCATCGGGGTCTTAGGATGTATGTCCTTAAATGCAATCAGCTCCGTGTCGCTGTGAACGACCTGCGCCGGAATCTGCCCCTGCGCAATCTTGCAGAAAATGCAGTTTGGATCGTGTGCCATTTTTAAACCCTCACAGACTGAAGTGTGATTACGCTTTTTGCTGGGCGCGACGGGCCGCTTTTTCATCCAGACCCGAGATGCCCTCGCGACGGGCCAGCTCCGCCATCACCTGTTCCGGGCGCAACCCCGCCTGCACCAGCGCCACCAGGCAGTGGAACCACAGGTCAGCCATCTCACTGACCAGTCGGTCGGGCACGCCATCTTTGGCGGCCATGATGACCTCGGTGGCCTCTTCGCCAACTTTTTTGAGCGCGGCATCGGGGGCGGCCGCCAACAAACGCGCCACATACGACGAGGATGGATCCAGGCCCTTGCGGGTGGCAATCACATCGGCCAAACGGCCCAACACCTGAGAGGGGTCTTGGAGTTCTGCGTCGGCGGGCAACTGTTGCGGGCCTTTCCAATCAGTGGTCATGACGGATCTGATGGGGAGTTCTTTTGGGAAGGGTACATGGTAGCGGGATCTTTGAGCACGGGATCGACCACGCTCCAAGAGCGTTCTTCACCGCCCGAAGACTCCAATCGTCGATACAGGCAAGAACTGCGGCCGGTATGGCAGGCGATGCCTCCGATCTGCTCCACCCTCAACAGGATCACATCCCCATCGCAATCCAGTCGGATATCGAGGACCCGCTGGGTATGGCCCGACTCTTCGCCTTTGCGCCACAGCCGCTGACGGGAACGCGAGTAGTACACGGCCTGACCCCTGGTGGCGGTCTCCGCAAGTGCTTCGCGGTTCATCCAGGCCACCATCAGGACGCGACCGCTCTGGGCATCCTGGGCAATCGCCGTAACCAGTCCACGCTCATCCCAGTTCACTTCATCGATCCACGTTGCGCTCATGACGCCACACTTTCTCGCACGCAGACGCCGTGTTCGGCCATATAGCGCTTTGCCTCGCCAATGGTGTGCTGCCCGAAATGGAAAATCGAAGCCGCCAACACCGCATCGGCCGCACCCTGTGTCACGCCCTGGACCAGGTGATCGAGATGGCCCACACCACCACTGGCAATCACCGGAATGTTCACCGCCTGGGAGACCGCACGAGTGAGCTCAAGATCAAAGCCCTTGCCGGTGCCATCACGATCCATGGAGGTGAGCAGAATTTCTCCCGCGCCCAATGAGGCCGCGCGCTTTGCCAAGTCCACCGCATCCAACCCCGTGGGGTGACGCCCACCATGGGTAAACACCTCCCAATGATCTTTCACCCGTTTGGCATCGATGGCCACCACGATACACTGCGCACCAAACTTATCCGCGCAATCCTTGATGAGCGATGGATGTTGAATCGCCGCTGTATTGATACTAATTTTGTCGGCACCGGCATTTAACAGTCGTCGAACGTCCTCGACCGTGCGCACGCCACCCCCCACCGTGAGGGGAATGAAGACCTGATCTGCGACTGCTTCGATAACCGGAAGGATCAGGTCCCGCGCGTCACTGGATGCGGTGATATCAAGAAAGGTGACCTCGTCGGCGCCTTGTTGATCGTATTGACGTGCGATTTCTACAGGGTCACCCGCATCCCGTAGATCCACAAAGTTCACCCCTTTGACGACACGGCCCGCATTGACATCCAAACAGGGAATGATGCGTTTCGCCAGCATCGCTAGGACTTTGCGGCAAGTTCATCGGCCCGCTTCTGGGCCTTTTTAAATTCGATATGACCCTCGTAGAGCGCGCGGCCAAGGATCGCGGCCGTGACTCCTTCATCTTCAATTTTGCACAGGGCATTGATATCTTTCATGCTGGCAATACCCCCACTGGCAATGATGGGCACGCTCACGCTCTGGGCCAGCTTTAATGTGGCCTCCAGGTTCACGCCGGTGAGCATGCCATCACGCCCGATATCGGTGTAGAGAATGGATTCCACGCCGTAGTCTTCAAACTTCATGGCCAGATCAATGACCTCGTGACCGGAGAGTTTGCTCCAGCCGTCGGTGGCGACCTTGCCGTCTTTGGCATCGATCGAGACGATAATGTGGCCAGGGAACGCCACACAGGCATCCTGCAGCAGCCCTGGATTTTTCACCGCCGCGGTGCCAATCACCACAAAGCTCGCACCGTCATCGAGCATGCGCTCAATGGTGTCCAGATCCCGAATGCCGCCCCCGATTTGCACCGGCATCTCATTGCCTGCGGATTTGATGATGGCCTTGATCGCGGGCTCGTTCTTCACGCGACCGGCCACCGCACCATTGAGATCCACGACGTGCAATCGACGCGCCCCCTGGGCTTTCCAGTGGGCCGCCATCTCGCCCGGCCTATCGGAAAAGACGGTGGCATCTTTCAGGTCGCCCTGCTTTAAACGGACACACTGCCCATCTTTAAGATCAATTGCAGGAATTAACAGCATGGGAAAGGATTCTGATTAAGGGTTCCAGGACACAAAATTCGACAGAAGCTTCAATCCGGACGCGGCACTCTTTTCAGGATGAAACTGGGTGGCAATGATGTTATCTCTGGCCACGGCACAGGTAAAGCGCAGGCCATAGTCACTTTCACCGAGAACGTGTGCCGACATCTTGGGCTCGGCATGAAAACTGTGCACAAAATAAAACCAGCCATCGTGATCCAGCCCCTGTGTCACAGGATGCGCACTGCGCCAGGACACCTTATTCCAGCCCATGTGGGGCACCTTCAGTGGCCGCCCCTCGGCATCCAGTGCGCCGCGCGCGGCCGTAAAGCGCACCACATCGCCGGCCATAACCCCAAGGCCTGCAGTATCTCCCTCCTCGCTGCGGTCAAAGAGCATCTGTTCACCCACGCAAATGCCGAAAAACGGTTTGGTGCGGCAGGCCTCTAGCAGGGCCTCGCGCAGGCCCGATCGCGCCAGATTGGCCATGCAATCGGGCATGGCGCCCTGGCCTGGGAAGACAACGCGCTCGGCCCGGCGAACCTGTTCTGCGGTGGCGACAATCTGCACATCGGCCCCGGGGGCTACGGCGTGAAATGCACGCAGCACACTTCGTAGGTTGCCCGAGCCGTAATCAATGATTGCAATCAGAGCGAACCCTTGGTGGACGGAATAGCATCAGCGGCCAGACGCGGATCCAGTTCCACGGCCATGCGCAATGCGCGCGCGAAGGCCTTGAAAATGGTTTCGCACTGATGGTGGGCGTTTTCACCTTTCAGGTTGTCGATGTGCAGTGTGACCAAGGCATGGTTCACAAAGCCCTGAAAAAATTCATGGATCAGATCCAGATCGAACTGACCCACCACGCTGCGCTTCCATGTCACGCCGAACTCGAGTCCGGGGCGTCCGGACAGATCGACCACCACTCGGGACAGCGCCTCGTCCAGTGGCACATAGGCATGGCCATAGCGACGGATACCGCGCTTATCGCCGATGGCTTTAGCAAAGGCTTGCCCAAGGGTAATTCCGAGATCCTCCACCGTGTGATGGGCATCGATCTCCAGATCCCCCTTGGCCTGGATGTCCAGATCAATCAGTCCGTGACGGGCGATCTGATCCAGCATGTGGTCCAGAAACGGCAATCCCGAATCAAGCGTGCGCTTGCCCGACCCATCGAGATTAATCACAACCTGAATCTGGGTTTCAGCGGTATCACGGCGGACTTCAGCGGTTCTCATGACGGCTCCTTTGGCTCAATGATACATTCGCCCCATGAGCGCATTCTGGAGTTCTGTGGTCCACGGATTGACCCCCTACACGCCGGGGGAGCAGCCAAAAATCGAGGGCTTGATCAAGCTCAACACCAACGAAAACCCTTACCCGCCATCGCCGAAGGCCACGGCGGCGATCGCCGCTGTGGCGAGCGACACGCTGCGGCTTTATCCCGACCCGGAATCCAGCGGCCTTTGCCAGGCGATTGGCGAGTTCTACGGAATACCCGCCGACCATGTGTTTGTCGGAAACGGGTCCGACGAGGTGTTGGCCTTTGTGTTCCAGGGGCTGCTGCACCATGCATCGGGACCCCTGGTCTTTCCGGACATTACCTACAGCTTTTATCCCACGTATTGCCGACTCTATGGTGTGGACTATGAACTGCTGCCACTGGAATCGGACTTCTCACTGAATCTGGATAAGGTACCCGCCCACGCCCGGGCCGTGATTTTTCCCAATCCGAATGCGCCCACCGGCCGCGGGCTCGCCCGAGATGCGATAGAAGCGTTTGTGGCGGCACGGCCCACCACCATGGTGGTGGTGGATGAAGCCTATGTGGATTTTGGCGCCCAGACCTGTGTTCCCCTGACCGGCCGCTACCCCAACCTGCTGGTGACCCAGTCGTTTTCAAAGTCACGCGCCCTGGCGGGGCTGCGCGTTGGGTTTGCCATTGGTCGCCCCGAGTTACTGGATGCACTAAATCGCATCAAAAATAGTTTCAATTCCTACCCCATGGATCGACTGGCCAGCGCAGGGGCGGCCGCGGCGATTCTGGACCGTGACTGGTTTGACGAGAACCGCGCCAGGGTGATGGCCTCACGCGCTACCCTGATTGCGGGGCTTGAGCAGTGCGGGTTTGAGGTGGTGCCATCGCAGGCCAACTTTGTCTTCGCCCGCCACCCACAGCGCGACGCTGCCGTGCTTGCCCAACAATTGCGAGGCCAAAAAATTCTGGTGCGGCATTTTGCAAAGCCGCGGATTGATCAGCACCTAAGGATCACGGTGGGCACCGACGCACAGGTGGCCGCGCTGCTCGCAGCACTCCAGGCGCGTTAAGTTTTCAAGGCCGCTTAGGATTTACGCGCAGTTACGGTTTTAACCGCAACTCTGCAGCACGGGCGTGGGCGGGAAGATGCTCGCCGTGCGCCAGGGTGGACGCAATTTTGCCCAAGGCCTGCGCACCGGTTTCACTGATCTCGATCATGCTGGTGCGCTTTTGGAAGTCATACACGCCCAAGGGCGATGAAAACCGTGCGGTGCGCATGGTGGGCAGCACGTGATTTGGCCCGGCGCAATAATCGCCTAAGGACTCGGACGCATAACGCCCGAGGAAGATAGCCCCAGCGTGTTTAATTTTGTCGGCCCACTGCTGTGGGGCATCGGTAGAGATTTCTAAGTGTTCCGCCGCAATCGTGGACGCAATCCCACAGGCTTCATCGAGATTGCGCACCTGAATCAGTGCACCACGGTTTTCCATGGACGTGCGAATCACATCGCGACGCGGCATATCGGCGATTAATCGATTGATCGAGTCGGCCACGGCATTGATAAATGCCGCATCGGGCGTGAGCAAAATGGCCTGGGCCAATTCATCGTGCTCGGCCTGAGAAAACAGATCCATGGCAATCCAATCGGGATTGGTCTTGCCATCGCAGATCACCAGGATTTCAGAGGGGCCGGCAATCATGTCAATACCCACCTGACCAAAGACCTGGCGCTTGGCCTCGGCCACGTAGGCGTTGCCCGGACCCACGATTTTGTCCACTGCGGGAATGGTCGAGGTCCCATAGGCCAATGCCGCCACGGCCTGCGCACCCCCAATGGTGAATACGCGATCGACCCCACCCAGAAATGCAGCGGCTAAGACCAATGGGTTTCTTACGCCACCGGGCGTGGGCA
>JBMSML010000063.1:0-8906 GCA_049421125.1 Burkholderiaceae bacterium
GACTTGCACTCCGCAGTCGAGAATCTCCTCCCCGGTCATGACCAGCTTGGCCTCGCCACCGCCAAACAGGCGTGGGAAGAGCTGACCAAAGTTCGCATTAACGGTGTCGAAGGTTTCCTGCAACAGCGAACGGGTTTCACGATCGATCTTACGGATCGCATCCTCCAGGGTCTCGACAGCGGCCATTAGGTCGGCCGCCTGCGCATCCAGAAACTGTTTGCGCTCGCGGGATTGTTCCAGCTCGGAGAGCGCGGCGAGATTCACGGCCCCCATTCCATCGATCTCTTTCGACAGGCGCTGCACCTCGCTGTGCAAGGACGAAGGCTTGGGCCACTTGGCGTCCGGAAAGGCGGTGGCCAGCTCCTGGGCGATTGTGGCCACCTGAAGGCCGTGATCGGTGAGCTGTTCATCAATCTGTTCGATACCCGCCTTTGCGCCCGCGGCATCCACCTCCATCTGTGTGAGTGCCGCACGCAATGGTTCGAGCGCCCGCTCGGCCATTAGCCGCTGCTCCTCGGAAGACTTCAGTTTTTGACTCAGCTGATCGGCACGCTCACGAATATCGGCCACGGCCGCCTCGCGCTCTACGCGACGATTTAACAACGGTTGCAGGTCACTGGAATCCAGTTCCTGTTGAATACCTGCGAGCTCGCGCTCACAGGATTCGAGTTTTAGTGTGGCGTCATGTAGGCGCTGCAAAGACTCCCGCATGCGGTCTTCAAACACCCGGCGCTGTTCTTCGGCAATGCGTTGTGCCATCACGGCCTGCTGTACGGCGCGATCGGCATCCTGGAGCTGCCCGCGGGCCAGGGCCACCTCTTGCGCGTGATTGTCCTGAAGCTCCCGTTGACGCTCGGCTTCCTGCTGCTGACCGGCCAACCGTTGATCGGCGTCTTCCAGGGACTGCGCCACATGCGTGTTCTCCGCCTGGAGTTCCGAATGTTCCTGCCGTAGGGCGGACAGCGAACTGGTCAGTGAGGTGTCCTGCGCCTGAAGGCGCTGAATCTTTTCATCCAAACGCAGCTCGGCCAGCTCGAGTTCATGGGCGCGGGCCTGCGCCGACTGCGCGCGATCACGTAGCGCACCAAGTTCCGATTTTCGATTCGCCAGTGTCTGCTCGGCACGCTGCACGGACAGTCCAGTTTCATCGACCACCAGCTGCTGCGCGCGCATCTGTGTATCGAGTTGCTCGATCTTGCTGCGGCGGGCCAACATGCCGGCCTGCTGGTCCTCTTCGGCATAAAAGCGAATAACCCCTTGGCTGGCCATGTGGCCCTGGGCCGTAATCCACACCGCATCACCGCCTCGGGCACTGCTGATCGCCGCCCCGATGTTCGGCGCGCAGCGGTAGTTGGCCAACCACTGCTTCACGACCATGGCCGCCGCACTCTCGCCCATAATCTGCTGGGCCAGGCTATCCGGCGCTGGCGTCACCGATGCTCTTGCATCCGTTGAAAACAGGGTTAAACGGGCGGGAGGAAGATCATTGGCAAAGCTGGCCGCCTGATCGAGTGCACCGATCTCCACGGCACCGATGCGATCGGCAAGGGCGGCCTCCACGGCGGTCTGCCAACCCTCCTTCACTTTTACGCTCTCCCACAGTCGTGGTTTGGTGTCCATGCCCTTGCGCGCAAGCCATGGCCGCAGCCCATCCTTGGCATCGACCTGGGACTGCAGGCTCTTGAGCGCCTCATGCTGAGCCTGCAAATGGGCCAAGCGCTCCCGGGCGGTCTGCCACTCGGTCGATAGGCGATTGCGGTCCTCACCGGCCGATTCGATGGCGATCTCCGCGGCGCTCAGTTGTCCGGTCGCCGACTCTGCGGCGGCGAGCGCCTCTTGGCGCTGGGAGCTCATGAGTGACTTTGTGGAGGGGTCCACGCGCTCGATGGAGAGCCGCTCGCGATCCTGCTCTTGAATCTTCTGCTCGAGCCGACGAATACGTGAACCGATGTCCTGGTGACGCTCCGACAACGCGCGCCGTTCAGCCTGCACCGCGGCGACGCCCGACTGAGCCGCGGCGAGGGATTCATTTCGCGATACCAGGGTCTGCTCGAGCGGAGCGATGGTGGCCTGAATCCGGTCTAACTCCTGGCGCTTGTCGGCCAACTGCACATCGGCGAGCGCCGCAGACTCCTGATCCGCAATTCGTTTGGATTCACCGTCTTGTTGCGCCAGGGTCTCAGTCTCAATAACCTGCTGGGCGTGCTCTTTGGCTAATACGGAACGTTCGCGATTCTCACGTAGACGGCGCTGATCACTCTCAATCCGTTGAATTTCGGTGTTGGTTTCATAGAGCGCCTGCTGGGCATCGTGGACCGCATCGGAGGCCTCATGGTACGCGGCACGGGTCTCCTCGAGTTCGCGTTCGATATGACGTAGTGCTGCCGTTTGGCTCTCAATCTGCAGCTCGATCTCGCGGCGTTTGGCCGCGAACTTCTCAATACTCTGCACATACTCTTCACGCCGGGTCCACCACAACCAACGCTGCTTCTCGTCGCGGCGCAGGCTAAGTTCGCTGTAACGCGCCGCGACTTCGGCCTGCTGCTCCAGTCTGCCGATCTGGCCGTCAAGCTCTAAGCGAATGTCTTCGATGCGGGCCAGGTTCTCCCGAGTGTCTGATAGCCGCCCCTCGGTTTCCTTGCGACGCTCACGATACTTGGACACGCCCGCCGCTTCCTCCAGAAATACGCGCAACTCCTCGGGGCGTGACTCGATCACTCGGGAGATCATCCCCTGACCAATGATGGCGTATGCCCGAGGCCCCAATCCAGTGCCCATGAACAGATCGTAGACGTCCTTACGGCGCACCGTCTGGTTATTGATCCAATAGGTAGACTGACCGTCACGCGAGAGAATCCGCTTCACCGCGATTTCGGAATACTGGCCCCAAGGGCCGGTGATTCGCCCATCGGTATTCTCGAACACGAGCTCCACGCTCGTCCGGCCAGAGGCCTTACGGCTTGCGGATCCACTGAAGATCACGTCCTGCATGGACTCCCCGCGCAGTTCCGAGGCCTTCGACTCGCCCAGAACCCAGCGCACTGCATCAATCACGTTGGATTTGCCGCAGCCATTTGGCCCGACAATGCCCACCAGTTCACCGGGGAAGTGCAAGGTGGTGGGATCGACGAACGATTTAAAACCAGAGAGTTTGAGATACGAGAGTCGCACGGTGGTCCGATGGTGAGAAAACCTAAGGAATCAGGGCTAAGCTGACGACACGGGCTATAATATCACTCAGCATTTCGCCGGGTTTTCCCTTAAAAACCTAGCTAAATGCTTCTAACGTCGTTCAAAAATCAATTTATTGCGGTCTTCTTCGTTCACTCGTCAAACGCCCAAACATGCCCAGCAAACCGAGCAAAACACTTGAGACCTTCCCCAATCCGGAGCCGGGCCGGGACTACCGGGTGCACATTGAGATCCCGGAATTCACCTGCCTGTGTCCGCTCACCGGGCAGCCCGATTTCGCCCACTTTACGATCGACTACATTCCGGCCAAAAAGAACCTTGAACTCAAGGCGCTCAAGCTCTACATGTGGGCCTATCGGAATGAGGGCGCCTTTCACGAGGCGGTGACCAACAGAATCCTGAACGATTTTGTGGCCGTCACCGCACCACGGTTCATGCGCCTGACCGCCAAGTGGTACGTCCGCGGCGGCATTTTCACCACGGTCGTGGCCGAACACCGGGCCAATGGCTGGAAGCCCCTGGAGCCCGTATCGTTGACTGCCCTGGATTGCGACGCCTCTCCCGTGCGCGCGGCGCGATGACCCCTGCTTCTTTTCATAACCTCACCTGAAGACCCCTTATGACCTCTGCTGCCTCCGCCCATTCCGCCCTTGCCGCCACGATTGACGGGGCCTGGGAAAACCGCACACAGTTGTCGGTGTCGAACGCCCCGGCCGATATTCGTGCGGCAGTCGATCAGGTCATTGATGGACTGGATCGCGGAGCACTGCGTGTGGCCGAGCGTTCAGACGGTGACTGGGTCACCCATCAGTGGATCAAAAAAGCGGTACTGCTGAGTTTTCGGCTGCGCGACAACGTCCCGATGGAATCGGGGGCCTTACGCTACTTTGACAAGGTCGACTCGAAGTTCTCGAGCTACAGCGAGGCCGACTTTAAAGCGGGCGGGTTTCGCGTGGTGCCGCCGGCCACCGCGCGCCACGGCGCCTACATCGCTAAAAATGTGGTGTTGATGCCCTCTTATGTGAACATCGGCGCCTATGTGGATGAAGGCACGATGGTGGACACTTGGGCCACCGTGGGCTCCTGCGCACAGATTGGCAAAAACGTTCATCTCTCGGGGGGCGTTGGCATTGGCGGCGTGCTGGAACCCATCCAGGCCAATCCCACCATCATTGGTGATAACTGCTTTATTGGCGCCCGATCCGAGGTCGTCGAAGGTGTGATCGTGGAGGACAACGCGGTCTTATCGATGGGCGTGTTCATCGGACAATCCACTAAGATTTTCGATCGCGCGGCCGGGACGGTGACCTACGGACGTGTGCCGTCGGGGGCCGTCGTGGTGCCGGGCAGTCTGCCATCGGCCGACGGAAAATATTCCCTGGCCTGCGCCGTGATTGTGAAACGGGTGGATGCACAGACCCGGGCCAAGACCGGCATCAACGAGCTGCTGCGCGGAGACTGATGAACGCCCCCGCCTCGTTAGCCTCTATGCAGAGCGTGATCCGGCTCTACGGCATTCCCAATTGCGATCAGGTGCGCGCTGCGCGGGCCTGGTTAAAAACCCATGGTCGTGAGCCAGAGTTCATCGACTTTAAAAAAGTCGGCTTGACGACATCTACGCTGGACCGTTGGCTCACGCATCTGCCCTGGGATGCACTGCTCAATCGCCGCGGCATGACCTGGCGTCAGCTCGACCCCGCGGTTCGGGCTCAGATCGTGGACCAGGGGTCGGCCGCAGAGCTCATGCTGGCCTACCCTCTGCTCATCAAGCGGCCCGTTCTGGAAGTCGATGAAAAGATTTCGGTGGGGTTTTCCGAACCCCTTTACCGCAATTTGTTTCCTGTCGACTAAGATGCGTTGACGAACCCACTGCGTATGCCACCCCCACCGTCATCCCCCACGCTTGAACTGGCGCGTCAATTGATTCGGCAGCCCTCGGTCACGCCGCAGGACTCGGACTGCTGCGACATCATCGCCGCGCGCCTGGCGCCCCTCGGGTTTAAGACAGAGTTTCTGCGGTTTGGGGAGGTCACCAATCTGTGGGCTGTTCGTGAGGGCAGCCGTCCCGGGCCAACCCTGGTGCTAGCCGGTCACACCGATGTGGTACCAACCGGCCCATTAGAAAAATGGAAGCACTCCCCGTTTGCAGCCGACATCGACGGTGATCAGCTCTATGGCCGCGGCGCCTCGGACATGAAATCCTCGCTGGCCGCCTTTGTCGTGGCCACCGAACGCTTTATTCAGAACACTCCGCAGTTCAACGGTCGCTTAGCCTATCTGATCACCTCGGACGAAGAAGGCCCAGCCATCGATGGCACCGTGCAGGTGGTCCGCGAACTGGCCCACCGTGGCGAACTCCTGGTTTACTGCATCGTGGGCGAACCCACCTCGGTGTCGGTGCTCGGTGACATGCTCAAAAATGGTCGGCGCGGATCCCTGTCCGGTGCGCTGGTGATTCATGGTCGGCAAGGCCACATTGCTTATCCGCATTTGGCGGAAAATCCAATCCACACGTTTGCGCCAGCATTGGCGGAGCTCGCCGCCATACGCTGGGATGACGGCAACACGTATTTCCCGCCCACCACATGGCAGGTGTCCAATATTCACGCGGGCACCGGCGCCACGAATGTGATCCCCGGCGAATGCCGTGCCCAGTTCAACTTCCGCTTCGGCAGTGTGAGCTCTCCAGAGGCCTTACGGCAACGACTGGAAACGGTGCTGTCCAAACACCAGTTGCGGTTCAGCATCGAATGGACCTTAGGCGGGGACCCCTACCTCACGGCACCCGGAGCACTTTGCGATGCGGTCTGTGGCGCGATACAACAGGTCACCGGTCAGACCGCGGAGCTGTCCACCACTGGCGGAACCTCCGATGGCCGCTTCATTGCCAAACACTGCCGCGAGGTCATCGAATTCGGGCCGCCTAATGCCACCATTCATCAGATCAACGAACGCATCTCGGTGGCCGACCTTGAACCGTTAACGCGCATCTATGAAGGCGCCATGCGCACCCTATTGACGGCGTGACACTCGGCGAGTGCATTGCGCGCGGTGAGGCGCAATTTCTTCAATCGAATGTGCAGTTTGGGCAGGGCACCCTCACGGCCTGGGATGAGGCCCGCTGGCTGGTGCTCGCCGCACTGGAACTCCCGGTGGATAGCCCGATCGAGGTGGAACAACAACGTCTCACCGAGGCCCAGGTGGCCGCCGTGAATGCGCTCCTTGCGCGCCGCATTCAGGAGCGGCAACCCGCCGCCTATCTGACCCACACCGCTTGGTTAAAGGGCTATTCATTTTATGTGGATGAACGGGTGATCATTCCCCGTTCATTCATTGCCGAACTCATCATGGATCAGTTTCAGCAGTGGGGCGTGTCGGCGGCAGGCCTCACGCGCGTGCTCGATGCCTGCACCGGATCCGGTTGTCTGGCCATCTTATTGGCCGAGACGTTTCCTCAAGCCGCGATCGTGGCCAGTGATCTCAGTGCCGAGGCACTCGAGGTCGCGGCCATCAATGTCTCGCAGTACGGGCTCGCCGACCGCATCCGTCTTGTGCACTCCGATGCGCTGTCGGCCATACCCGAGCAGCCCTTTGATCTGATCGTCTCGAATCCGCCGTATGTGCCTGCCCATAAGCGGGCTCGACTTCCCCCGGAGTTTCGTCAAGAGCCCGACATGGCCCTGATCGCCCCCGACGCCGGCATGGCCGTGGTGCGTCAACTGTTGCGGGACGCGCCACGATTTCTGTCCGATCAGGGACTGCTGGTGATCGAGATCGGCCATGAGAAAAAGGCCTGTCAGCACCTTCTGAAGCACGAATTCGGAGCGATGCCCGTGCAGTGGGTACGCACCGCAGAACAGCACGATAATGTGTTTGTCGTTTCACAATCGGTTCTACGTCGTCATCCTTGGAGATCCGCCCCATGATCACGCTCTACACCTGGCCCACACCGAACGGAAAAAAAGTGCAAATCATGCTAGAAGAGACTGGCCTGCCGTACTGCGCCGTCCCCGTGAACATCTCCAACAATGAACAGTTTGCGCCAGACTTTCTAAAGATCAGTCCGAACAATAAGATTCCCGCGATCGTTGATACCGATGGCCCGGCACCCCGTGCTGGCCGCCCCTACTCCTTATTCGAGTCGGGCGCGATTTTGGTCTACCTGGCCGGCAAGGTCGGCCAGTTCATGGGCAAGAACGATCGCGAACGGTTCGATGTCTTGCAATGGGTGATGTTCCAAATGGGGGGCTTGGGCCCCATGCTGGGCCAGGCCCATCACTTTCGCATCTATGCGCCCGAGAAGGTTCCCTATGCCATCCAGCGCTACTCGCAGGAAGCCCAGCGGCTCTACAAAGTACTCGATACCCGCCTGAGCGAGTCGCGGTTTCTGGGCAGTGCGCATTACAGTATCGCCGACATCGCCTGCTGGCCATGGATCGCCTCGTATGAGCGTCAGGGGATCCGGCTCAGCGACTTTCCACATGTGGAGCGCTGGTTCAACACCATTGCCGCGCGGCCGGCCGTGCAGCGCGGTGTCGCGATCTTTTCCGATCTGCGCAAATAACCTGGTGTTGCTGTGGTGACCGCATCCATACCGATTTCGATCGATCAGGCCATCGTCCGGTGGGATGATCTCGATGCGATCATTGATGTGCGCTCGCCCGCCGAGTGGTCGTTGGATCATATTCCGGGGGCCATCAATGCGCCGGTGTTATCCAATGAGGAACGTATCGCGATCGGCACGCTGTATAAGACCTCCGCCTTTGAGGCTAAAAAGCGGGGGGCGGCCCTCGTCGCACGTAATATCGCAATGGCCTTAGAGAACACGTTTGCGGCGCAGCCCCGGGAGTGGCGCCCTCTGGTCTACTGCTGGCGCGGCGGGAATCGAAGCCATGCACTGGCCACGGTCATGCACCGGATCGGCTGGAAGGTGGCCGTCTTAGAAGGTGGCTACGCCGCCTACCGAAAATATGTCATCTTGGATCTCGAGCGATGCGCGCAACGTCTGTCGTATACCGTGATCTGTGGCGTGACCGGATCAGGAAAAACCGCCGCCCTGCGCCAACTGAAGGCGCAAGGGCATCAGGTGCTGGATCTTGAGCGGCTGGCCCACCATCGCGGCAGTCTCTTGGGCCATGAACCCAGCGGAGTACAACCCAGCCAGAAGTATTTTGAGACTCAGATCTGGAACACGCTGCGCGGGTTCTCACCCGATCGCCCGGTGTTCGTGGAGTCGGAAAGCCGTAAGATCGGCGCGGTGCAGCTGCCCGAGGCACTGATTCAGAAAATGCGCGACAGCGACTGCATTGAACTGTCACCTCCAATGTCGGAACGGGTCATGTTTTTATGCCGGGAGTACGATCACTTTTTTAAAGCGGCCGATACCCTGATCGCGCAACTCTCGCGGCTCACGCCGCTGGTCGGTCACGAGCGACTCCAACAATGGATTGATCTCGTCCATGCGCAACGATGGCCAGAGCTGGTCGAATCGCTTCTGATTCATCACTACGACCCGACCTACACGGCCTCGATGCTGCGGAACTATGCGCGCTATCCCAAGGCCGAACGCATGTCAGCCCACTCCGGAAGTTTTGGGTCGCCAGCGAGCAGCGCAGTCTGAGGCCCCTGCGCCCGAAGGGCCACTTGGTCTCCGATAATGCCGGTCTAACGTTCGGTTTTCGCCCGCTTGTCTGTAAAGGTCTTGACGCCGATGG
>JBMSML010000064.1:0-8858 GCA_049421125.1 Burkholderiaceae bacterium
TGTAGATGCGCCGGGCATCCATCACGTCGGTCAGACTCGACCAGGTGGATACGGTTGCGACATATCCAATAAAAAAACCGCTGGCAATCCAACCGGCCTCGCTGTTGGACAGTCCCCACTGGGCCTGCAACTGGGTCAAGGCCACCGCATACGTGGAGAACCCCAACAACGACAAGATATGGGCCAACAACAGCGAAATGGCAACACGTTTAACTTGCATGCACAATCACGGCCATGATTCGAGGACTGGTTCAGATTCTGTTGCTTCAGGGGCTTGGCGAGATTATCTCGAAACTGCTCGGATTACCAATTCCCGGTCCTGTGATTGGTCTGGTGCTCTTGCTGGCCACATTACTGATCCGACGACGCATGAATGCCGATCTGATGTCCATGGGCATAGGCCTGCATGGCGTGATCGGGGCAAGCCTTATTCCTTTGCTACCCTAAACCAGGCGGCGTACATCGCGGGTAAGGACAGTAAGGTCAACGCGGTGGCCACCACCAGACCACCCATGATCGCCACGGCCATGGGGCCCCAGAAGACACTGTTCGATAACGGGATCATGGCCAACACGGCGGTGGCCGCCGTCAAGGCAATCGGTCGAAATCGACGCACTGCCGCCTCAATGATGGCCGTGCGATCGGCCACGCCCCGACGACGGTCTTGCTCAATCTGATCAATCAGAATCACCGAATTGCGCATGATCATGCCACTTAAGGCGATCACCCCCAGCAGCGCCACAAAACCAAAGGGTCGATTCAAGACCAACAGTGCAACCGCAACGCCCGCAATGCCCAACGGACCGGTGAGAACCACTAAGACCGCACGGCCAAAACTCTGCAACTGCAGAACCAATAGCGTGAAAATCACAAACAACATCACCGGCATCCCGGCCGCAATGGAGCTCTGACCCTTGCCGCTTTCCTCGACTGCACCCCCGATCTCAATCCGGATATCCGGCGGCAATGTGGCAAGGAGTGGCGCAAAAGCCTGCAGGAGTGCGGCGGTCATGGTGGCCCCCTGCACGCCATCGATCACGTCGCCCTGAATGGTAATGGCGTACTCCCTGCCCTCACGCCACATCACGCCGTACTCCCATACACTGCGAATATCCGCCACCTGGTAAAGCGGTATCAGGCCCCCCGAGGAAGACGGAATCAGAATGCGTGAGAGTTCGGCCAACTGGTCACGTTCTGCGGCAGGCAGGCGCAGCACGATCGGAATCAATCGATCCGACTCTCGATACTCGCCAAGACTCACGCCACTGAAGTAAGCCGCCAGCGTCTGCGAGAGGGCCTGCTGGGATACGCCAAACTGCTGTGCACGGGCGGCGTCGAGCTCCACACGCGCCACCGGAATCTTTTCATTCCAGTTGTCGTTCACGCCCCGCATGCGCAGATCGGCCCGCATCAAGGCCTTGGCCTGATCGGCGATATCACGCAAACGTTCCGGGTCCGGTCCCACCACGCGAAACTGCACGGGATAGGGCACCGGTGGTCCGTTGGGCAACAAGCGGGCACGAATCCGCGCCTCGGGATAGGTCTCCTCTAAAAGCCTCGGTAGTGTGGCGATAAGCCGCTGGCGTGCCGCAGGCGTATCGGTGAGCACAATGGCCTGCGCCACGTTCGGCTGAGGAAGAATCTGATCCAGGGGCAGAAAAAAACGGGGCGCCCCCGTTCCAATCCAGACGCTCACGCTGCGAACGCCTTGCTGCTGAAGAATCGTCTGCTCAACGCGTTTGGCGAGTGCCTCACTGGCCGCCACACTGCTGCCCTCCGGTAGCCACGCATCCACCATGATTTCCGGCCGGGACGAATCCGGAAAGAACTGCTGTTGCACCCGAGACATGCCCACCAATCCCAGCAGAAACACCAGCACCGTGAGCGCAATCACAGTCTTGCGGTAATCCACGCACCAGGCCACCAGCGCGCGAAACCGCCGATAGAACACGCCGTCAAAATGTTCGTGCCTCTCGCCGGACGCACCATGGCCCACTCGCGCCGGTGCGCGCAGCAACCCATGGCCAAGGTAAGGGACAAAAATCACCGAGACCAGCCATGAGACGAGCAGCGACGCCGCCGTGACCGCGAAGATCGCAAAGGTGTACTCCCCGACGGCGGAATCGGCCAAGCCAATGGGCAGAAAACCGGCGGCGGTAATCAAGGTGCCCGTGAGCATCGGCATGGCCGTGAGCGAATAGGCGGCCGTCACCGCGGATACGCGATCGGCCCCTTGCTCCAGTTTGCGCACCATCATCTCCACCACAATGATGGCGTCATCGACCAGCAAACCGAGCGCGATGATCAACGAGCCCAGTGAGATCTTATGCAACCCCACTCCCCAGAGCTTCATGATTAGAAACGTTACGGCCAACACCAGTGGAATGCTGATCGCCACCACCAGTCCGGGCCGCGGATCAATCCGCCAGGGGTGTCGGTGCAGTCCCAGTGTGAGCAGACTCACCGCCAAGACGATGGCGATGGCCTCCACCAACACGGTCATGAATTCCCGAACGGAATCCGCCACGACCGCCGGCTGATCCTGAATACGCGTGATGCTCACGGCCACGGGCAACTGCGTCTGCAATTCGGCGGTGGCCGCAGACAGTTGCCGTCCGAGCCGAACGATGTCCCCACCCTTGCGCATCGATACACCAAGCCCCACGACGTCCTGGCCCTGAACCCGCAGTTTCATCACGCTGGGATCAACGGGCATGCGACGCACCTCGGCGAGATCCCCCACACGAAACACCTGCTGCCCGATTCGCAGCGGCAGCGCGCGAAGGGCCTCCACCGAGGTGAGCCGGGACTCTAATCGCAAGGGGATCTCCGTATCCGGTGTCTGCACCACCCCGGCGCTTAACACGCTGTTCTGTGCCTGTGCCGCCGCCACCACCTGGGCCACGGTCAATCGATACTGGGCCAATCGTGTGCGGGAGAGTTCGACATAGAGCCGCTCATCCTGAAGTCCATAAATCTCCACCTTGCCCACGTCCGGAACCCGGAGCAAAGCCTGTCGGGCCATCTGGGCGAAGTCGCGCACATCGCGCGGGCTGTAGCCCGGTGCCGAGAGCGCGTAGATCACCCCAAAGGTGTCGCCAAAGTCATCATTAAAGAACGGCCCCTGCACGCCTTCCGGCAGAGTGGCCCGCATATCCCCAATGCGCTTGCGCACGGTGTACCACAGCTGTCCAACCTCATGAGGCGGTGAGTTATCGCGCAGCTGAAAAATAATGGTCGATTCACCGGGCTTGGCGTAGCTGCGGATCTTGTCCGCGTAGGGCACTTCTTGAAGCACTCGTTCGATCTTATCGGAGACCTGATCCGACATCTGCTCGGTCGTTGCACCGGGCCACATTGTCTTGATCACCATCACACGCCAGCTAAAGGGCGGGTCTTCGTCTTGGCCCAGCTGAAAGAAGGCGCTGATGCCAAGGATCAATAGCGCCACCATCATGTACCGCACCAAGGCGGGGTGCTCAATGGCCCAGAGGGAAAGATTAAATCGTTGTCGCGTCATGCCCTACGATCACCGCGCCTATCGCGATGCCATCAGTCGTACCGTTTCACCCTCGGTCAGCACGTGCGTGCCCGCCGCGACAATCCGATCCCCCGTCGACAGTCCCGCAACCACTTCCACAGCGCGCTCGGTCATACGGCCGGTTTTGATGGCGACCCGCTCAATACGATAAAGCGATGGATCGATCGGCACCAGCCGATACACCGCCTCCCCATTGATCACACTGGCCAGTGGCACCATCATGGCGGATGTCCGCGCACCACGGCGCTCCAGTGACCGCGGCACGGATAGGCGCGCATCCGCACCGAGTTGCAGGATCATGACCACTTCGCGTGGCGCAACCATCATGCCGGGTTTGGCCAGCACCGACTGCACCCGTCCCGGGGCCAAGGCCCGCAGGGTGGCGTAGCCCAGTGCGTCACTGGTCGCTTCAAACTTAGCGCGCGCGGCCTTGACCTCGGACTCGCGACGCTCAAACTCCGCCAGGGAAATGAATCCCCTCTGACGCAGATCCGCAAAACGTTGAAAGTTTGCTTCGGCCGCATCGCGCTCGGACTGCGCCGCGATGAACTGCGTGCGGGCCGACGACTCCGATAAGGCCATGTCCAGGGGATCTGCGCGTGCCAATGCCTGACCATCACTGACGACGTCGCCCTCTTGCACTAATACGGCCAACACCCGTCCGGCCACATCGAACGCCGGCATCGCCGGATCTTTCCCTATTCGGGCCGAAGTGGTGGGTGCCTCGGGCGCCTCCACCGCGCTGCCCACGACAAATGCCTTCACCACCTTCGGAGGGATCGGGCGCGGCGCTTCCTGAGAGCATCCCGCCAGGACCACGCCCGCACCGAGCGCGATCAACAGTCGCCTCAGGGTCCCACGAACAACAGAATCAGAAATCGTCATCGTGATCTAGGCCTGACGCCGGTAATGTTGGAATTGAAAACGAATGCCGCCCTGTTCACTGGTCTGCATTTCTCCCGATTCACACTTCCATTTCTTGGCATCCACCACCGGAAAAAAAGCATCGCCCGGTACATCCAGGTGGACTCGGGTGATGTCGAGCGCGTCGGCCAAGGGCATGGTGGCCTGATAGATCTGCGCGCCACCAATCACATAGACCGGCCCGTCCGCGCCCGACACACGCGCCACGGCATCGGCCAGATCCTCCAGGCGATGCACCGCCTGCACCTGCGCCCCACACGACAAGGCCTGTTGCTGCACGTGATCCGGCACTGACCAGCCCGCATCCCGAGTGAGCACCAGCGATATCCGCTGTGGCAAAGGTCTGCCTAATCGCTGAACAATCGATTCAAATGTCAGGCGCCCCATCACCACGACATGGTGCAGGGTCAAGGCCTTAAAGCGTCGCAGATCCTCGGGAAGATGCCAGGGCAACTGGTTATCCACTCCAATCACGCCCCGATCGGCGACGGCCGCTAACAATACCAATCGCATCTCACGCGCTCCGTGGTCCTTGCCGAAACATTACACCGCCACCGGCGCTTTAATATGGGGATGGCACTGGTAGCCGACCATCTCAAAGTCTTCAAACTGATAGTCAAAAATCGAGGCGGGTTTACGATGAATCGTTAGGGTGGGCAAGGGATATGGGGCCCGTGAAAGCTGCTCGCGGGCCTGCGTCACATGATTGGAATACAGGTGGCAATCGCCGCCGGTCCAGATGAAATCCCCCACCTCCAGATCACACTGCTGGGCCACCATATGGGTCAGCAGGGCATAGCTGGCGATATTAAACGGCACACCCAAAAAGATATCGGCACTGCGCTGATACAACTGACACGAGAGCCGCCCCTGGGCCACGTAAAACTGAAACAGGGCGTGGCATGGCGCCAAGGCCATCTGGGGAATCTGGCCCACGTTCCACGCCGATACGATCAAGCGACGTGAATCGGGTGTCGCACGGATATCGCGGATCAGTTGACTGATCTGATCGATGGTGGCGTTCGGATTCTCCGGCGTTGGCGCTGGCCAACTCCGCCACTGCCGGCCATAGACCGGCCCCAGATCACCATCCTCACGGGCCCACTCGTCCCAGATCGTGACGCCTTTCTCTTGCAGCGGGCGCACGTTCGATGAGCCACTGAGAAACCACAGCAACTCATGAATGATCGACTTGGTGTGGAGCTTCTTGGTGGTCACCATGGGAAACCCGTCCGCCAGATTAAATCGCATCTGCCATCCAAAGACCGAGCGGGTGCCGGTGCCGGTGCGATCCGTTTTCTCTGCGCCGTGCTCCAGCACATAACGCATCATGTCCAAGTACGCCTTCATTTGCTCAGATTACCCTCACCATGGAACGTGGATCGCGTCGCGCCTGCATGCTCCCCACCACGGATGCCAGGGAAAATCCAGCATCACGAAACGCGGCCAATACCCGCTCGGCCGCCGCCGGCGCGACACAGGCCAACAGACCTCCACTGGTCTGCGGATCGGTCATCAGCACCTGGGCATGCGTTGGCAGATCCGCCTTCAGCACCACATCCTGGCCGTAGCTCTCCCAGTTACGGGTCGATGCGCCGGTGAAAAACCCTTGTGCCATCAGATCGGGCACGCCGGGCAGCACCGGGACACGGTCAAACTCCACCACCGCATCCAGATTCGATCCCCGAGCAATCTCCAGAAGGTGCCCTGCCAAACCGAATCCGGTCACATCGGTTAAGGCGTGCACCTCGGAAAACTGCCCCAACGCGGCACCCACGGTATTCAGTGTGGTCGTTGACCTGACCATTTCGCTATACAGCGTTGCCGATAAGGCCTCCTTCTTCAACGCAGAAGAATAAATCCCAACGCCCAGACCCTTCCCAAGAATCAGGACATCGCCCTCTCGGGCATCACGATTACGGCGAATGTGATCAGGATGCGCCACACCGAGCACCACCAGACCATAAATGGGCTCGACCGAATCGATCGTGTGGCCACCTGCGATGGGAATGCCGGCACTGGCACAGATATCGTGCCCGCCTTTCAGGATCTGACCGATCGTTTCCTTGGGCAAGACATTGACGGGCATGCCCACCAGGGCCAACGCAAAAATGGGCGTCGCGCCCATGGCATAAATATCGGAAATGGCATTCGTCGCCGCAATGCGACCAAAATCGTAAGGGTCATCCACGACCGGCATAAAGAAATCCGTGGTCGCCACCAGGGCCTGCTGGTCGTTTAACTTCCAGACCGCGGCATCGTCACTGGTTTCAGTACCCACCAAAAGTTCTTTAGGTGCAATGCCCGCCGGAATCTTGGCCAAAATCTCATTGAGCACCGCCGGCGCAATTTTGCATCCGCAACCGCCCCCATGGGCCAGTGACGTTAGCCTCACCGTCGTGCCATCCGATGCACTCATGCACCCTCCTTCGCTAAAGGCTCTGCTAATTTTCGTACCAGCCGCACCAGTTCATCCCGCTCATGCGCGGTGGAGGTTAACCGTGCGGCCAGCTCGCTGTGACGCTGCCGTAAGGCATCGCCAAACGCCGCGTCGCCGACAAATCGCGTTAACAAGGATGCCAACGCATCCGCATCCCCAACATGGAACAGCCCAGGATAGTCCACTCCGAGCTGTGCGCGGTGGGCCGCAATATCCGAGGCGATCACCGGGAGACGGCATCCCACCGCCTCGGCAATCACCAGGGCGCCACCCTCGGAAATCGAAGGCTGCACCAGGCAGTGTACCTGTGTCATCAATCGCATCGTCTCCGCGTGACTCAGCGACCCCCGCACCAAAATCCCAGGGTTGTTCGCCGATAGTGTGAGCAGTTCCTGCATCAGGGTTTTGTCCTGATAGGACCCCACATGAATCAGACGCACCGGTGCCCGCCCGCCATCGGCCCGGTGGGCCCATCCCTGGGGAAATGCCTGATGAAACGCCTGAAAACCGGTGCGCGGATCCTTCTCCGCCCGAATGTGGCCCGCCATCATGAACCGGACGGTTTTACTGTGTGGCGTGATCACGGGCGCAAACGGTTTGCGCACTGGCGAGGTCTGCAAAAGCACATGCACCCGATCGGCAAGATGCGGCCAGCGGGTCACCACTTCCTGTTGTGCTTCCTGCTGCAAGGTCACGATCAGGGTTGCCCGCGCCAGCGAGGTTTCGGCCCGCTGATAGGTCGGCGATCCGGCATTGTTCGGCTGCAAGGCCGTATAGAGATCCGTACCGGTCAAAACGACCATGATGGGAATACCGGCCCGAGCAAAGGCCGCGACCTCATCGGCCGAGCGCTGCGCGTTGAGCACGATGGCCACCGTTCGCTGGCCCGCCTCCACACGGGCATCGTCCATGCGATGCGGCTCAAAGACCTCTGCATTGATTCCCGCGGCGCGCAACATCTGGGCGTAGCGGGATGCCGTGCGCCAGTTGCCCATTCCGGAGGCGGCGCCAAACGGCGTCACGATCCGGACGTCGATGCGCCGGGTCATTTATTCCGGTACGCCAACGGCTACCGTATTAAAGCCTGCATCGACATAGGTGATCTCTCCCGTGATGCCCGCGGCGAGATCGGACAACAGAAACGCCGCCGTGTTGCCCACGTCTTGGATCGTGACATTGCGACGCAAGGGAGAGGATTGCTCGACAAAATCAAGAATCTTTCCAAAACTTTTGATACCGGCGGCGGCCAAGGTTTTAATAGGGCCGGCCGAGATGCCATTGACCCGGATATTCTTGGGACCCAGGCTCGCGGCGAGATAACGCACCGAGGCCTCGAGGCTGGCCTTGGCCAGGCCCATCGTGTTGTAGTGGGCAACAAACTTCTCCGCTCCCAGGTAGGACAAGGTGACCATGGCCCCGCCCTGGGGATTCATCATCGGCAACGCCGCCTTGGCCAGTGCCGGAAAACTATAGGCGGAAATCTCATGGGCGATCCGAAATCCCTCGCGGCTAAGGCCATCCAGAAAATCCCCGGCGATGGCCTCCCGTGGCGCAAATGCAATGGCATGCACCACGCCGTCGAGGGTTGGCCACGAGGCCTTCAATGCCTCCATACAGGCCGCGATCTGCGCGTCTTCGGCAACATCCAGAGGAAAGCACAGTGGGCTTCCAAATTCGGCGGCCATCTCTTTCACGCGCTCTTCGAACCGCTCGTTCTGGTAGGTGAAGGCCAGTTCCGCGCCCTGGGCGTGACAGGCCTGCGCGATGCCATAGGCGATCGATCGATTCGACAACAGCCCGGTCACCAGAATGCGCTTGCCCTTCAGAAAAGCCATAACAACTCCTTCAGTGAGATTCCCGATGCGCCGCGATGGACATGGCGGGCCATAGGGGCAATTCTAATCGTCCCGCCCCCGGGGCTTCGTTACACTGCCAGCCATGAAAACCCCGACG
>JBMSML010000065.1:0-8641 GCA_049421125.1 Burkholderiaceae bacterium
TGCTTACTCGCGACTGTGGGGTGACGCAATACCTGCTTTGCCACTTCATCCAACGCCACGCCAGATAAGTCTATCTCCTCGGACACCACCGCCTGACGCTCGGCCAAGCGATGCATCTTTGGCGGCTTACCAAGCAATACCGAAAGTGGCATGTCCACCGGCATCGGCCCGCCGTGTTCCGGGTCCACCACGCGCAGACGATCCTCCTGGGTGGCGACCCCCACCACGGCAAACGGACAGCGCTCACGTACGCAGATCGATTCGAACAATTCACGGGACTGCGGGGCAATCGCCAGCACATAACGCTCTTGACTCTCGTTGCACCAGATCTCCGCCGGTGACATTCCCGTCTCATCCAAGTGCACTGCGCGTAGATCGAAATCTCCGCCACGCTCTGCACCGTGCACGAGCTCAGGAAATGCGTTGGATAACCCACCGGCGCCGACGTCATGGATCGAGAGAATCGGATTGTGATCGCTCATCGCCGCGCAGGCGTCGATCACCTCCTGGGCGCGCCGCTGCATTTCGGGGTTGCCCCGCTGCACGGAGTCAAAATCGAGCGCCTCCTGGTTTGCACCGGTCTGAATCGATGAGGCGGCACCGCCGCCCAACCCGATGCGCATGCCCGGGCCGCCGAGCTGAATTAATAAAGCACCCGCTGGAATCGGCTGCTTAGCGGTCTGGTCTGATGAGATCACACCGATCCCGCCGGCCAGCATGATGGGTTTGTGATAACCCCAACGTCGCCCGCCCACCGTCATCTCAAAACTGCGAAAGTAACCCGCAATGTTTGGCCGACCGAACTCATTATTAAACGCAGCGCCGCCCAAAGGGCCATCGATCATGATGCTCAACGGCGATGCAATTCGTGAGGGCGAGTGTGGCGCCTCGGAGAAATCCAATCGCGAGACCGCGAATCCGGTTAATCCTGCACGGGGTTCAGCACCACGGCCAGTGGCCCCCTCGTCACGGATCTCGCCCCCGGAGCCCGTCGCGGCGCCGGGAAATGGAGAAATGGCCGTGGGATGGTTATGGGTTTCCGCTTTAAGCACCGTGTGCACGGTCTGATTCGCCGCATGATAGGCCGATGCATCACCGGGTTGCGGACGAAAACGAAACGCCTGTGCCTCATGAAGAATGGCGGCATTGTCGGCATAGGCCATCACGGTGTGCTGAGGCGTCACGGCATGGGTATGCCGTATCATCTTAAACAGCGATTCCGGCATCAGTTCACCATCCACGGTGAAATCCGCATTGAAGATCTTGTGCCGGCAATGTTCCGAGTTGGCTTGGGCGAACATCAGTAGTTCCACATCGGTCGGATCACGTCCCAACTCGCGATAGGCCTGCACCAGATACAGAATCTCCTCATCCGAGAGCGCCAAACCGAGTCGAATATTGGCCTGCCCGAGTGCCGCTTGCGCGGTGTTCTCGGTGCCGCCCAACGCAATGGTCGCCAAGGCACTCGAGGCCTTGGGGTCCAGGATATCGAGCGGAAGATCCTGAACGAACCACGACTCGGTCATGCGATCGTGCACGCAGGATGCAATGTCCTGAATCAGCGCGACATCCTGGGTCGCGATGTCGATATCCAACACCATGCCCCGCTCCACACGCTCGACCTGAGACAGCCCGCACGAGGCCAGAATTTCGCTGGCTTTCGTGGACCACGGTGAGCGCGTGCCCTTGCGCGGCACGATCCAGAGTCGCAATTGCCGCGCCGCTACCGCCGGCAACGGGCCCTGGGCATTGAGAATGGCCAACAGTCGTGGATGAGAGGCCAAGGAGCGGTGATCGGCAGATGGGTCCGGGTTCGGTCGCACCAGGTATACCCATCGGGAGTGGACTGCTCGGGCCTTCGGGGCCACGGCCTGAATCTTGGAGAGAAGCCCTGCCAGGCGAAACGACGACAGGGCGGAGTCGCCCGCCAACAACAGCAAAGGAATCATGACCAGATTATACGGTGCGGCCCGCCGCGAGCCTTAACACCTGATCGCATCGCTGGGCGAGTTCCGGTGCATGCGTCACCAATACCACCGTGGTGCCGTGGCGCGCCCGTAACTCAAACAGTAAATCCGAAATACGCTCACCATTGACCGCATCCAGACTGCCGGTGGGCTCATCGGCAAAGATCAGTCGTGGCTCGGTCACAAACGCACGGGCCAACGCCACGCGCTGCTGCTCACCCCCGGACAAGGTTTTGGGAAAATGGCCGGCGCGAGCACTCATGCCCACCTGATCCAGCATCGCGGCCGCACGCGCTTTCGCATCCGGGGCACCGGTCAGCTCCAAGGGCAACATGACATTTTCCAGCGCATTTAAGTGGCCGAGTAGCTGAAACGACTGAAACACAAACCCAAGGACACCATTGCGCCGCATGGCGCGGGCATCTTCTGCTAATTGATCGATCCTCTCCCCAAACCACCAGACCTCTCCGGAGCTTGGGGTATCCAGTCCTGCCAGGATTCCTAATAGCGTGGATTTGCCGCTGCCCGATGCGCCCAGAATGGCCAGACTGCTGCCCGGTGCAACCGACAACGACACATCGGAGAGAATATCGATGGAACCTGTGCTGTCGTGCACAGTCTTTGAAATGGCCTTGGCCTCAATCGCGTACAACAATCGCTCTCCGATCTCTTCATGAAACTGCTTAAGTTACTGCTCGCCGTTGGTCTGGTCAGCCTATTATCCGTGCAGACCGTCATTGCCCACGCCAACCCACCCGTGATCCTGGTCTACGGGGATAGCCTTTCGGCCGAATACGGCATTGTCCGAGGTGCCGGCTGGGTGGCGCTGTTATCAGAGCGGCTGCGCAAGGAAGGGTTCCCGCACCGGGTCATCAACACCAGCATCTCAGGGGAAACGACCGCGGGGGGGCTTCACCGTCTGGACAGTACGCTCAAAAAGCACCACCCACAGATTGTCCTGTTAGCGCTGGGCGCCAACGATGGTTTGCGCGGGCTCCCCGTTGGCCAAACCCGCAAGAATTTAGAAACGATGCTGACCATGGCGCAGCAGGCCAATGCCCAGGCCGTGGTTATCGGCATTCGCATGCCCCCAAACTATGGCCCCGAATACACTCGCGCGTTTGAGCGACTGTTCACCGATATCGGTCGCGAGCGCAGTCTGCCGGTTGTGCCATTTCTGCTGGACGGTATCGCCGATAATCCCCGTTTGTTTCAGGCCGATACGATTCACCCGAATGAACAGGCGCAGCCTAAAATCCTGTCCAATGTCTGGCCCATTCTCTTGCCTCTCCTGTCTGCCCCACCCGGCACCGCCACGACCGTGGATCCTGCCGGCTCTGATGGCGGCCGCGCTGCTGCTCCCCGTCGCTAGCCACAGCCTGGAGTTCTCCGATATCGCCCACGAGGGTCAGCTGCGGTTTCTGGCGGTTCATCCTGACCCAGACAGTTATCGCTACACCTCACGAGTACGCATCACCGAAGACAGCCTGACCTCCGGCTTGGTCACGCTCACCACCTGCCATCATCAACTCGATCCGATCCGTAAGGTGGTCATCGCCTTTAATCCAAAGCGCTTACAGCTCTTGGAAATCCGTTCTGCCAGCGGTATGGGAACGGTGGACATCCAGGATCACCTGGTGGTGATGACCGATGTGACCCGCGGTGCCGAGATCTGCATCGATCTTCAGTCCAAGGCCTTGGATCGATTAGACGCCCAGAACTATCGGCTTCAGGCCGGACCTTTAATGCGGCGCTACTTCGATGGCTATCTGCCCATGCAGGCCACCCTGCGGTTCGAATGGCCCGCCGCCAAACTGCAGTTGAAAGAGACCAATCCCTCGCCACAGCCCGGCGTCAAGCTCATGCAAGACAGTGGGGCCGCGGAGTTAGACATTACATTTGCCGGGCGCTTGCTGGCCAATATCGACTTCCAGCTTCGATAGGATCGTGCCCGATGATGCTCGGGACACGATCGCGTGGCGAAGACTAGACCCTGACGCGGGTCACTTAGTGAACTTGTAGTAGCTGTCGTTCAGGTAGCGGCCCACGTGCTGAATTTCCTCTTCGAACCAGCCGGCCTTGGTGCGGTTGTTGCAGAACTCGATCATGCCGCGAAGCTGCGCGATATTTGTGGATTTGCGAAACATGTCATCGGAATACAGTTGGGTTCCGTTTTTATCCGGAAACATGCTGTTGTGACAGGCGACGCACTTGGGATCGTGGATCTTTTTACCGGTGGTGGCCACCCCTTTCGGGAAAGGATTGGCCGTGGCCGATAGGGGCATCACGATGGCCGCAATGAGCGCTACGGCACCAAGCCCCATCCGCGCGCGCGGTGGATGCGATCTCTTAAACGACATCATGGCTCCCCCTTTCCAATCACGGCATCAACCCGCCATGCCGGGGTTACCCTTCACCCCGATCAGGCGTGGCACATTGAGTTTACGCGGCGTGATGCGCTTCTTGGCCTTTAACCAGGTCTCCACGACCTCCCAAATCGGCTCGCCCTTGGCACCCTCGGCCACCGGCGCCCAACCGGCCACCTTATAGGTCTTGTTGGCCTCGATGGGCTTGCCGTTTAGCCGCATGTCACTGATGCGACTGCCCTGCTTGCCGCCGGGTTCGCAGGCATAGGTCAGTCCGCCGACACGGACCATGTCGCCGCCCTGCTGATAGTAGGGGTCGGGGTTAAACAGGTTATCGCAGACATCCTCCAACACGGTCTTGATGAACTCCCCCGTCATGGGGGTCACCGTGGTGTAGGGATAGGTGATCGCGGTCTGGTCCATCACGTGCTCGCGGGTAATGGTCTGGCCCGACAAAATACTGGTGCCCCAACGGAAACCGGGCGAAAACGCGATATCGGCGCCTTTTACCTCCATAAGGGCATCACAGATGAGCTGGTCAAAGGTGCCGTTGAAATTGCCACGACGATAGAGCAGTCCATCGGTCACGGCCAAGGGCTCCTCGAGTTTCGCCTTATAGGGCGCCCGGACTTTATCGATCAGGGCCTGCATTTCTTTATCGGCGGCGAGCATATTGGAAAACACGGGCAGCAGCGAATATTTAAACCCGACCACTTTGCCATCGCGCACATCAAAATCCATCACGCCCAGGAACTTGGAATTCGAACCGGCATTGGTCACCAGGGTCTTGCCGCCCGGGTTGGTGACCACCACGGGTTGGGGCACACCATCGTGGGTATGCCCACCAAAAATGGCATCGATGCCCCGCACGCGTGAGGCCATCTTCAGGTCCACGTCCATGCCATTGTGGGAGATCACGACCACGACCTTTGCACCCTTGGCCCGAACTTCGTCCACCATCTTCTGCATATTGTCGTCCTGAATCCCAAAGGACCAGTCCGGCACCATGTAGCGCGGGTTTGCAATCGGCGTGTAAGGAAACGCCTGGCCAATCACCGCCACGGGAATCCCGTTCTGTTCGCGGATGACATAAGGTTTAAACACCTGATCACCAAAGTCGGTGGTCTTCACGTTCTGCGCCAGAAACTCAATGTTGCCGGCGAAATCCTTTTTCACAATTTCTTCCACCCGCTTCGCACCGAGTGTGAACTCCCAGTGTGGGCTCATCATGTTCACACCGAGCAGTTTGCAGGCATCGACCATGTCCTGGCCATTGGTCCACAGGGCCGTGGCCGATCCCTGCCAGGTGTCCCCGCCGTCCAACAGGAAGGAATTCGGGCGATCGGCACGCATCTTCTTGACCAACGTGGCCAGATGGGCAAACCCGCCCACTTTGCCATAGGCCTTCGCGGCCTTTTCGAAATCCAGATAGGTAAAGGCGTGTGACAGGGCTGTATTTGCCGGTACCTTGTGAAACTTAAGGAACTCCTCCCCGACAAAGTGTGGAGGACGACCGTTCATGACCCCCAATCCAATGTTGACACTGGGCTCGCGGAAGTAGACGGGCGTGAGCTGGGCGTGACAGTCGGTGAAATGCAGAAAGCTCACATTGCCGTATTTCGGGATGTCATAGAGTCTCTCACCCTTGGTCGAGGCCATCGCGGCGCCAGCCCATGAACCAAACATTCCACAGGCCGACCCGGCGGCCATGACATTCAGAAATTCGCGACGATCAAGCTGCATACCCACATCCTTATGGAGAGCACTACAAAAGAAAAAGGCCCGGCACTCCCCTGCCGGGCCAGTACGAAAAATTACTTATTGATCGGCGAATCAGGATCCAACAGCAACGCCATCAGATCTTTCATCTGACCTTCCGTAAGAATGCCCTGATGGCCGAAACGCGGCATATTCGTGCACGCATTAAAGGCTTTGGAGTTATAGATCTTGCCCCAGGTGTACTTCACCACTGCCTCGGAATTACCGCGCAACTTGCCGTAGTTGTAGAGGCTCGGCCCCAGCGTTCCATGGGAGATTTCTTCTTTACTGATCTGGTGACAGTTGTAACAGTTGCCACCGTTGGGTGATCCGGCCTTATCGCTATACGTGCTGCCGCGGCCATCCTGAGCAAGCTTTTCGCCTGCCTTCCAGTCGCCTAAGTATTTACCGTCGGCCGGATACTTGATGGTGGCAAATTGAGCACCCTCTAGCTTTCGGGTTTGCTCGCCCGATAAAGGCGTGCGGCTGAGTTCCGATGCGGAACAAACGGTGTTGATATCGTCCTGACTAATGCGCTCTTTTTTGGCAATGCCCTTCTCGGAGAAGGAACGTGCGACGGCGTCTTTTGCCATCTTGTCGTACTCCGCCGCACTGTACATGGTCGCACAACCCACCAACACGACCGAGAGACCGGCAACGATGAATAGTCTTTTTTTCATGGTCCTGTCTCCTTAATCAACGCTTAATGGTCGGCGCTAAGGACTTCACGCCCTTGCCGGTGACGCCCATGTAACTGGACAGCGCGATGGTGACGTCGGAACCAAATTCGACATACGGAAACCGCTGCTGGCGAAAACAGTCTTCCAGACGTTTCTGCATTGGCCAGAGTTGCGAGTTCGACACGCGATAAGCGGGCCACGAGGTGAAGGCCTTACCGGCCGGCTCGTTTTGGGTGAGGTTCGGAAGGCCCTGCAACCGAATGCGCTTATTGTCCTCCGCGTGACAAGTCGCGCAGGCAAAATCGTAGGGGCCCGCACGGTAAAAGAAAATACGCTTGCCCATCTCATACATGCGCTTTTCCTCCGGATGGGCCACCGGCACATTGACCGGCATGCCGCGGGATTCGGAGGCGATCCATGCCACCAGAGAGATGATGTCTTTGTGGTCGTCCCGGTCATAGGTGGAGGCCTTGGCCTTGATGCCCTGATGTTGCTCCATGCAGGTGACCAAGCGAGTCTCCAGATCCTGAACCTTCTTCACATCGTCAAAGTAGCGGGGTAAGGACACATACGCACCCTTCACCACTCCCGCGCCCAGCCCCAGATCGCACTTCTCCAGCGAGGCATTCTTGGGGCCGCGTTTTTTCCTCCAGAGGTCTTCGCCTTTGGCCTCCCACAGCTCGGCGGGATTGCCATCGGCCACCAGTTCACGATAACGATCGATCGCCTTTTCGGCGTCCGTCTGGGCCATCGCCGGCAGTGTGACGGCAGCGGCCACAACCGCGGTAAACGCCGTGCGCTTGAAAATTGATGTCATGCCTGTCTCCTTCTTGTGTTCACTTGTTTGGATTCGCCCGCTCGAAAGAGCCAGCGGGCGAACTCCCCCAAACCAATACGTGATTTGTATTAACCGCTAATCCACTCTCACCGGCAGTTAGGCGACGGTCGCTTCATCCGTGCGCTTCTCACCCTTGTTGTCCACCCAGGTCACCGTGACCTTGTCTCCGGCCTTGCCCTTGGCTTTGAACTGCAGGAAAGGATTCTTGGAAATCGATGGGCCCCACTGGGCGGTCATCACCGCTTTGCCGTTGACCTGGCAGGTGACTTCCTGAATAAACCAGGCCGGAATCACCTTCCCAGAGGCATCCTTGCGGATACCGGTTTCCATCTCATGGGCCATCAGCACACGGGCGTCCACCACACCGCCGTCCGCCTTGGCACGAATACGCATTGGATCTGCCATTTAAATCTCCTTCAATAATCTGTTAGTTAACCGCCGCAACCACCGAGCGTGACCTTGATCTCTTTCTTGGCCATGAAGAACTTCCCATCGGCCTTGACGATCGCCACGACATCCGAGCTTTGACCCATTTTCACGCGCATGGACACATCGGGAACCGCATCAGCCGTGAACTCATAAAAACCGGCCATCATGGACGGATTCTTCTCAACCAAGAGGGCAATCATCTCGGTCTTGCCGATCTTGGAGGCCACACCCACCGGCACCACGGCACCGTTTTCGGCAATATCGGGCGATGTAATGGTGATGTCGCCACTGTTGGCCGTAGCGCCAATGCCCATGGCTTTCAAGGTATCGGGAATATTCTTAGTTTCAAACCAGTCTTTTTTCCATGCGGCCGCAGCTGCAGGATTGGCCGCAAAAAAGCCCATGGATGCCAGCGCGGAATACAGTACTGCGCCACCACCCGCTTTGATCACGGAACGACGTGAAATACTCATAGTCAACTCTCCTCTTCTCTCTAAACTCAATGCCGAGTGGTTACTTGGCACCATCAAGAACCCACTGCACGACCGCAGCCAGTTCATTGTCTTTCAAATTTGGATTGGCCGGCATAGGGATTGGTCCCCA
>JBMSML010000066.1:0-8571 GCA_049421125.1 Burkholderiaceae bacterium
GCGCAGAGCTCCTTCTGACGCCTTAGCCGCGTGTTGTGACTGGGCAATAGCGTTTTCACGAGCTCCGACTCTTTCAGGAGTGAAGCGATCTCTCCTTCGGTCGTGATCCAATCAATCCGACGAACCTGCAGGGACAAACTCATTTCTTTTCCTCGCGCATGATCCGAGGCAAAGTGGGACATCACGCGTTTACGCAGATTTGTACTTTTACCCACATAGAGAGGAAAATCATTTTCTCCATAAAAGATGTATACACCGTGGCCTTCCGGAAGCTGCTCGGGCAGATCGGGATCCAGATGCGAGGGCAGCGCGGGGCGCGCAGTCACCCGATCAATGGCCCGATGCAAGCGCTCCGCAGGAAACTGTTGGCCTAAGGTCTGCCAAAACTGGAAGATCAGGTCCGCGTCCGCCAGTGCACGATGGCGCCCATCCGCGTACAGTCCGTGACGGGCGATAAGGGCGTCCAGATTGTGGCGGGACTCCTGAGGGTAGAGCTCCCGCGAAAGCTTGACCGTGCACAACACGCGCGCACGAAAATCAATCCCCAGGCGCTTGAACTCGTTTTTTATAAATCCGTAGTCAAACCGGGCGTTATGGGCCACGAACAGCGAACCGTGTAATCGATCGAAAAGATCTTGGGCGATCTCCGAAAACGGCGGAGCGTTCGCCACCATGGCATCGGTGATGCCCGTGAGGCCCTGAATAAACGCTGGGATTCGGGTCTCAGGATTCACCAACTGACTGTAGCGCTCAACCCCGCGTGAAGTGACCGTCACCACGCCGACCTCGGTGATCCGATCCACGGTGGCCGTGGCGCCGGTGGTCTCGAGATCCACAAACACCATGTCTGGAAAACCATCGTGCGCCGTCATCGCCGAATGCGCCCCCCACTTAGACCAATCGCTGCTGCAGTCGATCGAGACCCGTCTGCAGGGTGTCGTCTCGTTTGGCAAAGCAAAACCGAATCGTGCAGTTCTCGGTCGGCACCTGATAAAAACTCGATAATGGGATGGCCGCGACACCCACTTCCCGGGTCAGCCACTCACATGCCTCGCGCTCGCGCTTACCCGACAGCGAGGGCACCGCGGAATAATCCACCATTTGAAAAAATGTCCCCTCACAGGGATACAGCCGCAATGGCGTGACCAATAACCCTTGGCGAAAGAAGTCCCGCTTGCGTTGATAAAAATCCGGCAATGCCAGATAACGCTGGGGGTCGGCCGTATAGTGGGCTAAGCCCACTTGCACGGCGCTATTGGCCACGAACACATTGAACTGATGCACCTTGCGATATTCCGTCATCAATCTGGTGGGCGCCGCCACGAAACCCATTTTCCATCCGGTCACATGAAAGGTTTTGCCAAAGGACGACACGACGACAGTGCGACTGGCCAGCGCGGGATAGCGGGCGGCGCTCTGATGGCATCGGCCATCAAACACCATGTGCTCATAGACTTCATCAGAAATGACCCACAGGCCGGTGTCCATCACGATGGACTCCAAGGCCCGCATGTCAGCATCACTCAGGATAAGCCCAGAAGGATTGTGGGGGGAATTGACCAGAATCAATCGTGTCTTCGCCGTCACCGCGGATCGAATGCGATCCCAGTCCACCCGATAGTCCCGCGTCATCGGCACGCTCACGGGGTGGCCACCGGCCAGCACGATGCCCGGCACATAGCTGTCAAAGGCTGGCTCAATGACCAGCACCTCGTCGCCCGGTTGGGTCAGTGCCATCAGGGCCGTGAATACCGCCTGGGTCGCACCGGCCGTGATCATGATCTCAGTATCAGCGCAATAGGCATGCCCATAAAGCTGCCGAATTTTTTCAGACAGGCGCTCGCGCAACATCGGTACGCCATTGAGCGGCGCATATTGGTTGTGTCCGGAACGCATCGCCTGCGCGACATGGTCGATCAATACCGGATCGGGATCGAAATCCGGAAAACCCTGGCCAAGATTGACCGCACCGGACTCGGCCGCCAAGGCCGACATGACCGTAAAGATATTCGTGCCCACCATGGGCAGACGGGATTGCATGGAAATAAACAATACACGAACTCATCCCCGTCACGCCGGAATGCGCATTCGGTTCCTTAGGATTTATCCGAATAAATCATCGAGCTTCTTTTTAGCCGACTTCGCATCGGCCGTGACCGTGCCCCGAACCTGCGGATACTCCTCGGCAATGCGATCTTCCCAATACGTCGTGGGATTGGGTGCATGACACAGCCGACGGAACACCTCTTCGGGCACGGCCGTGTAGACACGGCGACTGCCATCATCGAAATCTAAGATCAGCTGCCGGGCAGATGCGACGTAGTCCGCCCGACGGATCCGGCCAATCGTAAAGTCATGGATGGCCATTAGCGCGGCAGCGTGCTCGCTCCCATCAAGAACTCGTCCACGGCACGTGCAGCCTGACGACCCTCGCGAATCGCCCACACCACCAGGGACTGCCCCCGTCGCATATCCCCCGCGGCGAACACCTTGGCGACGTTGGTGACGTAGCTTCGTTCGCCGTCGGTGGCCGCCTTAGCGTTACCCCGGGCATCCTTATCCACTCCAAACGCCTCTAGTACGGACCCGATCGGTGCCACAAAACCCATCGCCAGAAATACCAGGTCGGCGGGCAGTACCTTCTCGCTTCCCGGCACCTCGATCATCTTGCCGTCTTTCCACTCCACACGGACGCTTTTCAGCGCCTTCACACGGCCGTTCTCACCGATGAACTCCTTCGTGGCAATCGCAAACTCACGCTCGCACCCCTCTTCATGACTGCTCGAGGTGCGCAGCTTAATGGGCCAGTAGGGCCATGTGAGCGGCTTATTCTCATGCTCGGGAGGCTGGGGCATCAGTTCGAACTGGGTGACGCTCGCGGCGCCGTGTCGGTTCGACGTTCCCACACAGTCCGAACCGGTATCCCCACCCCCGATCACGATGACATGCTTGCCATCCGCACGGATCTGGTTTTTCAACACATCGCCGGCGTTGACCTTATTTTGCTGCGGCAGAAATTCCATCGCGAAATGAATCCCCTCCAGTTCACGGCCGGGAAGCGGCAGATCACGCGGCTGTTCCGCCCCTCCGGTGAGCAGCACCGCATCGAATGCGGCCAGCAAGTCCTTGGGAGGCATGGTCTGCTTGGCCCAGTTGGTCACCTTGATGGCGGCCGGCAACTCGGCCACCAACACACCGGTCTTAAACGTTACCCCTTCGGCCTGCATCTGCTCCACACGGCGATCAATGTGATGCTTTTCCATCTTGAAATCAGGAATGCCATAACGCAGCAATCCACCCACACGATCATTCTTTTCAAATACCGTGACGGCGTGACCCGCGCGGGCCAATTGCTGGGCGGCCGCGAGTCCGGCCGGGCCCGATCCCACCACGGCCACGGATTTACCGGTCTTCACCGGCGAGGGTTGTGGCACCACCCAGCCTTCCTGCCATCCGCGATCAATGATGGCGTGTTCGATCGACTTGATGCCCACGGGATCATCGTTCACGTTCAACGTGCAGGCGGCCTCGCACGGCGCCGGACAGATGCGGCCGGTGAACTCCGGGAAATTATTCGTGGAGTGCAACGTGTCCAGCGCCTGCTTCCAATCCTGACGGAATACCAGGTCATTAAAGTCCGGGATGATGTTGTTCACAGGACAGCCGCTATTGCAAAAAGGGGTGCCACAGTCCATGCATCGGGCCGCCTGGACTTTGGCCTGCGACTCATCAAGACCGATCACGAATTCCTTGTAATGCTTCACCCGCTCGTCCACGGGCCGATAACCCTCTTCGAGACGCTCGAACTCCATGAAACCGGTGATCTTGCCCATTTATGCTGCTGCCTTTTCGGTAGTGTGTTGTGCTGCCATTTCCGCCAATGCACGACGGTACTCATGCGGAAATACCTTGACGAATCGCTCGCGGGACGTTGCCCAAGCGTCCAGTATCTCGCGGGCGCGGCGACTGCCGGTCCAGCGGTGGTGATCTTCGATGCGTTTTCTCAGTGCAGCATCGTCATCGAGGGGCAGTTTTTCCAATGCCACCATAACCGTATTGCAGCGGGAAGCGAACTGTCCATCCTCGTCGTAGATGTAAGCCCATCCACCCGACATGCCCGCAGCGAAATTACGGCCGGTCTTGCCGAGCACCACCACCGTACCGCCGGTCATGTACTCACACCCGTGATCGCCCACGCCCTCCACCACGGCGGACGCGCCGGACAGGCGAACCCCGAAGCGCTCGCCCGCGACACCGCTGAAAAACGCCTCACCCGATGTCGCGCCGTACAACACGGTATTGCCAACGATGATGTTCTCGTGGGCGTCACCGCGAAAATCGATGCTCGGTCTCACGACCACACGGCCACCGGACAGCCCTTTGCCAGTGTAATCGTTGGCGTCACCGATCAGGTACAGCGTCACTCCTTTACAAAGAAACGCACCGAAGGACTGGCCGCCGGTCCCCTCGAGCTGGATTCGAATCGTGTCGTCGGGCAGACCGTCAGGGTGATGCTGGGTGACGGCCCCCGACAACATCGCGCCCACCGTTCTATTCACGTTACGGGCCACTTCCATGAACTGCACACGCTCACCGCGCTCAATGGCCGCCTTTGATTTGGCGATAAGAACATGGTCTAAGGCCTTGTCGAGCCCGTGATCCTGAACCTCGGTGTGATACGCAATCTTAAGGAGCGTCTCCGCGGGCTGATAGAACAGTCGTGAAAAGTCCAGTCCCTGCGCCTTCCAATGGGAGATGCCTTTACGAGTGTCGAGCAGATCAACCCGCCCGATCAGATCATTGAATCGGGAGATGCCCAACTGGGCCATGATCTGACGGACCTCTTCGGCGATAAAGAAAAAATAGTTCACCACATGCTCAGGCTTTCCGGAAAACTTTTTCCGGAGCACCGGATCCTGGGTGGCGACCCCCACCGGGCAGGTATTCAAATGACACTTGCGCATCATGATGCAGCCCTCTACCACCAGCGGCGCGGTGGCAAATCCGAACTCGTCCGCACCGAGCAAGGCTCCGATGACCACGTCGCGCCCGGTCTTCATCTGGCCATCGGCCTGCACGCGAATCCGACTGCGCAACCCGTTGAGCACCAGGGTCTGCTGGGTCTCCGCGAGCCCGATCTCCCACGGCGTGCCCGCGTGTTTGATCGACGACCAGGGCGAGGCGCCGGTGCCACCGTCATGCCCCGCGATCACCACGTGATCGCTCTTGGCTTTGGCCACGCCGGCCGCCACCGTGCCCACGCCCACTTCGGAGACCAGTTTCACCGAGATCGAGGCATGTGGGGCCACGTTCTTAAGGTCGTGAATCAGCTGCGCCAGATCTTCGATCGAATAGATGTCGTGGTGGGGTGGCGGTGAAATCAGTCCTACACCGGGCACCGAGTGGCGCAGCTTGCCGATGTACTGGGATACCTTGCCGCCAGGCAGTTGCCCGCCCTCGCCAGGCTTGGCCCCCTGCGCCATCTTGATCTGAATCTGATCGGCGGACACCAGGTATTCGGCCGTCACACCAAAACGACCGGAGGCCACCTGTTTGATTTTCGATCGTAAGGAATCACCGTCCGAGAGCTCGTAATCCACCTCGATGACATCCTGACCAATAATCTCCGATACCCGTGTGCCGCGGATAATCGGGATTCCCTTCAGTTCGTTGCGATAACGGTTCTGGTCCTCACCGCCCTCACCCGTATTGCTTTTCCCTCCGATCCGATTCATCGCAATGGCAAGCGTGGTGTGGGCTTCCGTGGAGATCGACCCCAAGGACATGGCCCCGGTGGCAAAACGCTTCACAATGTCCTGGGCCGACTCGACTTCGTCCAGGGGAATGGCCCGAGCGGGATCCAACTTGAATTCAAAAAGCCCTCGCAGGGTCATATGGCGCCGGCTCTGATCATTAATGATCTGGGCGTACTCCTTATAGGAGTTCCAGTTATTGGCACGGGTGGAGTGCTGCAGCTTGGCGATCGCATCCGGTGTCCACATATGGGCCTCACCCCGCGTGCGCCAGGCATACTCCCCGCCCGCATCGAGCATTCCGGCCAATACGGGATCACGGCTGAACGCCAGTGCATGCGTGCGGATTGCTTCTTCGGCAATCTCAAATACGCCAATGCCCTCGACCTGACTGGAGGTTCCCGTGAAGTACTTCTCGATCGTCTCTTTGTTGATGCCAATCGCTTCAAAAATAGCGGCGCCACAATAGGACATATAGGTGCTGATGCCCATCTTGGACATGATCTTGGATAAACCCTTCCCGATGGCCTTGACGTAGTTGTAGACCGCCTTCTCACGCGACAGATCACCCGGAAGTTCCTTGTGAATCTCGCACAAGGTCTCCATCGCAAGATAAGGATGAACGGCCTCCGCACCGTAACCGGCCAATACCGCAAAGTGATGCACCTCGCGTGCGGAGCCCGTCTCGACAACGAGTCCCGCTAGGGTCCGCTTGCCTTCACGGACCAGATGCTGATGGATGGCTGAGAGTGCCAGGAGCGCGGGAATGGCCACCCGCTCCGCCGCGACGGCGCGGTCACTCACGATGAGAATATTTTTACCGGACTTAATGGCATCCGTTGCCTCCGCGCACAGCGACGCGAGTTTCGCCTCGACTCCCTCCCGTCCCCAGGCCATGGGATAGGTAATGTCGATCACATAACTCTTAAATTTTCCTTGCGTGTGGTGTTCGATATCCCGGAGCCGATGCATGTCGGCAAAATCCAGGACCGGTTGGCTCACCTCGAGTCGCAAGGGCGGATTGACCTGATTGATATCCAACAGATTCGGACGCGGGCCGATGAACGACACCAAGGACATCACGATCGCCTCGCGAATCGGGTCAATCGGCGGGTTGGTGACCTGGGCGAACAGCTGCTTGAAGTAGTTGTAGAGTGGCTTGTTCTTGTCGGACAGGACGGCCAATGGCGAATCGTTGCCCATCGACCCAATGCCCTCTTCACCGTTAGCCGCCATCGGCGCCATCAGGAATTTGATGTCTTCTTGGGTGTAGCCAAACGCCTGCTGACGATCGAGCAATGAGAGATCCGAGGGCATGGGCCCGGCCTGGGCCAATGCCGCACCCCCCAACGATTCGAGACGGATACGCAGATTCTCGATCCACTGCTTGTAAGGCTTGGCTTTGGAGAGCGACGACTTCAGCTCTTCGTCGTCGATCATGCGGCCCTGCTCGAGATCGATCAGAAACATTTTTCCAGGCTGCAGACGCCACTTCCGAACGATACGGCTCTCCGGTACCGGTAAGACTCCGGACTCGGACGCCATGATCACCAGATCATCATCGGTGATGCAGTAGCGGGATGGACGCAGGCCGTTGCGATCCAGAGTAGCGCCAATCTGTCGTCCGTCTGTAAACACGATCGACGCGGGACCATCCCAGGGCTCCAACATCGCCGCGTGATACTCATAGAACGCGCGCCGTGCCTCATCCATGGTGGTGTGCTGCTCCCATGGCTCAGGAATCATCATCATGGCTGCCTGGGCCAACGGATAGCCTGCGGCGACCAACAGTTCGATGCAGTTATCGAATGTGGCGGTGTCCGACTGATTGGCAAAACTGATGGGATAGAGTTTCGAAAGATCGGCCCCTAACACGGGCGATGACATCACGCCTTCACGGGCCACCATCCAGTTGTAATTGCCCTTCACCGTATTGATCTCACCGTTGTGGGCGACCATGCGATATGGGTGAGCCAGCGACCAACGCGGAAACGTGTTCGTGGAGAACCGCTGATGCACGAGGGCCAACGCCGATGTGCACAGCGGATCCTGCAGGTCCAGGTAATACTCGCCGACCTGATCCGCGAGCAGCAGTCCTTTGTAGACAATCGTGCGCGTGGACATACTGGGCACGTAATACTCTTTGCTGTGCTTGAGCTTGAGTTTCTGAATGGCGCTCGATGCGGTCTTACGAATCACATAAAGCTTGCGTTCGAGGGCGTCTTGGACGATCACATCGGCCCCCCGTCCAATAAAAATCTGCCGCATGACCGGCTCTTTGGCACGCACGCGCGGTGACATGGGCATGTCACGATTCGTGGGCACATCCCGCCAACCGATCACCGACTGACCTTCGGCGCGCACCGCACGTTCGAGCTCCTGCTCACAGGCCAGGCGCGAGGCGCGCTCCTGGGGCAGAAACACCTGCCCAACGCCATATTCACCCGGCGGCGGCAGCATGATGCCTTGCCTGGACAATTCACGCCTGAAGTAAGCGTCGGGAATCTGGATCAACACCCCCGCCCCATCACCCATTAAGGCATCCGCGCCCACCGCACCGCGATGGTCAAGGTTGCGCAATATGTTCAAGCCCTGGGCGATGATGTCGTGGGACTTCTGTCCACGGATGTGGGCCACAAATCCGACACCACAGGCATCGTGTTCGTTTTTCGGATCGTAAAGGCCTTGGGCAGAGATCATGATGCGCGGCAATATTCTGTGAAAAGGGCAGTCACTATATCGCCGCTTTGCCCAAAAACTCAATCTAAAAAGTCTCCGGGAACCCCATAAAATATGATTATTAAATAGGGTCAGAACA
>JBMSML010000067.1:0-8560 GCA_049421125.1 Burkholderiaceae bacterium
GGGCGGCCGATCACAATCGGGAAGGCCAGTTTCTCATCGACCACTTCCTGCACCGCACGCAAGACCCGCTCATCCTCCCCTTCGGCATACACAATGCGCCGCTGCGGCACGCGTTTCGCCTCGGAAATAATGGGCTTCATGAAGTTGCCCGAGACATAGACAAATTCGCGCAGATGATCGATGTACGCCGTGTAGTCCTGGATGGGACGCTTGGCCACACCACTGTCTTCCGCAGCCTTGGCCACCGCCGGCGCGATCTTGGTGATCAGACGTGGGTCGAAGGGTTTAGGAATTAAATACTCGGGACCGAACGATAAATTGCCCGAGCCGTATGCCGCCGAAACCACCTCACTTTGTTCGGCACGTGCGAGCTCCGCCACCGCATGCACGGCGGCCAGTTCCATTTCCCGGGTGATGGTGGTGGCGCCGGAATCTAGGGCCCCGCGAAAGATGAAAGGAAAACACAAAACGTTGTTCACCTGGTTCGGATAGTCCGTGCGGCCCGTGGCGACAATCGCATCGCTGCGCACGGATTTCACATCCTCTGGAAGAATCTCCGGCTCAGGGTTGGCCAGCGCAAAGACAAGCGGCTTATCGGCCATCTTGGCCACCATCTCCGGCTTTAAGACACCGCCGGCCGATAGGCCCAGAAACACATCGGCATCCGCAATGATGTCGTTCAGTGTTCGCGCATCGGTCTTTTGCGCGAAGCGGGCTTTCTCCGGATCCATGAGTTCTTTGCGGCCCTCGTAGACCACGCCAGCCAGATCCGACACCCAGATGTTCTCGCGCGGCAAACCCAGATCCAAGAGCAGATCCAAGCAGGCCAGCGCGGCAGCACCCGCTCCGGATACCACCAGTTTGACGCTCTTAATGTCCTTGCCCACCACCTTCAGGCCATTGACCATGGCCGCCCCCACCACAATCGCAGTGCCGTGCTGATCATCGTGAAAGACCGGAATCTTCATGCGTTCGCGCAGCTTGCGCTCGACGTAAAAGCAATCCGGTGCCTTGATGTCCTCCAGATTCACGCCACCGAAAGTGGGCTCCAAGGCGGCAATCACTTCCACGATGCGATCGACATCAAGCTCATTGATTTCAATGTCAAAGACATCAATGCCCGCGAACTTTTTAAATAATACCGCCTTGCCCTCCATCACCGGCTTGGCGGCGAGTGGGCCGATATTGCCCAAACCGAGCACGGCCGTGCCATTGGTGATCACCGCCACCAGGTTGCCCCGGGCGGTATAGCGAAATGCATTGAGCGGATCTTTGACAATCTCTTCACAGGCTGCTGCCACACCGGGCGAGTAGGCGAGCGCCAGATCCCGTTGGTTGACCAGCTGCTTCGTGGGGGTAACCGCGATTTTTCCGGGGGTGCCCTTCTCGTGATAGTCCAGCGCCTGCTGTCGAATTTGGGGGTCCATGGGTCACCTTTGCAAAGAATACGGAATTATCCTACGAGCCCCGCCGCCAGGCGACCCATACCATCAGGGTGCAACCCCAAGCGCGTGGGCAATCAGCTGACTGGCATGCACCGCGCAGCGACGTGCGCCATCGGCAATTTGATGCCGGCATGAAAACCCATCGGCCACGATCCAGGCCTCCTCGGGAGCCCCGCGCACGGCGGGAAGAAGACTCGCCTCGGCCATGGCCAGCGACACATGCAGATGCTTGGCCTCGTAGCCGAAACTGCCCGCCATGCCACAACAGCTCGTCTCGATCAGCTGCGCCGATGCCCCCACAGACGTCACCGCCGCGATGGTGGGCGACATGACGCCCATGGCCTTTTGATGGCAATGCCCATGCACATACACCGTGGCAACCGGTTGACGCACGGCCGGCATGGCATGCGACTGCAGGTAGTGCATCCACCACTCTTCAAACAACATGGCCAATTGGGCAAGCCGCTGGGCCGGCGCACCAAGTCCCATGCTCAGCCACTCATCCCGCAGACTCAGAATGCATGAGGGCTCCAGGCCCACCACGGGCACACCACGTGCAATCGCCGGTGCTAAGACCTCCAGCGTTCTGCGCGCATGGGCCTTGGCCTCGTCCACCATGCCCACGGATAACGCGCTTCGACCGCAGCACACCGGATCCTTGCCTGCGGCGCCCGACACCGCCACCTTCAACCCCAGATGACGCATCACTGCGAACGCCGCGCGCAGCTGCTGCGGTTCAAACGCATTGTTAAACGTGTCGGCCCACAGCACCACATCACAGGTGGTCAGATCATGGTGGGCGGCGATCGAACCCGAGGCGTGCTTAGGCTGCGATGCCGACAGCGTGAGCGCAAACGTATCGCGTCGCCAGGCCGGCAGGGTGCGCTCCGCCGCAAAGCCCAACCACTTCTCACCCAGCACCCGTAACCATCCGCTGCGATTGCGCAGATTCAGTAACCCAGCCAAGCCCGGAATAGCGGCCACCGTGCGCGCAAGATGCGGCAGATGGGCGACCCACCGGTCCTTGCGCGAGAAACCCCGACGCTGGCCAACCTGATACTGCGCCTCGATCTTCATGCGGGCCATGTCCACGCCGGTCGGACATTCGCGCTTGCAGCCCTTGCACCCCACACATAAGGCCAGCGCATCGCGCACCGCCTCGGACGCCCAGGCCTCGGCACCCAACTGACCGCTCACGGCAAGACGCAACGTATTCGCGCGACCGCGCACCAAGTGGACTTCATCGCGGGTGACCCGATAACTCGGGCACATAGTGCCTACATCAAACTTTCGGCAGTGGCCATTGTTGTTGCACATCTCGATGGCCTTAGCAAAACCGCGGGAGGGATCCCCTCCGGTGCCCGGCGCCGAGATCGCGATGCCAAAGGTGCCCGGGTCACCGCGTTGAGACGGATCGTTTTGCACATCCCAGGCCGACCAGTCCAGACCGGTCTGCATGGGGGCAGCGGCATAACCGGGTTTGAACCGAAACAGCGAGGTGTCATCCATCTTCGTGCAGTCGACAATCTTTCCGGGATTCATCCGACGGCCAGGATCAAAGGCGTCTTTCACACGCTCAAAGGCGTGGGTAATTTTTCGGCCGAACTGCCACTCCACCCACTCACTGCGCACCAGGCCATCGCCATGCTCTCCGGAAAAGGCCCCCTTGTACTTGCGCACCAGCGCCCCGGCTTCTTCCGCAATCGCCCGCATCTTCTGGGCGCCGTCACGACGCATATCGAGAATCGGACGCACATGAAGCGTGCCCACCGACGCATGGGCATACCAGGTGCCTTGGGTGCCGTGCTTGGTAAACACCTCGGTCAATTGCGCGGTATAGTCCGCCAAGTGCTCCAGCGGCACCGCACAATCCTCGATGAACGAGACCGGCTTTCCATCCCCCTTTAACGACATCATGATGTTCAAGCCCGCCTTGCGCACTTCCCATAGCGCCGACTGGGCGCTGGGTTCCGTCATGCGCACCACGGACCCGGGCAGGCCCAGATCGGCCATCATCACGTCCAGATCCTGCAGTTGCCCCAGCGCCACCGCAGGATCTTCATGGGCAAATTCCACCAGCAGCAGTGCATCAGTCTCGCGTCCGTTGACGCGTGTAATGGCGGTATCGATGACCGGTGCAAACATGGGATTGGCACGCGACAGTTCAATCATCGTGCGATCCACCAGTTCCACCGCCATCGGATGAAGCGTCACGATATGTTGGGTGAGCGTCATGGCCTGGCGAAAACTGGGAAAATTCACCACGCCCAGCACCTTATTTTTTGGCAAGGGGGATAACCGAAGCGTAATCGCCTCGAAATACGCCAGCGTGCCCTCGGAGCCCACCAGGAGATGGGCGAAATTCACCAGGCCCTGTTGGCGCTCCGGCAGGTAGGGCCGCTCGCTTTGTGGATAAAACACATCCAGGTTGTAGCCCCCCACGCGACGCATCACGCGCGGCCAGACGGCAGTGATGTCATCCTTCACCGACTCCGCAATCTGGAAGAGCTGCGGGATCAGGCCGTTCATACGGGCGTTGCCCAGCGTCATGTCACCGCCATCGCCAAATAATCCAAAGTAGGCCTCTGTGCCATCGGCCAACACGGCATCAATGCCCGCCACGTTATGCACCATATTGCCGTAGTAGAGCGAGCGAGAACCGCAGGAGTTGTTACCGGTCATGCCACCGATCGTGCATTGGGCCGCCGTGGAGACATCCACCGGAAACCATACCCCGTGCGGTTTTAATTGGGCATTGAGATGGTCGAGCACCATGCCCGGTTGCACGGTGACCGTCATGGCCTCGAGATTAAGGTCCAGCATCGTGCGCAGGTATTTGCTGTTGTCGATCACCAGCGCCTCGCCCACGGTCTGGCCGCACTGCGATGTGCCGGCGCCGCGCGGCAGAACCGGCACGTTCAGATCACGTGCAACATCCAATGCAATCCGTGCATCCAAATCCGTTTTCGGAACGGCCACGCCAATGGGCATCACCTGATAGATCGATGCATCGGTGGCGTAACGCCCGCGCGAGGCGGCATCCACGTAGACCTGCCCTTGCATCTCGCGGGCCAGGCGACGCGCCAATTGACTGCGCTGATCCGAGCGTTTTAATCCGCCCGATAAAAACGATCGGCGGGCGGGATTGACCTGAGTCATGACTCCTGCTCCATGAGCTTTAAGACAATCTCGCGTTTGTGATTCAAATGGTCCCGCAGCAATCGCCCCAACTGCGCGCCATCACGCGCCTGGAGTGCGGTGGCAATGGCCGCATGCTCTTTGACGGCCGCATCCCACTTGCGTTGATCCAGGTTGGAACGAAAGCGCAGACTCTGCAGGCGCACATTCACGGACCGAAACACCTCTTCCAGCACGGGGTTGCGTGCCGCGGTGTTGATCGCGGCGTGGATCTGGGCATTCAACCGGTAGTAACCCGGCAAATCCCGCGCACGGTGGGCCCGCTCCATGTCCACCTGGAGTTCTTGAATCGTTCGTATTTCGTCGTCACTGGCCCGTTGCGCCGCAAGGTCACCGGATAGGGCCTCCAGCGTGGCCATGACCTCGAAGGCCGCCGCGACTTCATCACGGCTTAGCCGATGGACCACTGCACCGCGATGCGGCTCAAGACGCACCAGCCCCTCGCCGGCGAGTTTTTTGATCGCCTCGCGCATGGGTGTACGGGACACGCCCATCTGCTCGCACAACACGCGCTCATTCAGACGTGCCCCGGGCTCGAGCAACCCTTCCACGATCTGTTCGCGAATGCGATCGGCCACCGCGTCGTGAAGTCCTTGGCGCGGAATTAGGGTTTGTTCGGTTGACACAGGAGAGCCCATGAGGACAATTGTATGAAATTATTTTGTATACAAAATCCTGGGGTCTACCCCAGGCCATCCGAGAAAGCCCCACGACCATGCAACGCGACTCGTTTTCAGCATCCCCCGCCCCGATCCAGGCCAGCAAGACCTTGAACCGCATTGGCCAGGGCCGACATTTCCTGCAAATCCCAGGCCCCACCAATGTGCCGGACCGCGTGCTGCGCGCGATTGATTACCCCACCATTGACCACCGTGGCCCGGAGTTTCAGCGCCTTGGTCTCAAGATTCTGGAAGCCATCAAGCCCGTGTTCGGGACCATCCAGCCCGTGATCATCTATCCGGGCAGCGGAACCGGCGCTTGGGAGGCCGCGCTCGTCAACACCTTGAACGCGGGCGATGCGGTGCTGATGGTGGAGACCGGACAGTTCGCGAGCCTGTGGAAAAAACTCGCCGAAAAGCTTGGATTAAAACCCGAGTTCATTACCGGCAACTGGCGCCGTGGTGTCGATGCACAGCAGATCGAAGACCGATTGCGCCAAGACCCCCACCACACCATCAAGGCCGTCTGCGTTGTGCATAACGAAACCTCCACTGGCGTGACCTCGGACATTGCCGCCGTGCGCCGGGCCATCGATGCGGCCCACCATCCGGCACTGCTGATGGTCGACACCATTTCATCGATGGGCAGCGTGGAATTCAAGCACGATGAGTGGGGCGTGGACGTCACGATCGCCGGCAGCCAAAAGGGGCTGATGTTGCCGCCCGGCATCTCGTTTAACGCGGTCAGTGTCAAAGCGATTGCAGCAAGCAAAACCGCCACCCTGCCCAAGGCTTATTGGGCCTGGGAAGAGATCATCGCGGCCAACAAAAACGGATTCTGGCCGAGCACGCCGGCCACCAATATTTTGTATGGGTTGGCAGAGGCGCTCGACATGCTTTTCGAGGAAGGGCTGTCCAATGTGTATGCGCGTCACAAGCGCCACGCCGAGGCCACGCGCCGCGCAGTTCGGGCCTGGGGCCTAGAGATCCTCTGTGAAAACCCGGCGGAATACAGCCCGGTGCTGACCGCCGTGGTCATGCCCAAAAAATCCGATGGCAGCTATTACAACGCGGACGATTTTCGCAAACAGATTCTCGAGCACTACAACATGTCGCTGGGGATGGGATTGGCCAAGCTTCAAGGATGGGTATTCCGTATTGGCCACCTGGGCGACTTCAACGACCTCACCCTCTTAGGAACCCTCGGAGGCGTGGAAATGGGGCTCGCCCGTTGCGGTATTCCACATCAGAAAGGTGGCGTGCAGGCGGCCATCGATTACCTGGCCAGTTGATCACTCCAGGCGCACTCACCCCATCCGTTGCCCGCACACTTATTCAATAAAAAAAGGAGACCACACCATGCAACACATCACCCACCGCACGACCGCACGCCGCACCGTTGTGGCAAGCCTCGTGGCCCTTGGGCTGGGGCTCTCGGCCTCGACCGCCGCACTGGCCCAGTCCCTAGAGATCAAACTCGGCCACGTGGGCGCCCCCGGATCCCTGTTTGCGCAAGCGTCCGATGAATTCGCCAAACGTGCCAATGCCAAACTGGGCAACAAGGCCAAAGTGACCGTGTTCGGTTCCAGCCAACTGGGCGGTGATAGTGAAATGGTGCAGAAGCTGAAACTGGGCACCATCGATCTTGCATTGCCGTCCACGGTGATGAGTTCACAGTCCGACCTCTTCGGGATTTTTGAGCTGCCCTACCTGGTGCAGGACCGCGCCCACATGCAGCGCATTGAAAAAGAAGTGGTCTGGCCGATCCTGGCACCCGAGGCAGAGAAAAAGGGCTTGAAGATCGTCGCGGTTTGGGAAAACGGCTATCGACATCTCACCAATAACAAACGGCCCATTAAAGTTCCTGCGGACTTAAAAGGCATCAAGCTGCGCGTGCCCGAGGGCAAATGGCGTGTCCGGATGTTCCAAGACTACGGTGCGAACCCCAGCCCGATGAAGTTCTCCGAACTCTTCACCGCCCTGCAAACGGGCGTGATGGACGGGCAGGAAAATCCGTTCACGCAGATCTACTCATCCAAACTCCATGAAGTCCAGAAGTACATCAGCCTCTCCGGCCACGTCTACACGCCGGCCTACCTCACCGCGGGTTCCAAGAAATGGGCCGCCCTACCGGCCGACGTCAGAAAGATCCTAGAAGACACCGCCAAGGAGACCCAGGCCTTTGTCTATCAGGTCGCGGAGAGGGAAGACAAAGAACTGCTCGATAAGATCAAGGCTGCCGGCACGCAAGCCAATGAGGTTGATAAGAAAGCCTTCGTGGCCGCCAGCAAAGAGATCTACACCGACTTTGGCAAAGAAGTAAAAGGCGCCCAAGCACTCATCGACAAGGCCAATAGCCTGCGCTGAGATCACGCCCGCGCACGAAGGCGGACCGAGTGGTCGGCCTTCGTGCGACACGATTGCATCCATCGACCGTTTTCAGGGAGCCCAGCATGTCTGGAGCAGCATCACAACAACCATCCGGCGGACTGCGCGCCGCCTATGGAAAATTTCTCGAGTGGTTAGTGCTCGTGCTGATGGTGGCCTTGTTTTTAGAAGTCACCGTTGGCATTGTGTTTCGAACCTTGGGCAGTGCCTTGGTCTGGTACGACGAACTGGCCTCCATCCTGCTGGCCTGGCTCACCTTTTACGGTGCCGCACTGGCCTCGTTTAAACGCGGCCACATCGGTTGCCCCGAGGTGGTGGACCTGATGCCTCCTGGTCTGCGGCGCGGATTCAACATCCTGGCGCAGATTCTGGTGATCGGATTTTTCGCATTCCTGGGCTGGGTCGGTTTCGACATCATGCCCATCCTGGCCACCGACAGCATGGTCAGCATCCCTGAAATTCCCATGAGCGTCGTGCAGTCGGTGATCCCCATCTCCTGTGTGCTGATTCTGATTGGAGAATTTCTCACGCTGTCTGATCTGATTCGTCACGCCCCGTCCCACACCGCAGGGATGTCGGGCGCCGAGAGCCACTAGGAGCGCTGACTATGGAAATGATGCTGATGCTGTTCGGCGCGGTGCTTCTCTTAGTGCTGGTCAATGTGCCAATCGCCGTGGCGCTGGGCATTGTCGCCACGGTCGCCATGATCGCGTCCCACGGCTTTGACACCGTGGCCAACATCGCGATCGTCACCTATAACGGGGCCACTAACTTTCCGCTGCTGGCCATTCCGCTGTTCATTTTGGCCGGCGCCATCATGAATGCCTCGGGGATCTCGCAACGTTTGGTGGCATTGGCGAGCGCCTTGTT
>JBMSML010000068.1:0-8522 GCA_049421125.1 Burkholderiaceae bacterium
ATCTCGACTGGAAATAAGTATTCAAAGGCGTCCCAAAACGCTACGGCACTTGCGCGCGGTGTGGAGATCCAATTTGATAAATCGCGCTATGAAATGCTGCGAAGCAATCAGGATTTTATTTCAACGCGTATGGCACTCGCCGATTCTCAGCTCGGCAGTATTCATGATGTATTGAGCAGCATGCAGGAAATAGCCGTACGCGCACGTGGTCCTGCGCTTGGAGTGCCCGGTCTTACAGCAGTTGCTCAGCAGGCACGGCAGAACTATGAGCATTTAAAGGATCTTGCGGTAGCGATGGATTCAAACGACGATCGATACCTTCTGCGTATGACCACGGAGGCCCGGTTAGCGGCGCCGAGATCGACGGTTGCTTCTGGTAGTAGTGGTATGACCACTGCGACGATTGCTCCCGATGCTGTATTCAGGCGCTCCGGTGACTATGTGATTGAGGGCACGGACAACCCTCTTGAGATGAGAATGCAGATCCGTGGGTCGGATGGCGCGCTGCGCGGCCCTGACGGCACCTCTGGAAGTTATTTTATTGGGGATATTTCGGGCGTGGGCACCGACGAATCCCCGTTTACGCTTTCCTTTAGACAGGAACTTAATGGCCGTTTTACCCACACTGAAACAGACTTAAACGGTTCGCTTGTGGATCGCTATACATATCCCCGACAACCCGATGCGTTCTTGAATTTGGATATTACCCTTGATGCGCTACCTGCCAGCGATACCGTAATTGAGTTTTCGCCTCTGCCGGTTACAGTCAACTTAGACCGCAGCGCGCGCATTTATACCGGCGGAGAGTTTTCGGTCCGCCTCACATTTGATGGGACAAATTACGGAGCTGAAGTCTGGGCGAACGACACCTACATTAAGAAGATTTCTCTTGGGGAGAGTGTTGGTGTAGAAGGGGCGTCAACTACACTAGACCTAAATTTTGGTGATCACGAGGCGCTCCCTGCATTTTTTAACGATCTCTCCGTCACTCTTATTGGCGACCCGACAAAGCTCGCTTGGGGTGAGCCGGCCACGTATGACGCGCCTACCAGTTCTTGGTCCCGCCCAGAGATTGATAACGCCGATGCGGTCACCTTTCGCGTTGAAGAAAATGTTAAACAGATAGAGATTGAGCCCGGTGTATGGGTACCCGAGGGCATTAGTTTTAGAGAGGCATTTGGTAACGCTTACGACTTCAACGAGCAGCGGTCTCGTGACGTGCTCAGGGACGCATTGCTATTTGTAGAGTCATTAGAACGTTCTGCTAAGACGGGAATGCTTGAGTCACAATTTGTGGACCGTCAGAACGATCTTATCCAGTCTACCGATCAGATCATGCAATGGCGTATGCGGGCCGGGGCGATTGATGCTCAGAACGATTTGGCCCGTGCGGCGTTGGATACAAAGATGACGGAGCTGCAGGCGCACCGAGGGCGGTTGCTGGACACCGATGCGGCGGAGGCTTCCGCGGGCCTCGTGCGGGCACAATCCCTGCTGGAGGCGGCACGCTCAATATTCTCCCGACTAGAATCGTCGAACTTATTTAATCGGTTAGGCTAGCCGTACGGACCGATGTGAATCATGAAACGAGGTAACTGAACATGACATGGCTTATTGGAGTAGTTTTGGGTTTAGGGTGCGCGCTGCTGGGTTATGCCCTGCACGGCGGTAACATTGCGGTGCTGTGGCAGCCGACAGAGGTCTTGAGTATCGTTGGTCTGGCGGTGGGTTACCTGATTGCGGGCAATTCGGGTCGAAATCTCAAGGCCACCATGGCCGCATTGCCGCGCGCGTTTAAGTCGCCATCGACCAACAAGCGTAAGTGTCTCGACTTGTTGTGTTTGTTATTCGAGGTCCTTCAAAAGATTCGCCGGGATGGCCTGATGTCGCTCGAAGCCGATATCGAAGAGCCGGAATCCAGCCCTTTATTTGAAAAGTACCCGAGTATCGCCAAGGATCACCATCTCACGGAATTCATCTGCGATTACTTACGCATGATGTTGGGCGGGTCATTGAACATTCAGCAGGTCGAAGCGCTGATGGAGCAGGAGCTGGAGACACATCACCAGGAAGCGCATGTGCCGGTTAGCGTGATTGCCAAGATGGCCGACGCGTTCCCGGCCTTCGGTATTGTGGCGGCCGTGATGGGGGTGGTGATGGTGATGGGCTCGATTGGTTTGCCGCCGGCTGAGCTGGGCAAGTTGATTGGCGCCGCTCTCGTGGGAACCTTCCTGGGTATTTTGATGAGCTACTCGGTCACTGGTCCGATTTCCAGCGCCCTCGAGCAAAACGAAGAGGTGGATGGAAAAGCCTTCTTGGCGGTGAAAGCGGTGCTGTTGGCAAGTCTAAATGGGTTTCCCCCGCAGGCCGCGGTGGAGTTTGGCCGCAAGGTGTTGTTCTCCGATATGCGCCCAAGCTTTAAGGAATTAGACGAGGAAACCAAGGCCGTAAAAGGCAAGTGATCCATTGATTATTTACAGGAATTGAAAGATAAATAATGGCCGAGAAGGGCGCTCCAGAACCAATCATCGTCAAGCGCGTCAAGAAGGTAGTGGGCGGGCATGGCGGCGGTGTGTGGAAGATTGCCTACGCCGACTTTGTGACGGCGATGATGGCCTTTTTTTTGTTGATGTGGGTGTTGGGCTCCACGACCAGTGGTGACTTAGCAGGTATTTCGGCCTACTTTCAAAATCCCTTACGTTTAACTTTAGAGGGCGGGCAGGGCTCCGGGGATCAGAACAGTGTTATCAAGGGCGGTGGCCCGCAGATCTTCCGGACCATGGGGTCTGAGGCGAAGGCCGATGCCGATACCGAGCAGCGTCGTATTAGTGATTCCCGTGTCGAAGAGCATGAGTACATGAGCAAGCGTCTCTGGGTCTACGAGGAGGCGAAAGGCACGATTCAGCAGGCTTTGCTATCGGATCCTGAACTCTCACAAACCCGCAATCAGGTGTTCATGGATGTCTCGGCGGAGGGTTTGCGTATTCAAATTGTGGACGATCGTAAGCGTCCGATGTTTAGCGTGGGTGGCGCTGATATGGCCGCCTATGCGCGCAATCTGTTGCGGCTCATCGGTAGTGCGATCAAGGACCTGCCCAACATGGTACGAATTGAAGGTCACACCGACGGCTTGAAGTATGGCAATGGTCCTGCCGGTTACAGTAATTGGGAACTGTCGACGGAGCGGGCTAATGCCGCGCGTCGTGAACTTGTTCTAGGTGGACTAGAAGAGAAGCGTGTCTCCCAGGTGGTCGGGTTTGCGGACACGATTCGGCTTAATCCCACCAACCCTAATGATCCGTTGAATCGTCGTATCTCCATCACGGTTCAAAATGCCAAGGTTGGGGATCTGCCCACGGCTAAACCGATGGGTCCATCCCCGGCGCCCAAGGGCTTGGAGCGTCCGGCCGCACCCGCCATCGCACCGAATGCGCCACCACCGACGAAGGCGCCCGCTCCCCCAGCCAACCGTGCTCCCACGTCGGTACCGAGTAATACACCGCCACCAGCGCCTGCGCCGGCTGCTGCACCCCCCGCAGAGCCTGGCGGCCGAACCCCAGTGCTTGTGTTGCCACCTCGTCCGCAGTTTGGTCCGACCCCGCCGGCCGGAGCGCCGAACCGATAGGGGCATGGCCATGGCGCATTTGATCTCTCAGTTACTTGGGCTTGTCGTATTGACGGGCGTCATCCTGTGGTCATCGATGCCGGCACACGCCAGCGCCCCTGCAAAGCCGGTGCCAGCGGCGAACGCGGCCGCCGCTGCGCCGTCGTCAAAGTCCCCCGCGCCGTCCGCGGCGACGGCTGCCCCCGCTCCCTTGGGTGAGTCTGAGACCCCCCGTGCTGAACATTTCGCCTATTGGTATCGTCAGTTCATCGAGCAAAAAGGGTTGGCGGCAAAGGGGGAGATTTGCATACGCAGTGCCACCTGTATCAGTGATGAGGGCGATTATCTGCGTCATGCAGAAACGGCACTAAAGATTCAGCGCGGCATTGAAGCCTGGGCAAATCGTGGCAATCGTGATGCGGCCTATTACGCCGGCCGGATCGCTTTCGAGGAAGCCCAAGGGTTTGATAAAGAATTTTTGATTTATTCCAACCATCAAGACTACAAATATCGGGAATCCGGTCGACACTTTATCGCCCTATCGGACCGCGAACTGCAGCGGGCTAAGTCATTCTTACTGCCTGCAGCCTATGATCAGCGTCCCGAGTCCTGCATGCTAATGGGCGATGTCTTGGCGTATGAGAAATTAAGCGGTAAAAATCCAGATGCGCTGGTGTTCTACTATTGTGCGGCCCGTGAATATTTTCAGAGCGGGAAACGTGATCTCACAATGAAAGCCTACGGCGAGATGCTGCGTCATGGGAATGCTAATGACCCGATGATAGTAGAAGTCCATGCACGATTATTTGATCAACAACCCGCAAATCTGTGGAGACCGATCACTCCATCGCAACCGAAAAGATAAAACAAGGCGAAGAAAATGGCACCTATCGTAACGAAGATTATTTCCATCCTTAAGAACGTCTTTCTGTTTGGTCTAATACCGCTTTTCCTGCTTGTGTTTGCCTTCTTTCTGGGCGAGCAGTTCGAAGTAGGGCGTCTTGGAGCCGTCGCCTCCTGTGAGGATTCGGATAACAAGGGCACCTGCATTCGCTCGAAGGGCTATCTGCCACAAGCCCCCTATTACCCTGATCTCGGGCGCCGGTATTTGGGTGGCTTTGCACGGGCGCTCGGGGGCGATCTGGGTGCCAGTTACCGCGAGGCGCTGCCGCCGCCTGCAGCAGCGCCTGCGGAATCCCCGGCCCCTCAGGCGGCCGAGCCTGCTGTGCCTTTGGTGCCGCCTGCGCCACCCCCGCTGCCGAATGCGAAGGGCCAGGCACCTGCGGCTCCCGTGACGCCACCCGCGCAGCCCAAGAAGTAAGTCGTGAGACATTATGCTGTCAGGATGATGGCACTGGTGCTACTCGTGAGCACCATGGTGGTGGGCTGTTCCGACTATCAGACTGCGCGTCGTGCCTACGAGGTGGGCCGTTTTACGGAAGCGCTCGAAATTCTGGAACGATTAGCGGATCAGGGGGATTCCCGGTCCCAGTACGAGGTAGCGTTGATGTACCTGCAGGGTATTGGCACAAAGGTGGACCCCCTTCGGGGTGGGCAGTGGATGCTGGCGGCGGCCAATAATGGCAATGCCACTGCCATGGTGGAGATTGGTGGGCGGTTCGAAAACGGTGTCAATGCTGAAAAGAACACCATTTTGGCGTTTACCTGGTATCGACGTGCCGCGCTGACCGGCGACTCCATCGGTTGTTATAAGTTGGCCATGATGTATGAGGTGGGCTCCGGTATCCCGCAGGACTTGCCCCGCGCTTATGCCTGGTATCGCATGGCCAGTAGCACTGCCGGCAAGATCGCTGCCCAGCGCGTTTATCAGAATATGGCCATGGCCGATCGAGAGCAGGGCGATCGACTCTTCGACATTTTAAAGAAAAACCCTGAGGGCTAAGTTACACTGCCGGAATGGCAGAAGAGCAGTCGCAAGAAGATAAAAGTCTAGAACCTACCGCGCGGCGTCTAGAAAAAGCCCGCGAGGAAGGACAGTTCGCCACCTCCAGAGACCTGACCACCTTGGTCCTGTTATCGGTGGCGTTTCTATTTATTTTCACCTCTGGTCCCCTCATCGTTCAACAGATGGTCGGCATGATGCGCGAAGGGCTGAGCTTTTCGGACGCGGATCGTTGGACGGATGGGTTAGCACAATGGCTAGCGGGGTCATTTCTGGGCTTGCTGGGCCTGTTAGCCGCCCTGATTATTCCGCTTTTGCTCGTCTCCGTTTTTGCGCCTCTAAGTCTCTCCGGGTTTCGGCCGGTATTTGCCTTTAAATTTAACTGGAGCCGATTAGATCCAATCAAGGGCATGGGGCGTTTAATCTCCTTGTCGACCACTGCCGAGCTCGTAAAAACAATCCTTAAAGCCTTCCTGATTCTCGGTGTGGGCATGACGTATTTGATCGCTCTGCTGGGCAATGTGTCGACGCTGATTCATCAGGATTTCAGTGTGGCCATCGTGAATACCAGTCAGTTGGTGTTCAATGGAGCATTGCTCTTGCTTGCACCATTGATACTGATCGCATTGGGGGACGCCATATTCCAACGCTTTAACTTTATGCGGCAGATGCGCATGAGCCAGGAAGAAGTTAAGCAGGAGATGAAAGACACGGAGGGATCCCCCGAAATCAAAAGTAAGCTGCGTCAGCGCCAGCGTCAAATCGCTCAAAGCCGAATGATGTCGGCGATCGAGCGTGCGGACGTAGTGGTGGCTAACCCTGATCACTATTCGATTGCTCTGCGTTATGATCAGACCACGATGGCAGCACCGGTGGTCGTTGCGAAAGGTCTCGACGCCCTGGCCCTGCGTATTCAGGATGTGGCGCGCGAGCACAGTGTCCCCATTGCCCGTGTGCCTCCTTTGGCCCGCTTGATGCATGCCCGACTTGAAATCGGAGACCCGGTGCCCGAACAGCTGTTTGAGGCGATTGCAAAAATTTTGGCATGGGCCTATGAGTTAAAGCAGGGCACGAAAACCCAGGATGATCTGCCCGATATTGGGCAACTCCCACCGCTCGATGCACAGGCATTACGTACCTAGAGTCCCAATGAAGCTTGGTGTGTTGTCCAAGGCAGTACTATCACAGGCAGGAGCGTTACTGATGGTACTGCTCCTTTTGCGCGCAGGAGTCTGGGGCGTGCCACCCGCGTTATTGGCCTCGGTGGCCGCCCAGGCCATGATGGCAGCCTTGATCGCCAGATTATTGCGCTCCGAGGGGTGGTGGATTTTTATTCATTTGATTTTTACTCCCGCTATTGCGTTCGCCTTAGCGCTGCAGTTGCCCAGCTACTGGTATTTGATTGGATTTGTGGTGTTGGCACTGATCTTTGGCCCTGCGGTGCGCCATCGCGTTCCGCTGTATTTATCCAACCGTGCGACGCAAATTGTGCTCTCGGAATATGTCGCGCGTTATTGGAAAGGTCGGCAGGATCGGTTTATCGATCTGGGGTCTGGCACGGGAGCGATGCTGGTGGGTTTTTCGAAAATGAATCCTCACGTGCAGTGTGAAGGCATCGAAGGGGCTTGGCTGACCTATTGCTGGTCGCGTTGGAAAGCTCTGGGTATTCCGAATTTAAAAATGACGTACGGCGATTTCTGGAGTTGTGATCTCCGTCATTATCAGGTCGTTTATGTTTTTTTGTCTACCGAACCTATGGCCCGCCTCTGGCAAAAGGCAGCACAGGAACTGCAACCTGGCAGCGTATTGATTTCCAACAGTTTTGAGGTGCCGGGCGTTGCTCCACGTGATGTTTTAAGGGTGGAGGATGCTCGTCAGACGCACCTCTATGTTTACTCCGTGTAGTCGATTGGTTCGTGCGCGTCGTATGGGTCCGACGGCGTTCACTCCGCGGATGCCCAGGCTTCTAAGGCCTGTTTGAGCGTGGGGTCGTGCCAGACTTTCAGACAGGCGTCGACCTGTCGATCGCTCACTTCGATAGTGCGCATGCGACTTAAAAGTGTTTGATGAGCGGGCAGTGGAAAGGCCGATCCCGGCGGTGTAAACGGGCCCACGGGAACCAGACATAAGATCCACAAGTCCCTAAGGTGCGACTCAAATTCTTTGCCGAAGCGTTTCAGTTGAACTGCTCGGTGGACCATCACCTGACAGAGTTTTAAGGGTTCGATAACCTGATGGGTGCACACGTTGACCAGTTCGGTATTGACCAGTTGCTTGAGCTCTTTTGGCGTAGAGGAGTCGTAATCGAACTCGCCATAGTCAAAAATGTAGTTGGTGATGTGAGTGGCCAGCGCTTTGGACTGCGGCCCCTGCGCTTTGGAGAGCTTGTCGCGAAGCGCGCGCTCAAATTGCCCCCGCACCTCATAGACCTGCTCGTTCTGAACTGCGAAAGGGTCGACCGCCTTGTATTTTGTTGCTTGCGCAAGCCAGTTGTAGATGGCTCTCAGAATTCTTAACAGCATTTAGGCATCGGATGGCGCTTGGATAGATGCGGGAACGCGGTGATGGACAATCTTTGTGGGTGGCGGTGTGGAAACAGCGCCAAATTTGAAGTCGGATCGGGCCCGCATGGAGTGGGCGGCAAGCATGCCAATTTGCGAGGCCTGCCAAACGGCTTCACAAAACATGAGGAACCGCTCGCGGACCTCAGTCTCTTTACTGTTCACCACAAAGTCTTTCTGGTAGAGGGCCTCCATCTGTTTGGAGGCGATGACGGCGGGGGTCAGCATGAACGGTACGGGGAATCTCTGGGCAGAGATAGAGTCGAATTTGCGCTGGAAAGGATGGATCTTATTAGGGGTAAGTAATACTCTGGGTGACCGTGGACGATCCAAGGCCGGCTTTAAGTCGCGCAACAGCCCGATCGTACTGAGAAGCTCCAGTTCCGATAAAGACGTGGGGATAAGCCAGAGGTCAAATACCTCTAATAATTCGTGGCTGATCGCGGGCGACCAG
>JBMSML010000069.1:0-8491 GCA_049421125.1 Burkholderiaceae bacterium
GGCCGGCAAGCGCGAGATGCACAGCGTGAAGGCCATTGAGGTGCACTTCTGGGTAGCGACACTGGGCATCGTGTTCTACATCGCGGCCATGTGGATTGCCGGTGTGATGCAAGGCCTGATGTGGCGTGCAGTGAACCCGGATGGTTCACTGACCTATGCCTTCATCGAGAGCATCAAGGCCACCTACCCGTACTACACGATTCGTCTGCTCGGCGGTGTCCTCTACCTGGCCGGCATGATCATCATGGCCTGGAACATGTTCATGACGATCCGCGAACCCAAACCCGTGGATGCCCGCATCCCGGAAGTGGCGCACGCCTAACCGAACGCGCAGACAAGGGAGACTACAAATGCCTGCAACACATGAAAGAATCGAAAAGAGCCCAGCGCTGCTGATCGTGCTGGTGCTCATTACAGTGGCAATCGGTGGCCTGGTGGAAATCGTACCGCTGTTTTTCCAGAAATCCACCACGGAACCAGTGAAGGGTTTGCAGCCCTACACCGCGCTGCAACTGGCCGGTCGGGACGTCTACGTTCGCGAGGGCTGCTACAACTGTCACTCGCAGATGATTCGCCCCTTTCGGGCCGAGACCGAGCGCTATGGTCACTACTCGGTGGCCGGAGAGTTTGTCTACGATCGTCCCTTCCAATGGGGCAGCAAACGTACCGGACCCGATCTGCACCGCGTGGGTGGCCGCTACAGCGACGAGTGGCATCGGGTTCACCTGAATAACCCGCGCGATGTGGTGCCCGAGTCCAATATGCCCGCCTATCCTTGGCTGGCGAAAAATCTAGTGGATGCCGAAGTGATGCCCAAGAAGCTCAGCGTGCTGCGCACGCTCGGCCATCCCTATACCGATGAGCAGATCAAATCATCGGTCGACGATGTCAAGGGCAAGACCGAAATGGAGGCGCTGATCGCCTACCTGCAGTCACTCGGCCTGGCCCTCAAAGACAAACGCAGTTAATCGAATCCGATTTCGGCACTTCAGGGAGAGACCCGAATGACCATCAGCAGCTTTCACTCCGTACTCACTGTGGTGGGTATCGTGGCGTTTGTGGCCATGGTCATTTGGGTGTTCGGAAAAAAACAGAAATCAGAGATGGATCGCAATGCAATGATTCCATTGCAAGACGATGCGCCACTGGATTCTGACAACAACACACGATAGTCCATACGACGAACAAGCGAGAACGCCATGGCTGACTTTACAAGCGAATTTTGGAATCTCTACGTGATTGCGCTCAGTGCGCTGTCCATTGCGGCCTGTGCCGTGCTGCTCTACGCACTGTCCCGCCAGAAAGTGATTCCCGGAAAAGACCCCGGCACCACCGGTCACGTCTGGGATGAAAACCTTCAGGAATACAACAACCCGCTGCCGCGCTGGTGGATGATGCTCTTTTACATCACCATCGCGTTCAGCGTGGCCTACCTGGTGCTCTACCCGGGCCTGGGCAATGTGAAAGGTGTTCTGGGCTGGTCCTCAACGGGTCAACACACCAAGGAAATGGAGAAGGCCGACAAAGAGTTTGGCCCGATCTATGCCAAGTACGCCGCCATGAGCATGGAAGACGTGGCCAAGGATCCGGCCGGCTTGGCCATCGGGCAGCGCCTGTTTTTGAATAACTGTGCCCAGTGTCACGGCTCCGATGGCCGCGGCGCAAAGGGTTTTCCCAATCTGGCCGATAGCGACTGGCTGTGGGGCGGCACGCCCCAGGCGATTAAAACCTCGGTGCTCGAAGGCCGCCAAGGGGTCATGCCCCCGATGGGCGCCGCGCTGGGCAGCCCGGAGATGGTCGAGAACGTGGCCAACTATGTGTTGAGCCTCTCGGGCAGTGGCCATGATGCGGGTAAAGCCTCGGCAGGCAAACCGATGTTTGCCGTGTGCGCCGCCTGTCACGGTGCCGATGGCAAGGGCAACATCGCCATGGGTGCACCCAATCTGACCGATAAGGTCTGGTTGGTCAGCGGCACGGTGGCCGGCATCACACAGACGATCAATAACGGTCGCCACGGGGTTATGCCCGCCTGGAAGGATTTTTTGGGTGAGCAAAAATCCCACATCGTGTCGTCCTACGTCTATAGCCTATCGCAACAAAAATAATTTTTTAACCCGAATCGACGACGCCTCCTTAAAGAGCATATGGGTACCGACGGATCTGCCCCACACGAACAAACGGTACTGCTCTACGCCCCGCGGAAAAAACTTTATCCACGTGAAGTCCGCGGGGTTTTTAATACCTGGCGCTGGGTACTGGTGGCCCTCACCCAGATCCTGTACTACGGCCTGCCCTGGCTCACCTGGGATGACCGACCCGCGATTCTGTTAAACCTGGTCGAGCGTAAGTTCTACATTTTCAGCCTGGTGCTCTGGCCTCAGGACTTCATCTACCTGACCGCCCTGCTGGTCACAAGCGCCTTCAGTCTGTTTTTGTTCACGGCCGTGGCCGGCCGGCTGTTTTGCGGCTACGCCTGCCCGCAGACGGTGTACACCGCCATCTTTCTGCAGATTGAACGCTGGACCGAAGGTGATCGCGCCAAGCGCATGCGTCTGGATGCCAAGGGGCCGGCCGGTGAGCGTGCCCTGCGACGGGCATTGAAATATGCCGCCTGGTTGATCGTGGCCTTGTGGACCGGTTTTACCTTCGCCGGTTATTTCACTCCAATTCGGGACCTGGGCCAACTGGTGATGATCAACGACCTGGGCCCCTGGCAGACCTTCTGGATCCTGTTTTATGCAGGCTTCACCATCTTGCAGGCGGGATTCATGCGCGAGCAGGTCTGCAAGTACATGTGCCCCTACGCACGATTCCAGAGCGTGATGTTTGACCGGGACACCATGATCGTGACCTACGATGAAACCCGTGGTGAACCCCGTGGCTCACGCTCCAAGAAAATCGACCATCGCGCCGCCGGCAAAGGCGACTGCATCGACTGTGGCGTGTGCGTGGACGTTTGCCCCACCGGAATTGATATCCGGATGGGCCTGCAGTACGAGTGCATCGGCTGCGGACTATGCGTGGATGGCTGCAACACCATCATGGACAAGATGGGCTATTCGCAGGATCTCATTCGCTATTCCACACAGAATGCGATGGTCAAGCGTTACACCAAGCAGGAGCTGAGGGCTCATATTCTGCGCCCCCGTGTGCTGATCTACGCCGCGATTCTTGCCGTGATCGTGTCGGCGGTATTCGGTTCACTGATCCTGCGCACGCCGCTCAAGGTGGACATCATGCGGGATCGCGGCGCGATGGCCCGCGAGGTCGAAGGCACCCATATTGAAAACACCTTCCAGTTCCAGTTCATCAATACCGACGAGCGCACCCACACCTATAAGGTCACTGCGACAGGTGTTCCAGGATTGCGCATGGTCAGTGGGGATACCTTTGAGGTGCCCAAGACCTCGACCAAACTCTTCGTGGTGCGGATGCAATCACCAATCGCCGATCTCGAAGTGCTGGAAAAAGGCGCTCATAAAATACAGATCCGAATCGACTCACTTACAGCGCCCGGTGTGGGCGTGGATGAGAAAGCCATCTTCTTTATTCCGCGATAATCATGCGCATGTCCACAGAGCCCTCGCATTCCAAGCGCCGTGATCCGGCCAACGCCATCGCCCAACCCTGGTTTCGCCACGGCTGGGTATGGTTTCTCATCGGCATCCCCGCCTCGGCGGTGATCGCCGGAGTCGTCACCATGATCATCGCCGTCAAAACGGCCGACAGTCTGGTGGCCGATGACTATTACAAAGAAGGCCGCGCCATCAACCAGCGGCTGGAAAAAGACCAGGCCGCCCAATCGCAGGGGATTCAGCTTACGGCCTCCGTCGTGCCGCAACCCTCGGGCACCCAGCGCATTCAGGTGATCTTTCAGGCTAAGGCCGGCGTGCCCGCGCCAGAGGCGATTCGGTTGCGGCTCTCCCACCCCACACTCAATCAAATGGACATCACGGCGACCCTTGTAAAATCCGCCGACGGTCGCTATCAATCCAATGTGCCGGGACTATCCTCCGGTCGTTGGTATGCCCAATTGGAAGATGACCAGTCCAGCTGGCGGGTCAAAGCCACCTGGACCGTTAACTAATTCTGGAGTGAGCGATGGCGAGAGTTCCTTACGCACCACCCCCACCGACCAACATTCCGTCCAGCAAGGCCAAGGTGGCCATGGTGGTCTTATGGCCGGCCTTTCTGGGGGCGGCGGCGCTCAATGCCCTATTTTTTTCACTCTTTGATCCCGCGGATCTGATCCTGCACGGCCTGCCGCTGGAGATGGAGCGACTGGCCGCCTATGCGATTGGCTTTGCCGTGTGTTTTGTGTTCATGGCGATCTCGAGTTTCATGACCTGGTCGTTAGTGAAACCGCCCACCTCAGAACCCATCGAACGCCGATCGCCATACTCGCTCTAGCCGCTTGCTGGCCGTGTGGACTGGCCCCGAGGTAGGGACCGAGAAGGGCTCAGTGATGACCGCAGAGTTCCTCGAGTGCCTTGCGATCCTGAAGCTTCACGTCCCGAGGGGATCCTTCGATCCAGTCGTTCTTTTTAAAGCGACTGAACACTCGGCTTACACTCTCGATGGTAAGCCCCAGGTAGTTACCGATGTCTTCCCGGGTCATGCGCAATACAAAGTGGTTGGGTGAGAGCCCCCGCGCCTCATAGCGTCGGGAGAGGTTCAACAGAAATGCGGCCACGCGCTGATCCGCGCTCATGGATCCGAGTAGTAACATCACCTGATGCTCGCGCTCGATTTCGCGGCTCATCATGCGATGAAAATGGGCCTGCAGGCTGGGCAACTGGGTCAGCAGTTCCTCCAGGCGTGAATACGGCACCTCGCAGACTTCGCTGTCTTCCAGCGCAATCACACTGCACTTATGGCGCGACTGACCGATGCCCTCCATGCCCAGCATCTCGCCGGACATCTGAAACGCAATGATCTGTTTGGAAGTGGGTCCCTCGGAGTAGACGGTCTTAAAGTGCCCCAGACGTACCGCATACAAGGACGTGAACACATCGCCCGTCCGGTAGAGGGAGTCGCCCCGCTCCACCCGCACCCGCTTGGACATGATCGTCTCGAGCCGATCCAAATCCTCGTTGTTGACGACAGCGGGTAGGCATAGCTCGTGCATCGAGCAATCGGCGCAATTCGACGAAATTGACGCAATCGATACTGGTGCCCCGCCGCCCAGTCCCTGATAAGAACTGTGCATTGTTTTTTCGTTCCCTGAGGTGCGCCAATCTTAAGAATAATCAAAAACCGACTATCTGTCATCCTCGAGATGGAGTTCCGCGATCTTGCGGGTCATGGTATTGCGTCCTATCCCCAACAACTGTGCGGCTTCCATACGCCGTCCACGCGTGTGTTTCAGCGCTACGCCCAACACGGCCGTCTCGAACTCCCGCGACCATTGATTCATGCGGCCATCGGCCGGTCCGGCCGGATCGTTGGTCAATGCCCGAGTGACCTCCTGACGCAACAATTCCTTCCATGAAACACCGATCGCGGCGGGCGACGGTGCCGTCATCGTCATCAACACACTTTCGGGTACGCCACCGGGGTTGCCCGCGGGCTCGGTAGGATCACGGCTGCGTAACTCGGCGGGCAGATCCTCCACCTGCACCAATTGACTCGGGGCCATCACCGTCATCCAATGGCACAGATTTTCCAGTTGCCGCACATTGCCGGGAAATGGAAGCTGGGTGAGCACCTCCATGGCCGCCGGCGCAATCTGCTTGGTGTCCACTTTCAGATCCTTCGCGCTCTTCTGAAGAAAATGTTTCACCAAAAGCGGGATGTCTTCCTGTCGCTCGCGCAGTGGTGGCAACTTCAGCCGAATCACATTGAGACGATGAAAGAGATCCTCACGAAACTGTCCGGAGCGCACGCGCGCCTCCAGGTCCTGATGCGTGGCCGCGATGACCCGGACATTGGATTTCAGCGGCTGATGCCCACCCACACGGTAGTAGTTACCATCGGATAACACACGCAATAAACGGGTCTGTAAATCCAAAGGCATATCGCCGATCTCATCCAGAAAGAGCGTGCCACCCTCGGCCTGCTCGAATCGCCCACGACGCATCGACTGCGCCCCGGTAAACGCACCACGCTCATGACCAAAGAGTTCGGACTCCAACAGATCACGTGGAATGGCCGCCGTGTTCAGCGCCACAAAGGGCATTCGGGCCCGAGGACTGTGACGATGCAAGGCGCTGGCCACAAGTTCCTTTCCGGTGCCCGACTCCCCAGTAATGAGCACGGTTGCACTCGATTGGCTCAGGCGGCCGATGGCACGAAATACATCCTGCATCACCGGTGCCTGGCCCAGCAACTCGGGGAGTGCCTCGACCGACGCAGCACCAGCCGAGGCCGACGGAGAACTCTCCTGAACAGCGCGTCGAATCAAGGCCACCGCCGCGTCCACATCAAAAGGCTTGGGCAGATACTCGAACGCCCCACCCTGAAACGCCGAGACGGCACTGTCCAGATCCGAATAGGCCGTCATCACGATTACCGGTACCTGGGGACAACGATGCTTCACCCGCTCCAAAAGCTCCAGACCACTGTCTCCCGGCATACGAATATCCGACACCAGCACCTGGGGAGTGTCCGACTCCAAGGCCGTCATCACATCGTGTGCATCTTCAAACACGCGGCACGGCATGTGCTGTTTGCTCAGTGCCTTCTCCAGGACCCAACGGATCGACTGATCGTCATCCACAATCCACACCGGTTTCATCACTGGCTCCATTTCAAGTCAATCGGCAAACGAATCAGAAAATCCGTCAGACCGGGCCGGCTCTCCACATCGATCATGCCGCCGTGCTGATGCACAAAGGACTGGGCCAAGGTCAGCCCAAGGCCATGCCCCTGCGGATGTCCGGATACCAGAGGATAGAAAACACGTTCACGGATCTCCTCGGGAATGCCAGGCCCGTTATCAATGACATGCAAATCCAATGCCAGTTTGTGACGACGCTTGGTGATGGTGACCTGACGTGCCACTCGGGACCGAAGAATAATCTCGCCCTCGCCATTCAGTGCCTGGGCGGCATTTCGCACTACGTTGAGCACCACTTGAATGAGCTGCTCACGGTCGCCGTGCACGGGCGGCAGGCTCGTATCGTAATCCCGTCGAATGCGTAACCCTTGGGTGAACTCGGCCAACATCAGACTGCGCACACGTTCACAGACCTCGTGGATATTGACGGGTTCCAGCACCCGCGCCTTGCGGTGCGGAGCGAGCATTTGATCGACCAATTCCTGCAACCGATCCGCCTCTTTAATAATGACCTGCGTGTATTCCCGCAGATCATCACTGGGCAGCTCCCGATCGAGCAACTGGGCAGCACCGCGGACTCCGCCGAGTGGATTTTTGATCTCATGGGCGAGATTACGCATAAGCTCTTTATTGGCCTGGGTCAGATCAGCCCGATGTTCCTCGCGATCGGCCTTACGCTGCTGATCAATTTCACGCAGCTCAAGGCAGAGCAGCACATCGTCCATCTCCGACTGGGCCGTCACGGTGGTGTCAAGCGTGGTTGCCCCGCGCATGGGAAGCTTCCAGGCAATGTGCTGACGCTTGGCATCAAACTGGTGGCCGACCGCTTCATGCAGCATGTGCTCCGCTTCTTCAACGGGTTCAATGGACTCAAACAGCGGTTGACCTTCGAGCAGCCGGCTCGAGACCCCAAAGAGGATCTCGGCCGCCTGATTGCAATGCACTACGCGCAGATCACGATCCAGAACCACCACGGCCGTGGTCAATAGATCAAAACTGCGGAAATCCTGTCGCGTCACACCCAACGATCGCTGATCACGATTCCGCGCGAGGGCATTACAGCGAGTAGTACATATCGAACTCGACGGGGTGCGTGGTCATGCGGAATCGTGTGACCTCTTCCATCTTGAGATCGATGTACGCGTTGATCATTTCATCGCTGAAGACACCGCCACGGGTCAGGAACTCACGGTCCTTGTCCAGGGCCTCGAGCGCCTGATCCAATGACGAGCAGACCGTCGGGATCTTCTTCTCTTCCTCGGGTGGCAGGTCATACAGGTTTTTATCCGCGGGCTCACCCGGATGGATTTTGTTCATCACGCCATCGAGTCCTGCCATCAACAGTGCCGCAAAGGCCATATAAGGATTGGCCGTGGGATCCGGGAAACGCACCTCGATGCGGCGGCCCTTCGGATTGCTCACGTGAGGAATACGAATGGAAGCCGAACGGTTTCTCGCGGAATAGGCCAGTTTCACGGGCGCTTCGAATCCGGGCACGAGTCGCTTGTAGCTATTGGTGCCGGGGTTGGTAATGGCATTGAGCGCACGGGCGTGTTTGATGATGCCGCCAATGTAGTAGAGCGCGAACTCGGAGAGTCCCGCGTAGCCATTGCCCGCAAACAGGTTCTGACCATCTTTCCAGACCGACTGATGGCAGTGCATGCCCGAGCCGTTGTCACCGACCACGGGTTTAGGCATGAAGGTTGCGGTTTT
>JBMSML010000070.1:0-8339 GCA_049421125.1 Burkholderiaceae bacterium
CGGCTCAGCAGGGAGCGTTGACATGACGCGGCCTGCCCAGATCGGATTAACGCAACGAATGTCGCGGTGTCATGTGGCGCCATCCCCGGCCACGGGGGGGTTTCGTGGTAACGGCCGTAAGGCCAACTTAGAGGAGTAATCCTATGAGTAATCAAAATCAGAGTCTTTCGGGACTCACCGATGAGGAAGCTCAGGAGTTTCACAAGTTTTACATCCAGGGTTTTCTTGCATTTACGGCAACCGCCGTCATTGCCCACGCTTTGGTATGGGCATGGCGTCCCTGGTTCCATTAAACCGCCATCTTTTAACAGGGGAATGTCATGAATCAGATTTCAGACGAAGTGCTGCATGAGTCGGTGAAAACCAACTCCATCACGTACTACAGCATTTTTGCTGTCAGTTTCGTTATTTTTCTGGCGATTGCTCTCGTCGCGCAAGTGCTGTTCTTGCAGTGGCGTTCCTGGTTTCCGGGAGCAGAAGGTGGCAAGACTTTGGTCGGTGACGTTAAGGCGGCGGTATATACCTTTATGTCTCAACTCACCTAACTAAACTTTTTAGGAGATGGAACCATGTGGAGAGTATGGCGATTGTTCGATCCGCTGCGCGCACTGGCAGCACAAGCAGTGTTTCTGTTTGGGTTAGCAGCAATGATTCATTTCATTCTGTTATCAACCGATCGTTTCAACTGGCTGGATGGCAAGTCACAGGCAGAGATTCAGGCGTCAAAGCCAGCGTCTGTGGCCTCGCCCAAGTAGTTTGTGGTGTGAAGTACTGCAGAGAGGGCAGGTGGCGACACCCGGACTCTCTGCATTTTGGATGAATTGGAGATAAAAATGGCGATGCTCAGTTTTGAGAGAAAGTATCGTGTTCGCGGAGGGACCCTGGTCGGTGGCGATATGTTCGACTTCTGGGTGGGACCTTTCTATTGCGGCTTTTTCGGGCTTACCACGGTTTTCTTTGCCGTTCTGGGCACACTGCTGATCATTTGGGGCGCCTCGCAGGGGCCCACTTGGAATCTTTGGCAGATCAATATCGCACCTCCGGATATAAGTTACGGGCTGCGTTTTGCGCCCCTGGCCGAGGGCGGGCTTTGGCAACTCATCACGATCTGTGCGCTTGGCGCATTTGGATCCTGGGCGTTGCGTGAGGTAGAAATTTCTAAAAAGCTGGGCATGGGCTACCACGTGCCACTGGCCTTCTCGATGGCCATTTTTGCGTATTTCACACTCGTGGTGATTCGTCCCGTATTGATGGGGGCGTGGGGCCATGGATTCCCTTACGGAATTCTGAGCCACTTGGACTGGGTGTCGAACGTGGGCTATCAGTACCTGCATTTTCACTATAACCCCGCCCATATGCTGGCGATCACCTTGTTTTTCACCTGTTGTCTGGCGCTGGCCATGCACGGTGGCCTGATTCTTTCTGCGGCGAATCCCAAAAAGGGCTATCCGGTTCGCACGGCCGAACACGAGGACTCCTTCTTTCAAGACCTGATCGGTTATTCCGTGGGCACCTTGGGCATTCACCGACTGGGCATGTACCTCGCCCTGGCCGCGGTGTTTTTCAGTGCCGTCTGTATTGTGATCAGCGGGCCGTTCTGGACGCGCGGCTGGCCCGAGTGGTGGAACTGGTGGCTCAACCTGCCCATCTGGTCCTAAGCGGCGACTCAGGAGAACATCATGGCTGACTTTCAGAATTTATTTACTCAGGTTCAGGCAGTGACCACGCCGCATGCGGGCGTGCCGCTGGCGGGGCCGGATAACCATGAACGCATCGGGAAGCCCTTCCTGTTGCATTTGGCCGGTCGATTAGGCAACGCCCAGATCGGACCGATTTATCTGGGCAAGGTGGGCATCGCCTCCGCATTTTGTTTTGTGATCGCGTTTGTGATCGTGGGATTCAACATGCTGGTGCAGGTGGACTACAGCCCGATTCAGTTTGTGCGCCAATTATTTTGGCTGTCACTCGATCCCCCGGCCCCCGAATACGGTTTGAAACTCGCCCCCCTCAAGCAGGGCGGGTGGTGGAATATCGCAGGCTTTTTCTTCACCGTGTCCATTCTGGTGTGGTGGGTACGGGTTTATCGTCGCGCACGCGCGCTGCATATGGGCACGCACGTTGCCTGGGCATTTGCCGCCGCAATCTGGCTGTACCTCGTGCTCGGATTCTTCCGCCCGCTCCTGATGGGCAGCTGGTCAGAGGCGGTGCCCTTTGGCATCTTCTCGCACCTGGATTGGACCGCTGCATTTTCGATTCGCTACGGCAACCTGTTCTATAACCCGTTTCACATGCTGTCGATTGCATTCCTGTATGGGTCGGCACTCTTGTTTGCCATGCACGGCGCCACGATCTTGGCTGTTACACGCTACGGCGGTGATCGCGAAGTGGAACAGATTGTGGATCGCGGCACGGCATCGGAACGCGCGGCGCTTTTCTGGCGCTGGACGATGGGCTTTAACGCCACGATGGAATCCATCCACCGTTGGGCCTGGTGGTTCGCCGTGCTCTGCCCGCTGACGGGCGGCATTGGCATTTTGCTGACCGGCACCGTCGTGGATAACTGGTATCTCTGGGGCGTGAAGCATGGGATTGCACCGCCTTACCCCGACATGTGGCCAACCGTTGTGGATCCCGCAACACTTCAAGGGGCGAAATAATGAACCTCCAACGTCTGAAATGGCTCGCGGCCGTAGTCGTCTCGTCCACCGTCCTGGCCGGATGCGAACGCCCACCCATTGATGCTGTGCAAACGGGATTCCGCGGCACAGGGATGGACCTGGTCTACAACCCGAGAACCATTGAGCAGCAGATTCCATTGAACACGGCGCCTGCCGCACTGCCCGAAGCGGACAAGGGAGGGCCCCGGGCCAGTCAGGTCTACAAGAACGTCAAGGTTCTGGGCAACCTCAGCGTCGGCGAATTCAATCGCGTGATGATCGCGTATACCCAGTGGGTCGCTCCTACACAGGGCTGTGCTTACTGTCACAACCTCAACAACCTGGCGGATGATTCGCTCTACACCAAAGTGGTGGCACGTCGCATGACCGAGATGACCAAGCACTTGAATGCGACGTGGACTAATCACGTGGCCCAAACCGGTGTGACCTGCCATACCTGCCACCGTGGCCAACCGGTTCCGAGCCAGATCTGGTTTAAACCCGATGAGGCGAAGCTGGCCAAGGGTCTGCTCGGACAGCGCAACGGCCAGAACGAAGCCGGTCAGGCGTCGGTAGCCTATTCCTCATTGCCCAAGGATCCGTACAGCGCGTATCTCGAGGGCAGTACGCGGATACGTCAGATCTCCCAAACGGCGCTGCCACAGGGCATCAATGGTTATGGATCATCGACTCAGGCCACCGAAGCGACCTACGGCCTGATGATGCATATGTCGAAGGGCCTGGGCGTGAACTGCACGTTTTGCCACAACTCCCGTAATTTTTCGGATTGGAATCAGAGTCCGCCGCAACGTCTGACCGCATGGCATGGCATTCGCATGGTGCGCGAACTGAATAACGAATTTATGACCCCACTCACGAAAGTGTTTCCGCAGAATCGGCTTGGACCAATGAAGGACGTGGCCAAGGTGAACTGCGCCACCTGCCACCAGGGCGCCTACAAACCCCTCTGGGGCGAGCCCATGGCCAAGGTCTGGCCGGAATTGCGTGGGCCCGAAGTGAAACTCTCCGAGGCGGCCGTCGCCGCCCGAAAGGCGAAGTAGCGCCACGCCGTTTATCCCTCCTCCCTCAACAAGCCCTCTTACGGATGTCCCCCGTCCGGGCTTTGGAGGCCACGCCCAAAGGCTCGCCTTTGGGCGTTTTTTTGACATCCATCAACGACAGGACGTTGTAATTTTCGGATACTCGCTAAACCGCATCGGAGTGGGGATCCGCCCTGATTCGATGTGCAGCCATTCAGATAAGGCGGGCAGGGACGGGGCATTATGAACACCACAATAGAGCGCTTCGGCGTGGACGAGGCACTGATCCGGCGATTCGATATGCCCGGGCCGCGTTACACGTCGTACCCCACCGCCGATCGATTCCACGAAGGTTTTGATGCCAAGACCCATGTCAAGTGGCTCGACCATCGGGATCGCATTGAACGCGATAAACCTCTGTCGCTTTATGTTCACCTGCCGTTTTGCGCAAGCATTTGCTATTACTGTGCCTGCAATAAAGTCATCACGAAAGACCACAGCCGTTCGGCAAAGTATCTGGACTATCTTGAAAAAGAGATAAAGCTGCAGACGTCCTACCTGCCCAATAGTCGATACGTTACTCAGATGCATTTTGGCGGGGGAACGCCTACGTTTCTGAATGCGGCCGAGTTATCCCGGCTGATGCGGATGTTGCGGGATCACTTCGATTTTGCCGAACACGGCGAATACGCGATTGAAATCGATCCACGGAGTGCGGATGACACCATGATTCACCTCTTGGCGGATCTCGGCTTTAATCGTATGAGCATCGGGGTACAGGATTTTGATCACGCGGTCCAAAAAGCGGTGCACCGGATTCAACCGGAAGAGATGACCATGCGCACTCTGGCCACCGCGCGCGCCTGCGGATTCCAGTCGATCAATATGGATCTGATCTACGGGCTGCCGAAGCAGACCCCCGAGGGTTTCGGCCGCACCCTGGAGCGTGTGCTGCAGGCCTCCCCTGATCGGGTTGCGCTCTACAGTTATGCCCACCTCCCGGCGCGTTTTAAGCCTCAGCGTCGCATTGCGCCGGAGGATATGCCGACGGCAGAAGTAAAACTCGAGATCATGTTACTGGCGATTAATATGATGCTGGAGGCCGGCTACCAGTACGTGGGGTTGGACCACTTCGCCCGCGAGGATGACGAGCTGGCGATCGCCCAGCGCAATGGGTCTCTGCATCGTAATTTCCAGGGCTACACCACTCAGGCGGACTGCGATCTGCTGGCGTTAGGGATTTCCTCGATCAGCAAAATTGGCGCATCCTTTAGCCAGAATATGAAAACCCTGGATGAGTATTACGACTCATTAGATCGCGGGGTGCTGCCGATCACGCGTGGCTTTGAACTCTCTGAAGACGATCTCATCCGTCGCAATGTCATCATGGATCTGATGTGTCAGGGAACCGTGTCCATGGCGGCCGTGGAAAACACACACGGCATTGTTTTTCGAGACTACTTCTCAAAAGAGCTGATGGAGTTGCGGCAGCAGTTTGAGCCCGAGGAGATGCTGACGGTCTCGGAGACCGCGATTCAGATCACCCCCAAGGGCCGTTTCTTTCTGCGGGGCATTGCCATGGTGTTTGATCGGTACTTTCAGTCCCAGGTCAATCCTGGGCGGTTTTCAAAGCTCATCTGAACTATTCACCGAGGTAAGCAGCGCGCACCGCCGGATCATCCAGGAGTTCGGCCGCCGGCGCGCTGGACGTGATCATTCCGGATTCCATCACATAACCGCGATCGGCGGCCTGCAGTGCGAGCCGGGCATTTTGTTCCACGAGCAAAATGGTCACGCCGCGGGCGGACACGTCCCGGATCACATCGAAGATCTTCTCCACCATGACCGGGGATAAGCCCATCGACGGTTCGTCCAACAGAAGCACTCGGGGCTTGGCCATCAGGGCCCGTGCCATCGCGAGCATCTGTTGTTCCCCACCGGACAGGGTGCCGGCGAGTTGATGCAAACGCTCCTTTAGTCGTGGAAAGCGCGCGAGCTGTTCATCCATCGCCTGCTGAAGATCCGCCTCGGTGGGCCGGCCGCCATGATGGGCGCGGTCAAATCGGCAGTGGACACCCATCTGGAGATTTTCCAGAATGCTCATGCGGGTAAAGATCCCGCGACCTTCGGGCACCATGACCAGCCCGCGACTGGCCAAGGCGTGCGATGGGGTGCGTGTGATGTCCTGTCCTTCGAACAGCACCTGCCCATCGGCTGCCGAGACCAAACCGGTGATCGCCCTTAGAGTGGTGCTCTTTCCAGCGCCGTTGGCCCCGATCAGTGTAACCAACTCACCGGAACGAATGCTCAGGCTCACGCCTTTCACGGCGTGGATGCCCCCGTAGCGGACCTTCAGATTGATTAATTCAAGTGCGCTAACCATGGGAGGCGGCTCCGGTGCCGAGATAAGCCTCAATCACTTTGGCATCGCGTTGCACATCGGACGGCAGGCCGTGTGCGATCACCTTGCCGTAATCCAATACCGTGACCCGATCACACAGACCCATCACCAGTTTTACGTCGTGTTCGATGATGAGAATGGTGCGTCCATCACGCCGAATTTTTTCCAGCGTGGTCTTCAGCTGGTTCTTCTCCGTGGCATTCATCCCGGCAGCCGGTTCATCCAGGGCGAGCAGTTGCGGCTCCGTGGCCAGTGCGCGCGCGATCTCCAGACGGCGCTGATCGCCATACGACAGGGTTTTGGCGGTGGCATCGGCCAGCCGCGCGATGCCCATGTAGTCCAGAAGATCATGGGCATGGCGGCGGATCTCCTGCTCGCTGTCACGGAACTGACGCGTGCGCAGCACGGCGCCCACTACCCCGCGATGCAGACCGTGGGTGCGCACGTGACGTCCGACCATGACATTTTCGATGGCCGTCATGTCCGGGAAAAGGCGGATGTTCTGAAACGTCCTGGCAATGCCGGCCGCCGCCACGGCATGCACGGCGGTGGGTTCATAGGGCTTGCCGTTGAGCGCAAACGTACCGCCATCCGGGGCGTAGAGCCCGGTGATCACATTAAAAAATGTGGTCTTGCCGGCACCGTTGGGTCCGATGAGCCCATAGATCTCACCGCGGGTGATGGTCATGCTTACCTCATCCAAGGCCACGAGCCCGCCAAAGATTTTTTTGGCCGAGGTGATGGAGAGCAGTGGGGCCGTGTTCATAGGTGTCGCTTGGGAGCCAGCAAACCCGACGGCCGATACAACATGATCACTACCATGGCCAGTCCGAACAGCAACATGCGCAAGGCCTCGGGCGCGAGCAGTTCGGTGCCAAACAGGGTCTCCTGCAAGGGTTTGGCCAGGTAACGCAAGGCCTCGGGAATGGCGTAGAGCAGCACGGCCCCGAGAATGACACCGGGCACATACCCCATGCCACCCAGGACCACCATCGCGACGATCACGATGCTTTCCATCAACACGAAACTCTCGGGGGACACGAATCCCTGAAAGGCAGAGAACATCGCCCCCGAGACGCCGCCAAATGACGCCCCCATGGCAAAGGCCAGGAGTTTGACGTTACGCGTGTTAATGCCCATGGCCTTGGCCGCGATCTCATCCTCGCGAATGGCGATCCAGGCACGGCCCACACGGGAGTCCTGAAGGCGCACGGTAATCACGATGATGGCCACCGTGAGCAGTAAAAACAGGTAGTAGTACAACTGCACCGACGGAATCGTGATCACTCCCGCAATGTCCACCGAGCGGGACAGATTGAGACCACCCACGGTGATCGGATCAATATTGGTCAACCCCTGCGGTCCATTGGTGAGGTTGATCGGTGCATTCAGATTATTTAGAAAGATGCGAATGATCTCGCCAAACCCCAGCGTCACAATTGCCAGATAGTCACCGCGTAGTTTCAGTGTCGGTGCACCCAGGAGTACACCAAACAGGGCGGCGAGTGCGGCCGACAGCGGAATCACTAACCAGATTGAATTGTGGAGCCCGTTGGGAAACGTGACTCGAACCCACTCGAACTGATCAAACAGATGGGGGGATGCGAGCAGGCCATACATGTATGCGCCGACGGCATAAAACGCGATATAGCCCAGGTCCAGAAGGCCGGCGTAGCCCACTACGATATTCAGGCCCAAGGCCAACATGATGTAGAGCAGGGCAAAGGCCAGAATACGAATCCAGGCATTGCCGGCCAGGCCCGCCACAAAGGGCAGCAGCAGGAGTGCCGCACCGATCACGAGTGCCGCGACAATGGCATTGCGCCGTGTCAGTGGAATGGAAACGTTGCCCCAGTGCATGATGCGGAAATCGGTTCTTGTCCTGATGATTAGGCCCGGTCGGCCACCCGTTCGCCCAGCAGTCCCGACGGCCGAAACACCAGCACCAGAATCAGCACGGCAAAGGCGAAGATGTCCTGATAGTGGCTGCCCAGAAATCCTCCGGTGAGATCGCCGATATAACCGGCGCCGAGCGCTTCAATAAGGCCCAACAGCAAGCCACCGGCCACCGCACCGGCAAGGTTGCCGATGCCACCGAGTACCGCCGCGGTAAAGGCTTTCAATCCCAGCAAAAATCCCATGGTGAAGTGGGCGATGTTGTAATTCATGGCCACGAGCACACCGGCAATGGCCGCTAAGGCGGCGCCCATCATGAACGTCGCGGTGATGACCCGATCCGGT
>JBMSML010000071.1:0-7743 GCA_049421125.1 Burkholderiaceae bacterium
TCCAGTTCATCACGCTGGCCGGCTTCCACAGCCTGAACTACTCCATGTTCAACCTCGCCTATGGTTACGCGCGCGAGAACATGAGTGCATTCGTGGAACTGCAGCAGGCAGAGTTTGCAGCCGCTGAGAAGGGCTTCACCGCGGTGAAACACCAACGCGAGGTCGGCACCGGTTACTTTGATGCGGTGACCACGACGATCGAGCGTGAAGCGTCGACGGCCGCCCTTAAGGGATCTACCGAAGACGAGCAGTTTTTCGACGACAAGGCCGCCGCCAAGAAAGTGGCCTAAACCGGTTTCCCGCGCCCATGTCTGGGCGTGGGGGATACGGCGCTTGGTGTCGACATGCCAAGCGCCGTTTTTATATCGGCGGGGGTACTCCCACTGCGCACACGGTAGCTGGCCCGGGCATCTTGGCCCAACGCGTGGGTAAGCACCGGTAATGCCGTTTCCAGTTCAGTATGTAAACCAAACGGCGGATTAATCACCACCAGGCCACTGCCTTGCAGCCCTAGGCCGTCCTTGAGTGGACCGCGCACGGTTAGGGTCGCATGCAGCACGTCTTCAATGGCCAGTCCGGCCACCTGACGCAGTAAACGATCGACCTGAAATCGTCCCACTTTCGGATACCACAACACGTAGACACCCGTGGCAAACCGTGTCAACGCCTCTTTAAGCGCGTGAATTACATGGCTGTAATCGGCCCGCATTTCGTAGGGGGGATCGATCAGAATCAGTCCGCGCCGCGATGGCGGGGGCAGCATGGCCCGCAACTGATGGAATCCGTCCTTTCGCTCCGCTTTGACTTGGCGCGGCGCACCCTTCAGCGTGGCCTGAAGCGGTCCGATGTCAGACGGATGCATCTCAAACGCGCGCAGTCGATCATCGGGACGCAGGAGCTGTTGAATCAGCACCGGGGAGCCGGGATAGTGGGTCAAGCGACCACTTTTGTTAAACGGCTTAATGAGCGCCAGATAACGTGCGATGGGGTCGGGCCATGAGGCGGATGCCCAGAGTTTTCCAATGCCGCTGGACCACTCCGCCTTATCCCGCACCAGCGGACTGTGCAGCGTATAAAGTCCGGCGCCCGCATGGGTATCGACCACCAGGAGCGGGGTCACTTTTTTCTGCATCAAGCGCAGGATGCTGACCAGTGCCACATGCTTAAATACATCGGCGTGATTTCCGGCATGGAAGGCGTGTCGATAGGCGAACATGGATCAGTACTCTACCGGTTCAGGGTCCAGACTGCGCCACAGATGCCAGGTGGCCACACTGCGCCAGGGTCGCCAGCGCTTGGCCACGCGCTGTGCCGCCAGCGGTGTGATCGGCCTGCCTTGACGGTAGTGCAGACGAAGCGCCTTCATCAGACCTAAATCGGCCAGCGGCAACACATCGGGCCGACCGAGTGCAAAGATCAGAGCCATCTCGGCGGTCCATCGGCCAACGCCTCGAATCTCGGTCAAGCGTGCGATCACCGATTCATCATCCCGCAGCGTCAGGTCGTCGGCCAAGGTGGGCGATCGTGCAAAGTGGTCGGCCAGATCACGCAGGTAATCGATCTTGCGCCCGGACAGGCCCAGGCCCTCAAAATCAGACGGGCTCGCTCGGCACAGGGCCTCGGCATTGATGTCACCAAAACGCGCCGTCACGCGGGACCAGACATTGGCCGCCGCTTTGACCGAGATCTGCTGCCCCACGATGGCCCGGGCACACGTGGTCAGCAGATCCCCCCGCAACACCAATGCACTGGATCGGTGTTCCGAAATGATGCGACCGAGAATGGGATCGGCCTGCGCGAGCGTTTGGCAGGCGGCCGCCCAATACGATGGGGTCAGCAGGGCAGGGGAGGATCGGCGCATCGATCCAATATAATCGAGGTCTAATGCGGCCTGCCGCACTCATCCAGAACATCTTATAAATCTCTATCCCTCTGCGTGGAGTTTGTTATGCCTGACCGTCTTCCGACCGGCGTTGAAATCAAGGCCGATATCACCCCCGAATACGCTGAAATCCTGACCCATGGCGCACTGGCGTTGGTGGCCCGTTTGCATCGTTCCTTCGAGCACCGACGTCAGGAGCTCTTGGAAACCCGCGAACAGGTGGCGAAACGGTTTGACCTGGGCCTGCGCCCCGATTTCCTGAAGTACACCGCCTCGATTCGAGAATCCGATTGGAAGATTGGCAAACTGCCCAAGGATCTTCTGTGCCGCCGTGGCGAGATTACCGGTCCGGTGGAGCGCAAGATGGTGATCAATGCGCTGAATTCCGGCGCCGACTCCTTCATGGCCGATTTCGAGGACTCCAACACGCCGAATTGGCACAATCAGATTCAAGGCCAGATTAATCTGCGCGATGCCATCCGCGGCACCATTCGCCACGAACAAGGCGGCAAGGTCTACGAGCTCAAGGACAAGGTCGCCACATTATTGGTGCGGCCCCGTGGCTGGCACCTTGATGAAAAACACGTGTTGGTCAATGGCCGTCGGGTCTCCGGCGGTATTTTTGATCTTGCTGTCTACCTTTATCACAACTCACGCGCACTTCTGGCGCGCGGATCCGGCCCGTACTTCTACCTGCCCAAGATTGAGAGCCATCAGGAAGCCCGACTCTGGAACGACATCCTGACCATGTGCGAGGCCGAGCTCGGGCTCGTGCGCGGCACCATCAAGGCCACGGTACTGATCGAGACCATTACGGCGGCCTTTGAGATGGATGAGATCCTGTATGAGCTGCGCGAGCACAGCGCCGGTCTGAACGCGGGTCGCTGGGATTATATTTTTTCGTGCATTAAGAAGTTCAAGGTGGATCAGGAGTTCTGTCTGGCCGATCGCGCCAAGGTCAACATGAACACGCCATTCCTGCGCTCGTATGCACTGTTGCTCTTAAAGACCTGCCATCGTCGCAATGCGCCGGCCATTGGTGGCATGAGCGCGTTGATTCCCATTAAGAACGATCCTGAGAAAAACGAGATCGCCATGCAGGGCATCATCGCCGACAAAAAACGCGACGCCACCGATGGCTACGACGGCGGTTGGGTGGCCCATCCTGGGCTGGTGCAAACGGCGATGCAGGAGTTCGTTGCCGTCCTTGGCGATAAACCGAATCAGATCGATAAACAGCGGCCCGATGTCAATGTCACGGCCAACGACCTGCTGAACTTCCAGCCGGAGACACCGATCACCGAGGCGGGTCTGCGCATGAACATCAATGTGGGCATTCATTACCTGGGTTCGTGGTTGACGGGGAACGGCTGTGTGCCCATTCACAATCTGATGGAAGACGCCGCTACCGCTGAGATCTCGCGCTCACAAGTCTGGCAGTGGATTCGTTCCCACAAGGGCGTGCTGGATGACGGTCGCAAGGTGACGGCCGAGATGGTGCGCGAGATGGTGCCCCAGGAACTCAAAAAAGTGAAAGGGTCGTTGTCGGAGTCCGGTATATCAAATACGAAAACCTATGACCGTGCTGCAAAGATTTTTGAAAAGATGTCCACGAGTCGCACATTTGAAGAGTTCTTAACACTACCTTTGTACGAAGAGCTCGAGTAAGCGTGTTGAACTTCTTTAAAAACCCGGTGTCGGACTGATTCGCGCCGGGTTTTTGCTTCCTTCTCCCCATGACTACACTCCATCGACTCCGCACGCTTTTGATGGCCTCCCCTGTCCGGGTCGCCGTGATCGTGCTGTTAGCGTCCGGGGCAATCGTCGCGTGGTGGATGCGAACCACCCCGGAACAGCCAAAATGGGTTACGGCGAGAGTCGATCGCGGCCCGATCGTCCAGCGGGTCACCGCTAACGGCACGCTCAATCCCGTCGAGCTGGTCAATGTGGGCACGCAGATCTCCGGAACGGTGCTCACGCTCCACACGGACTTTAATCAGCCCGTGAAGGCGGGCCAGTTGCTTGCCGAACTCGATCCGGCGATTTTGCACGCGCAGATTCGGCAGACCGAGGCCAATCTGGCATCCGCCAGGGCCACGCTAAATAGCGCAGAGATTGCCCTCACGCGGAACGAGAACTTAAAGGCGCGAGGCTTTGTGTCCGATGGGGCCTTGGATGGTCTGCGCAAAGACGTGGCCACGGCCAGCGCACAAGTCCAGCAGGTGGAGGCCCAACTCTCGCGTGACCGCACGAACCTGGGTTATAGCCAGATTCGTTCGCCGATTGATGGGATCGTGGTCAATCGCGGCATTGATGTCGGTCAGACGGTGGCGGCAAGTTTTCAGACCCCCACCTTATTCCAAATCGCACGCGATCTGCGTCGCATGCAAATTGACACCTCGGTGTCCGAGGCCGATGTGGGCGCCATCACCGCCGGTCAGCCGGTGCGCTTCACGGTAGATGCGTTTCGTGATCAGGAGTTCAATGCTCAGGTGCGCATGGTGCGACTGAACCCCACGAGTCAACAAAACGTGGTGACCTATAACGTGGTGATCAATGTCGATAACAAAGATGGCATTTTGCTGCCCGGCATGACCGCGCAGGTGGCGGTGACCACGAACCGAAAAGAGAACGTGTTACGCGTTCCGGCAGCCGCACTTCGGTTTCGACCACCCGAGCAAGGTGCTGCGGGCACGGAGGCCGCAGGGGCGGCCGGTGCAGCCAATGGGGCATCAAAGGGGGGTGGGGGCGGTGCCAATGGCGATGGCAAGGGGCGTGCGCGCGCATCGGCGGCCGTGCCACGGATCTATCAGGTGGACGCGGATAACCTGCTGGCCCCCAGAGACATTAAAACGGGCATCTCGGATGGCCGATTCACCGAGGTGCTCGACGGGCTGGCAGAAGGCGATGCCGTGGTCACGCGGGCAGCGGCCTCGGGTGCGGCGAATCAAACCAGCGGATTTCGCTTCCGCATGTTCTAAGCACGGGCGATGCCCGGCGAATCGATTGATCCATGCCACGGCCGCTGATTCAACTCATCGACATTCACAAGCAGTATGAGCCGGTGGGCGCACCGGTGGTGCCGGTCCTGCACGGGATTTCCCTGGACATTGCGGAGGGCGAGTTCGTCTGTCTGATGGGTCAATCGGGTTCTGGAAAGTCCACGCTCATGAATGTCATCGGCTGTCTGGATGCACCGTCCTCCGGATCGTATGTGTTGGCCGGGGAGTTGGTGTCGGACATGAGCCCGGATGATCTGGCCGCGTTGCGCAACCGTCGTCTTGGGTTTGTGTTTCAGGGGTTCAATTTGTTAAAGCGCATGACCACCTTGGACAACGTGGCCTTACCGTTGCTCTATGCCGGTATTCCAAGGGAAAAGGCACGGGCGAAAGCCCAAGAGAAACTGGCGCTCACGGGTCTCACCGGGTTCGAGGATCGTCTGCCTAATCAGCTCTCGGGTGGGCAGCAGCAGCGCGTAGCGATCGCGCGCGCCTTAGTGATGGATCCGCCGGTACTGCTGGCCGATGAGCCAACGGGCAATCTGGATACCACCACCTCTAATGACATCATGGCGTTGATCCAACGGCTCAATCAGGAGCGATGCATCACGGTTGTGCTGGTGACTCATGAGCCGGACATCGCCCGGTTCGGAAAACGGCTGGTGCGGCTTAAAGATGGTCGAGTGGTGTTTGATGGCCCGGTGGCCGAGGGGGTGATATGAGGGCGCCGCAGGTCGTCGAGGAAGCACTTCGGGCACTCTCCACCAATCGGATGCGCACCTCACTCACGATGCTCGGGGTGATCATTGGGGTGTGTGCGGTGGTGATCATGTTGGCGGTGGGCCGAGGCACCCAGGCCTTGGTGAATCAAAGCATTGCCAGTATGGGCAGCAACCTGCTGGTGGTGTTTCCCGGTTCGCAGACCTCCGGCGGGGTGCGTTTTGGCGCAGGCGCCGCGCAGACGCTCACCGTGGGCGATGCCGCCGCCATCGAATCCGTATCCAACGTGGTGCGCGTGGCCCCCGTCGTGATGCGGTCGTTCCAATTGGCCTATGGCAATACCAACTGGAGTGCCATGGTCACCGGGGCGACGCCGGATTATTTTCCTCTGCGCTCGTGGGATGTGGAAGACGGAGACCTGTTTTCCGAAACCGACCTGCGCTCGAATGCGCGGGTAGCGGTCATTGGTCAATCCACTGCACGGCAACTGTTTGGCGATGAGTCTCCGATCGGCAAGACCATGCGCATTCGTAATCTCCCGTTTACGGTGATCGGACTGTTGGCACGCAAAGGTCAGGCCTTAGATGGCCGAGATCAAGACGATGCCGTGTTTATTCCTTTGAATACGGCACGTCAGCAGCTGATACGCAGCACCTTCCCGGGGAGCGTGGGCATTATCTTCGTGCAGGTGGCCTCTCCCGAGGCGATGGACGACACTCAAAACGACGTGACCGATCTGCTGAAAGTCAGGCACCGGATCGGCCGGGGTCAGGAAAATGATTTCACGATTCGTAACCTGACAGCGATTGCAGAGACGGCGGCGGTCGCGGCGGGGGCCATGGCCATCCTGTTGGGGGCGATCGCCGGCGTGTCCTTGCTGGTCGGTGGCATCGGCATCATGAACATTATGTTGGTGAGCGTTACGGAGCGCACACGCGAGATTGGCATTCGTATGGCCATCGGTGCGCGCCAGCGTGACATCCTGCGGCAGTTCCTGATCGAAGCGGTCACAATCTGTCTGGCAGGCGGATTCGTGGGACTCAGTCTGGGGATTCTGGGGGCGTGGGCGATCGCCGGTTTCACCGGTTTATTGGTGGAAGTGTCGGCGGCCTCCATCGCGCTGGCGTTCGGGTTTTCGGCAGCCATTGGAATATTCTTCGGCTGGTATCCCGCCGCCAAAGCATCCCGACTGAAACCGGTCGAGGCCTTGCGCATCGAGTAGCAATAAGTGGCGCGTCCGGCAGGAGCCAAACCCACGACCCCCCGGCCCGCAGTGTGGTGCTCCGATCGCCGCAAGCGCAATCTATTCAGTGTCTATCTGAGGGTAGATGTTTATGTGTTCATTAAGAAAATCGAGGAATCCAATCATGACCACAACCCTGTTAGCGCCTCTCTTTTGTATTGCCCTCATTTTCTCGCCGAGGATTGCCCACTCTGAAAGGGTGCCGAGAGAGCAGATTAATCAGAAAACGTTCAGCGGGATCGTACGCTGTATGCAGGGTTGTGCGATTCAGGATGCCATTGACTTAGGTATGCGTCCCACAGGAAGCCAGCCAATTTTTGATAGTCGATTTAAATGCAGAATGATTGACGAGGGCTGGGCCATCGATTATTCCTCGAAACGAGGAAGAGAAGCGATGCATGGAGGGGTGGATATCCCCGCTCCGCGAGGAACTCCAATATATGCAGTTGCAGATGGAACGGTTGTAGCCATGTTTGACAACCTTCAAACGGCCGTTGGGATAAGGATATTCCTCCAGCATTCGCCAGAGCAAACAGGTAAGACGTTTTGGGTTTATTCGGAGTATGCACACCTTCTGGAATTACCCCCGTTGACAATCGGTCAAGCGGTTAAGCGCGGTGATGAGGTTGGAAGAACCAGTAACTCCGGTATTTCAGGTGCAGAGGCTCATGCTCGCGCAGGGGGTGCCTCAACAAAGGCAAGATCGAGAGACGTCAACCGTCGGGATGCTGTTCATTTTTCAATTATGTATAGCGACACTGCCGATTACGCGATTTTGCCGATCAATGGGGGTTTCCTGGTGCCCGTAAACGGCCGCTGGATGGATCCCGTCGCCATTAATCGGGCGACTCCCCCTTATGACTCTGACTCTCTCGCAGGATTGCCCGATAACAAGAAAT
>JBMSML010000072.1:0-7600 GCA_049421125.1 Burkholderiaceae bacterium
AACGGGGCCACTAACTTTCCGCTGTTGGCCATTCCGCTCTTCATTCTGGCCGGCGCCATCATGAATGCCTCGGGGATCTCGCAACGCCTGGTGGCGTTAGCGAGCGCCCTGTTTGGATGGATTCGCGGTGCCCTGGCCCACGTGTCGATTGGGGCTTCGCTCTTTTTTGCGGAAATCTCGGGGTCGGCAGTGGCCGATGTCGCGGCACTGGGCTCCATCCTGATTCCGAGCATGAAAAAACGGGGTTATCCGGCGCCACTGGCTGCGGCCTGCATGTCCTCGGCCGCAACACTCGCGGTGATCATTCCGCCTTCGATCCCGATGATTCTGTACGGCGTGATGGCCGAAGCCTCGGTAGTGCAGCTCTTTGTGGCCGGGATTGTCCCCGGCATCATCGGCGGTCTTGGACTTATGGGCATGGCCTACTACTTTGCGCGTCGTTACAACCTGCCACGCGAAGCCGCCTTCTCCGGCAAGCGCCTATGGGAGGCATTCGTGGAGGCCAAATGGGCACTGCTGCTTCCGATGATCATCCTAGGCGGCATATTCGGTGGCATCGTCACGGCCACAGAAGGCGCGGCATTGGCCGTGGTGGCGGCACTCCTCATTGGCCTAGTGATCTATCGCGAGTTAGATGTCAAACACCTGCGGGAGGCCATTATGGAAGGTGGCTCACAGACCGCAGTGGTCATGCTCATGGTGGCCACCAGCGCGCTGCTGGGCAATTACCTCACCGAGATCGCCGCGCCACAAGCACTGGCGACCAAGGTGGCCGAGCTCACCAACAACAAGTACTTTGTACTGGCGCTGCTCAACGTGCTGTTTTTATTTCTGGGCATGTTCCTGCACTCGGCGGCTGCCATCATTCTGGTGGTCCCCGTGGTCATGCCCCTGGTGCTGTCGGCGGGCATTGACCCCGTGCACTTCGGACTGATCGTGACCATCAACCTGGGCATCGGACAGCAGACACCGCCGGTGGCCAGCGTGCTGATGGTGGCCAGCTCGATTGCCAAGTGCAGCGTCTGGGACGTCACCCGGGTCAACATCTATTTCATCGGCGTGCTCTTTGCCGTGCTGATGATGGTGACCTACATCCCCGTGACCGGCATGGGCCTAGTTGAATACTTCTATCGTTAATGGTTATCCAACCCTATTACTGTCCGCTGAACTGATCATGTCCGACATCCTGCTGCAATCCCGCGAAGGGTCCATCGTGACCCTCACGATCAACCGCCCCGACAAGCTTAATGCCATGACAAAACCCTTGTGGCGTCAACTCGGGGAATCGTTTGAACAGTTGTCCAACGATGACAGCGTGCGCTGCATTGTGATTCGGGGTGCGGGAGAAAAATCATTCTCGCCGGGCAATGACATCAGCGAATTCAAAACCGAACGTGCCGACAAAGCACAGGCGATTGCCTACGGCGAGATCATGCATCGCACCGTGCAGGCCATTCAGTCCTGCCGCCACCCCATCGTGGCGCAGATCCATGGCATCTGCGTTGGTGGTGGCTTAGAGATCGCGGCACTGGCCGACATCCGCATCTGCGGGGAGTCGAGCCGCTTTGGCGCACCCATCAAAAATCTTGGGCTGGTCATGGCCTACAGCGAGATGGCCCCAATCGCGGCCCTGGTGGGCAGAAGTAAAGCCCTGGAGATATTGTTGGAAGGCCGCATCTTTGATGCCGCCGAGGCCCTGCGCATCGGTCTGGTCTCGCGCGTGGTGCACGATGATCAGGTGGCCACCGAGGCCACGGCCTGTGCGCAGCGCGTGGCCACCGGGGCACCGCTTGTGGCCCGGTGGCACAAAGCGTTTGCGCGGCGCCTAGCAAACCCCGCCCCATTGACCGCGGCCGAGAAAGACGAATGCTTTGACTGTTTTGACACTGAAGATTTTCGCATCGGATACCAGGCCTTCCTGGCGAAAGAACCGCCCCAATTCATCGGTCGCTGATTTCTTCTTGAACACGTGCTCATGACTGAATCTTCACGCGGCCCGTTGGCCGGCATTAAAGTCTTAGAACTCGCCCAGATCATGGCCGGGCCCACCTGCGGCATGATGCTCGCAGATATGGGTGCCGACGTGATCAAGATTGAAAAGGTTCCCGGTGGCGATGATTCGCGCAGTTACCGCGAACCGCGGGTCAATGGTGTATCGGCACCGTTTCTCGTGCTCAATCGAAATAAGCGTGGCCTTGCCCTGGATCTGAAACATCCCAAAGGCGTCGAGGTGTTGAAGCGCTTGGTCGTGCAGTCCGACGTGCTCACCGAGAACTACCGTATGGGCACCATGGAGAAACTGGGCATCGGTTACACCGATCTGAAAAAGATTCACCCCGGTTTAATCTATGCTGCGGTCTCCGGCTATGGCCGCACCGGCCCCTTGGCTGAAAAACCGGGATTCGATCTCATCGCCCAAGGCTTCTCCGGCCTGATGAGCATCACGGGCTACCCCGGCCAGGCCCCAGCGAAAACCGGCAACTCGGTGGCCGACATTAATGCCGGCATTCTGGCCTGTGTCGGCATCTTGGCCGCACTGATTCATAAGATGAAAACCGGCGAGGGTCAGTTGGTCGAGACCTCGCTCATGGAGGCGGCCATGCAGCAGACCTACTGGCAAGCCGCGATGTTTTTTGCAACCGGTGTCTCGGCCGGGCCGCTCGGATCGGCCCATCCGCTAACGGCCCCCTACCAAGCGTTTCAAACACAAGACGGATACGTGAATATCGGCGGGGCCAATCAACCCAACTGGGAGCGTATTGCCGACACGCTGGGCCATCCGGAATGGAAAACCGATCCACGCTTTGAGACCAATACGCAGCGCCTTGCGCATCAGGATGCACTCACCCAGGCCATTGAGTCGGTGCTCACCCAGCATCCCACCGCCTACTGGATCTCCACCTTGGAATCCGCAGGCGTTCCGGTCGGCCCTGTGAACTCCATCGCGCAAGCCTTCACCCATCCTCAGGCGATTGCGCGTGAGATGGTGGTCGAGACCACCCATCCCAAAGCGGGCCGTGTAAAAGGCGTGGGCCATCCGGTGAAATTCAGCGCGTTACCGCGCCCCGAACCCAAACCCGCTCCCGAACTCGGGGAACATTCTCGCCATATCTTGAGCGGTTTCGGATTCTCTCAGCAGGAGATCGCCCAGCTGATCGCTGAGCGCGTGGTGGTGCAGGCAGACTGATCGGGCCGATGCGGATCGGTTAGGCCAAAACGCGACCCACTGCGGCGGCCTGAAGCCGCTCGCGCACCTGAAGCACCCGCTGGGGATACTCCGTGGGCTGCCCCAACGATCCCACATAGGCCTTCAGGGCGGCCACGTCCGACCCGAAGCGATCAATGTATTCGCGCAAGATCATCGCCCCGACCTGCATGTTCACCCGGGGGTCCAGGGCCTGTTTCTCCCCGCCAAAGGCTTTCAGTTTGTCCGCATGCGCCCTGGGCATGATCTGCATCAGTCCCACCGCCCCCTGTTGGCTCTCGGCCAGGGGATTAAAACCCGACTCGATCGAGATCACCGCCAACAACAGAAAGGGATCCAGACGAAACGTGCCCGAAGTCTCGAAGGCGGCGGCCACCAACTGCTCGATTGCCCCCATCGACACCCGGTGCCGGCTGGCAATCCAACGGGCCACCCGCCGCTGCTCCACAGTCAGATTGGTGGGCAAGACGGAAAACATGGTGTTCATCTGTCGGGGCGACAAGGCCTCCATGGCCAGCGCCGTCCATGCCCCTAACCGGTCCCGACCGCCCTGGGTCAGCAACGTCGACATCGCCAACAGGCCCACCACGATGAAGGTAGTCGTGCGCTGTTTTATGGATTCCCAGCCGGGCAGGACTGCGGCGGGGGTTTCGTTCGGATCCGTCATGCATCCGATTGGAACACAGGAGCACACCCCCTGCAATACAAAAAAATCTATTATAAATCAATAACTTATATTAAAATTTAGTGGTAAGTGTATGCCCACTTAAGAAGAGATTCCATGCCCGCTTTAGCCCGTGTTGCCTCCGGATGGTTGACCATCGCCACAAACACCACCCAGCGACCTTCGGCCGAACGGATATATCCGGCCAGCGCTCGAACATTTTCCAAAGTACCGGTCTTCAGCCAGGCCCGACCCTCCAGCACACTGTTGCGTAATCGATTGCGCACGGTGCCCTCGATCCCTACCATGGGCAGGGTCTCCACCCAGTGCTGGGCATCTGGACCCAGCATTGCATCGGTCAGGAGCCGCGCCAGACTGGCGGCAGAGATTCTCTCCTCGCGGCTGAGGCCCGACCCGTTATCCATCACCAATTCCGGAAAGACCATGCCGCGAGAGGCCAGGTAATCCCGCACGATAGCGGTAGAAGCGAGTCGCGTGGCCGGCCGGCCCTCCGCGGCCGATAGGTTCAAGAACAGCTGTCGGGTCATCGGGTTGTTACTCATTTTGTTGATGTCGGCCACCAACTCGATAAGCGCCCTGGGCGACTCCCACTCCAGCAGGGTTTTGGCCCCCGGCGGAGTGGTCCCGGTCCCAAGCTCCGCATTCATGACACCGCCCACTTCTTCCCAGGCCGCCTTGAACGCCAGATAAGAAAAACGGGCGTGATCCATCACGCTCACGTAGAAGTCCACACCATTGCATTTGCGGCCCATGGTGCCCACGACCTTGAGCGTGGATCGCCCCTCGCTATGGGCCGACACACTCGAGCGGCCGCACCCCCCATCAATCAGCTTCACATTGACCGCCAGCTCCCGATCCGGAATCTTCGGCTCGGTGACCACACGAATTCGACGATTGTTTTCGGGCCACACCGACACGCGCACCGACTTGAAATTGACCATCGCCGCGTGCGGACCCACGTTATAAGTCGATGTCGGACGACGATCAAACTGTCCGGGATCAATCTCTGGTTCATCGAACCGGCTGCCATCAATCAGCAGACGGCCCTCGATGCGGGCAATGCCTAAAGCCTTCAGCCGCTGCGCGATTTCGCTCAAATCCTCGACCACGAGCTTGGGATCGCCGCCCCCTTGAAAATAGACATCGCCGCGCAGAATCCCTTGATCGATCGTACCGGTCGTGGCCAATCGCGTGCGATGGCGAAACTGCGGGCCCAACAACCCGAGCGCCGCCCGCGTGGTCACCAGTTTCATCACCGAGGCTGGATTAACAGGAGCATCAGCGTTCAGACCAACGCCATGAATCACCGGACCCATGACCACCACCGGCGGCAGCGGCACGATCGCCACGGTCCAGGCCGACTCGGGCAGACCCGATTCCTTCACCAATTGATGCACCTCGGATGGCAGCGGCGCGAGCTTTAACATCGGTGCCATCTGGGCCACCGCCCACACTGGCCAAAGGGCCAGAACAAGTCCAAGTTTTGTGCGTGCGTTTCTGGTCACTTCGTGAGATAGTTGCGCGCTTTTACGACAATAGGTGGCGCCATTATGAACATGTGTCACCAAAACACCATTCGGATACACCCGCGGGGACAAGGTTATGGCACTGGAAAAAAACGAGAACTATTTTGAACTCACTGATGACAGCGATCGTGCGTCGGCCATCGAGGCCCAGTTCAACGAGGACGCCCTGGAAGAGGCCCGTCGCCGTATCGCCCCCGAGACCAGCCCCGACTTCGATGGCAAGCACTGCATTGAGTGCGGTGAAAAGATCCCGGCGGCCCGCTTGAAACTCAGCAAGATCCGCTGCATCGACTGCCAGAGCCTGAAAGAGCAGAAAACCAAGTTTTTCGGCGGGTAGGCGAGCGCTCCGCATCCCCCACCCCCCCCATCGGCCGCCCGCGCCGTATTTCAGCCCTAACCCAGGGGTTTACCCTTAAAAGCCGCCTCCCTTGAAATCCAAGAGGGGTGCCCCTATTATTAGCACTCAAGGGCGGTGAGTGCTAACAGCACCCTCCCCCGAGACTTTTTTCAACCTCGTCTCTTTAGGAATGGAGCCTTAACAATGAAATTGCGTCCTCTGCACGACCGCCTCGTGGTCAAACGCCTCGACAACGAGCGAAAAACCGCCTCTGGCATCGTGATCCCCGACAACGCCGCTGAAAAACCCGATCAGGGTGAGGTACTGGCCGTCGGCAACGGAAAAATTCTGGAAGACGGCAAAGTCCGCGCCCTCGACGTGAAAGTGGGCGACAAAGTGCTGTTCGGCAAGTACTCCGGCCAGACCGTAAAGGTCGACGGCGATGAACTGCTGGTCCTGCGTGAAGACGATGTCATGGCGGTGATCGCCTAAGCCTCGTCTCATTTCACGCACAGTCGAACTCTCACAACTTATTTAACGGAGCAAACAACAATGGCAGCGAAGCAAGTCATGTTCAGCGATGACGCACGTCACAAGATGGTGGCCGGCGTCAATATTCTGGCCAACGCAGTGAAAGTGACCCTGGGCCCTAAAGGCCGTAACGTGGTCCTCGAGCGCTCGTTCGGTTCCCCCACCGTCACCAAGGACGGTGTCTCGGTGGCCAAAGAAATCGAACTCAAAGACAAGTTCGAAAACATGGGCGCACAAATGGTGAAGGAGGTCGCCTCCAAGACCTCCGACTCCGCCGGTGACGGCACCACCACTGCGACCGTACTGGCCCAGGCCATCGTGCGCGAGGGCATGAAGTACGTGGCCGCCGGTATGAATCCGATGGATCTCAAGCGCGGTATCGATAAGGCCGTGGGCGCGATCACTGAAGAACTTAAGAAGATCAGCAAACCCTGCACCACCTCGAAAGAGATTGCCCAGGTCGGTGCGATCTCCGCCAACTCCGATCAGGAAATCGGCGACATCATTTCCCAGGCCATGGAAAAAGTGGGCAAGGAAGGCGTGATCACGGTGGAAGACGGCAAGAGCCTGAATAACGAACTCGACGTCGTGGAAGGCATGCAGTTTGACCGCGGCTATCTGTCGCCCTACTTCATCAACAACCCCGAGAAACAAATCGCAGTGCTCGATGATCCGTTCATCCTGTTGCACGATAAGAAAGTGTCCAATATTCGCGATCTGTTGCCCGTGTTGGAGCAGGTGGCCAAGTCGGGCCGTCCGCTGTTGATCGTGGCGGAAGAAGTGGAAGGCGAAGCGCTGGCCACCCTCGTGGTGAACAATATGCGCGGCATTCTGAAGACCGTAGCCGTCAAGGCCCCTGGCTTCGGCGATCGTCGCAAAGCGATGCTCGAAGACATGGCCATCCTGACCGGCGGTGTGGTGATCTCCGAAGAGACCGGCATGAGCCTGGAGAAGGCCACGCTGCAGGAACTTGGCCGTGCCAAGCGCGTGGAGATCGGCAAAGAAAACACCACCCTGATTGACGGTGCCGGAGATGCCAAAAATATCGAAGCCCGCGTCAAGCAGATCCGTGTTCAGATCGAAGAAGCCACCAGCGACTACGATCGCGAGAAACTCCAAGAGCGTGTTGCAAAACTCGCTGGCGGTGTAGCCGTGATCCGCGTGGGTGCCGCCACTGAGGTGGAAATGAAAGAAAAGAAAGCCCGTGTCGAAGACGCGTTGCATGCGACTCGCGCGGCCGTGGAAGAAGGCATCGTGGCCGGCGGTGGCGTGGCCCTGCTGCGCGCCCGCGCGGTGGCCTCCGTCAAGGGGGCCAA
>JBMSML010000073.1:0-7378 GCA_049421125.1 Burkholderiaceae bacterium
TGGAACCGCTAACCGATGCCACCGAACGGTTGAGCCGCGCCTGGAGTGCGGTTCATCACATGTCAGGCGTAATGGACTCCCCGCAATGGCGCGAGGCGATCAATAGTCGATTGGCACAGGTCAGTGAGTTCTGGACCGAACTCGCCCAACATCCGGCACTGTTTGAAAAAACCAAGGCCTTGGCCGCGCAGATCACTCAAACCCCAATGGCCGCCAACGACGATGTGTTGCGCGCTCGGCAGCGGGCTTTGGATATTTCCTTGCGGGCGTTTCGTTTGGGCGGAGCGGAACTCGCCCTCGCGCAGAAAAAACAATTTGCGGATCTGCAGGCACGTCTGGCGCAACTTAACCAGAAGTTCTCCGAGCAGCTCTTGGACTCCACCAACGCCACCATCATTCACATCACCGATCGGCAGCGTCTGGACGGACTACCGGATTACGCCGTGGAGTCCGCTGCCGCCGAGGCCGCGCAGCGTGACCTCTCCGGCTGGGTCTTCACCCTGCAACACCCCAGTACCGGCCCGATTCTGCAATTCGCCAAGGACCGCGCGCTGCGCGAAGAGGTGTACCGCAAGCAGGCCGTTCGCGCCTCCGAGATTGCCACCGAAGGCGCGCTGCACGACAACGGTCCGGTCATGGGAGAGATTCTTCAACTGCGCCAGGCCCAGGCACAGCTTCTGGGCTATGCCAACGCTGCGGACGTCTCATTGGCGCCAAAGATGGCCGACACGCCACAACAGGTCATCGACTTCCTGATGGATCTGGCCAGCAAGGCGCGGCCGGCGGCCGAAAACGATCTGGCCGAATTACGCGCCTTTGCCGCCGCTGAGCTGGGAATTTCATCCCTGCAGGCCTGGGATGTCGGCTTTGCCAGCGAACAATTGCGCCAGAAACGCTACGCATTTTCGGAAGATCAGGTCCGTCAATACTTTCCGCTACCGCGGGTATTGCAGGGACTATTTCGCGTGGTCAAGACCCTATTCAGTGTCGAGATCAAACCCATGATTGGAATGGCCCCACTGCCCACCTGGCACCAGGATGTGCAACTGTTCGAGGTGGTGCGTTCGGGAGCGGCCATCGGTCATCTCTACCTGGATCTGTATGCCCGCAGCACGAAACGCGGTGGTGCGTGGATGGACGATTCACGCGGCCGTCGCGGTCTGCCCGATGGCGTGCAAACGCCAGTGGCCCTTCTGAACTGCAATTTCGCACCTCCGGTGGGCGGTAAACCCACTACCCTCACCCACGATGACGTCATCACCCTGTTCCACGAATTCGGACACGGGCTGCACCACTTGCTCACCCGCGTGAACGAACTGGAAGTCTCCGGCATCAACGGCGTGGAATGGGATGCGGTGGAGCTGCCGAGCCAGTTCATGGAGAACTTCTGCTGGGAGTGGGAGAACCTGTCGCATATGACCGCCCATGTGGACTCCGGCGCGCCCCTGCCACGGGATCTCTTTGACAAGATGATCGCGGCCAAGAATTTCCAAAGCGGCCTGTTCATGCTGCGACAGATTGAATTCTCGGTGTTCGACATGCGCATTCACATGGGCCTCAAGCCAGCCGACCAGGACACGCCCGCCGATATCGGCAAGGCAATTGAAGCCATGCTCTGGGACATACGCAAACAGATCGCGGTGTTGATGCCTCCGGAATTTAATCGGTTTGCCCAGAGCTTCTCGCATATCTTTGCCGGCGGTTACGCTGCGGGGTACTACAGCTACAAGTGGGCCGAAGTCCTGTCCGCCGATGCCTATGCGGCCTTTGAAGAGATGGGCGTGGCGCGCTACGGGCAGGTGGGCGAGCACTTCTGGAAAGAAGTGTTGTCGGTGGGCGGCTCCCGTCCGGCGATGGAATCGTTTAAGGCCTTCCGTGGCCGTGAACCTCAGGTCGAACCCCTGTTGCGTCACAACGGTTTACTCTGAGTTGAAACTCGCCACCTGGAATGTGAACTCCCTGCGCGTGCGCTTGCCGCACGTGCTGCAGTGGCTTGACCACACCCAGGTCGATCTTCTGGGACTGCAGGAAACGAAGCTCATCGATGCCAAGTTTCCAAAAGCGGAGATTGACGACGCCGGTTACCACGTGGTCTTTGCCGGACAGCCGACCTATAACGGCGTGGCGATCCTGGCACGTGCCGAGGCCTTCGAGCCTCCGACCGATGTCGTGGTGAACAATCCTTTATTTCCGGATGAGCAGGTGCGCCTCATCGCGGCGACACTGCAGCCGCGGGCCTTGACGTCATCGCTAACGCAGCGCCCTGCGGCGATACGCTTTATCAGCGTGTATGTGCCCAACGGCGCGGCCGTGGGGACCGACAAGTACGACTACAAACTGCGATGGTTATCCGCCCTTCACGACTATATCGGGCAGGAGTTATCCCGTCATGGGCAGCTGGCCATGGTGGGGGATTACAACATCGCCCCCGAGGATCGCGACGTGCATGACCCCGCGATCTGGCATGAACAGGTCTTATGCTCGACACCGGAGCGCCAACAGTTCTCTGGACTGCTGTCGCTGGGATTGCGGGATGCGTTTCGGCTTCATGATCAGCCCGATCAGATCTACTCCTGGTGGGACTACCGACAAGGTGCGTTTCGACGTAACCGCGGTCTGCGCATTGATCATGTCTTACTGTCTGCCGCCCTGGCCGAGCGCTGCCGCGCGATTGACATCGATACCGAACCGCGGAAATTGGAGCAACCCTCGGACCACGCGCCCGCCTGGGCCGACTGCGCAACGTCATAGCCTCACCGCAACAATGGCGTCAACGGCGAGCACGGCGTTCGCCGCATAAAATCCTGTCATGACCTCACTTCCTTTGAGCGCCCTGTTGATCGGCGTATGGTCGGCCGGACACTGTCTGGCGATGTGCGGTGGATTGGCCATCGCCGCCGGACAGACCAATCGACAGAATCTGAACAACACCGCCGCCCAGCGGGGTGCGGAGCTGTTCGCCTGGCAACTGGGCCGCGTGCTCAGTTACAGTCTGATGGGGCTGCTGGTGGGGGCGTTTGGGAGTTTCTTTTTGGCCAACGCACCGCTGGTGATGATTCGGGATTTCGCCTTCATCGCCGCCAACCTGATTCTTGTCGCACTGGGCCTGCATGTGGCCCAGGTCTGGAGCGGCATTGTTCAACTCGAGCGCATGGGCCAGGTGGTCTGGAAACTCCTCTCGCCCTTGGCCACCGCCACCCTGGTGCCGCAGACACCGCACCGTCGTCATCGAGGCCGACAACTGATCAATGCCATCCGCGCCGGTGCCATTTGGGGGTGGCTGCCCTGTGGGCTTGTCTACAGCATGCTGGTCACCGCATCCGTATCGGGATCGGCGACCCAGGGCGCGCTGTGGATGGTGGCCTTCGGTCTTGGCACGATTCCGGCACTCTGGCTCACGGCGTTGGCCTCCCACACCGCCGCCTCCATCGTGAGTCATCCGAGCGTTCGGAGAATCGCGGGCGGCCTGATCGTGATCTTCGGCACCTGGGGACTCTTGCGCGCCACGGGCGTGATCACCGTGACCTGGTTCGATGCATTTTGCATTGGCGGGGCGGGTCTGCCTTGACCGCTGCCTCTGCCCACGCCGCAGCAACACCGCCGCAGCCCTCCACATGCTTTCACTGTGGGGAGCCCGTGCCCCCGGGAAGCACATGGACAGTGGCGTACCACCAGAGCATTCAACCCGTGTGTTGCATCGGTTGCCAATCGATTGCCAACGCCATCATCAGCGCGGGCGCCCAGAGTTATTACGAACAGCGCAGTGCGCAGGCATTGGACATCAAAACCCTGGAGTCCTTAGCCCCCTGGGCACAGCTCTTGGATGATCCGCAGTGGAATGCGCAACACGTGCAGGTCAATGAGGACACGCATGAACATATCCAAGCAAGCGCCCAGACCACCCTGGCCATTGAGGGTCTGCGCTGCGGGGCCTGCGCCTGGCTGATCGAAAAAATCCTGGCCCAAACGCCGGGGGTCGTGCAGGCACGGGCCAACGCGAGCACCGCGCGACTCTTCATCGAATGGCAACCCACACAGATCACCCTCTCGGCGATTGCCCAACAGATTCATCGCGTGGGGTACGCCCTGCTGCCACTGGGCTCGGCCCCCATGGAGCAGATGCGCCGAGCCTCCGAACGGATTGCACTGCGACGGCTCTTTGTGGCCGGACTCGCCTCGGCACAGATCATGATGTATGCCTATCCCGAATATCTGGAAGGCGGCGGATTGGATGACGACGTTCGGTCACTGATGCGCACCGCCAGTCTTCTGATCACTATTCCCGTCATGGTGTACAGCGCCACACCGTTTTTCGAATCGGCCTGGCGCGCCGTAAGGCAGCACCGACTGAGCATGGACGTGCCGGTGAGCCTGGGGCTGATCATTGCATTTGCGGCCAGTGTCTGGGCCTGGATGAGTCATACGGGTGAGGTCTACTTCGACTCGGTATCGATGTTTGTGTTTCTGCTCTTGGGTGCGCGATGGGTCGAGGCCAAGATCCGCGCACGCACATCGTCTCAACGCGAAAAACTGGCCACAGCGCTGCCCACACTGGCCCATCGCGTCGCCCCCGATATCGCCGACGTCGCCCCCTGGAATCTGCGCATCGGGGATCGCGTGCGTGTGAACTCGGGGGATCGTCTGCCCGCCGATGGTCTGCTGCTCTCTCCCACTACGGAAGTCGATCAGTCCTGGCTCACGGGCGAGGCCTTGCCTGTTACCCGTCATCGTGGGGATCGCATGACCGAAGGATCCGTAAACCTGGGACCGGCCATTGAGATGGAGATAGACACCCCGCCAAGCCAGGGCACGCTGTCGCGGTTATCGCAACTCGCCGAACAGGCCGCCACGGACCGTCCTCAATGGGTCGCATGGGCCGATCGCATCGGTGGCTATTTCACGGCCGGCATACTGCTATTAAGCATGACACTGATCGCCGTATCGATTGGCCTCGGTCAGGGTGTGCAGCAGTGGCTGCCCTCGGTGATCGCTGTCTTGGTGGTCACATGCCCATGTGCCTTATCGATGGCGGGCCCGGCCGCCTACGCCGCGGCCTTGGCGCGACTTCTCGAAGGTGGTATTGCCGTTAGCCGTTCACAGACCCTAGAGCGGTTGACCGCAGTGCGCGATGTGATCTTCGATAAAACCGGCACGCTTACTGATCCCTCACGCTCCGACGTGCAGATGGGATTCGGTGACCCGAACCTCTGGCCCACGATTGCCGCCATCGCCCAGGAAAGTGTGCATCCCTTAGCCCAGGCCATCGCCCACACCGCACGCCGAGAGATGACGGCGCGCGGACTCCGCCCACGCGCAGAACGACCGGAGCACGCCCAGTCGTACGCCGGTCTTGGGATTTACGCCGATCTGAATGATCAGCACCTGCGACTCGGTGCGCAGCACTTTGCGCAATCCGATCCAGCGGTCTCCACCACCGCCCCATGGCCGGCCGACTGCACGGTGTTCTTCTCGATCGATGGCGTGATCCGCGCCGGCTTTTCCATTCAGGACACGCTGCGCCCAGAATCACTTCCCTTGGTGCAGCGTATGCGCGCCTTCGGCATGCGCGTGTGGTGTCTGAGTGGCGATCACCCCGAGCGGGTGGCACGACTGGCCCAGGCCCTCTCGCTCGATTCTGCCCACGCGATCGGACACTGCACACCGGATACCAAAAAAGAGCGCGTCAAAGCCCTTCAGGATCAGGGCCACATCACGCTCATGGTGGGCGACGGTCATAATGATGCCCCAGTGCTCGCCCAGGCCGATGTCTCGATTGCCGTGAATAGCGCAGCACCGTTGGCCCGACAAAAAGCGGATATCTATCTCGTGGGCAACAGTCTGACCGCAGTGGCCGATACGATTGCGATTGCCCATCGGGCGCGGCGTATCCTGAACCAGAATCTGGCCTGGGCGCTCGCCTATAACGTGGTGGCGATTCCCTTTGCCGCCCTCGGCATGATCAGCCCCCTGGTGGCATCGGTCGGCATGGCCGCGAGCTCACTGCTGGTGGTGCTCAATTCCGCCCGACTGCTTCGGCACTGAGTGTTACTCTGTGCCCATGGACGTGCTGCCTCTCCTGATTGTCATTAGTCTAGTGGTGATTGCCGCAGCGGTCTGGCTGTTTTTTCGCATGTCCGATTCCGGACAATTCGATGATGTGGAAGGTCCCGCGCGCCGCATCCTGATGGACGACGACCGCCCCTCCCAAGACAAGCACTGACCCAACACCCCACGGTGCAGGGCTGGTCCGGCACCCCTGTTTGTCTAGGGCATCGGCTCGACTGCACGACCGTTGACGTATATCAAGCCCTATATTCCTCTTGGGGAATACACTTAGGCTCGCAATTATTCCAATCTCAGGGGGAATCACATCATGGCTGTGAACACAGCAGGTGAGTACAACTACAAGGTCGTGAAACAGTTCGCGATCATGACCGTTATCTGGGGTGTGGTCGGCATGTTGGTGGGCGTGATTGTGGCGGCCCAGCTGGCGTTTCCCGATCTGACGCCGCACTGGTCGTTTCTGTCCTACGGGCGCTTGCGACCCCTGCACACGAATGCCGTGATCTTCGCGTTCGGTGGCAGCGCCTTGTTCGCCACCTCGTACTACGTGGTCCAGCGCACCTGCCACACCCGGTTGTTTAGCGATGGCCTGGCCGCCTTCACCTTCTGGGGCTGGCAGGTGGTCATTGTTCTGGCGGCCGTGACCCTTCCTCTGGGCATTACCAGCGGCAAGGAATACGCGGAGCTCGAGTGGCCGATTGATCTGTTGATCGCCGTGGTCTGGGTGTCATATGCCATCGTGTTCTTCGGCACAATTTTCAAGCGCAAGATCGAACACATCTACGTGGCCAACTGGTTTTTTGGCGCATTTATTCTGACCGTGGCCCTGCTGCACATCGTGAACAGCGCCGCCCTGCCGGTGTCCCTGACCAAGTCTTATTCGGCCTACGCCGGTGTCCAGGATGCCATGGTGCAGTGGTGGTATGGCCACAACGCCGTGGGCTTTTTCCTGACCGCGGGCTTTCTGGGGATGATGTATTACTTCATGCCCAAACAGGCCGAGCGTCCGGTGTATTCGTATCGGTTATCGATCGTGCACTTCTGGGCACTGATCTTCACCTACATGTGGGCCGGTCCCCACCACCTGCACTTCACCGCGCTGCCGGACTGGACCCAGTCGCTGGGCATGGTGTTTTCATTGATTCTCTTGGCCCCGAGCTGGGGTGGCATGATCAACGGCGTGATGACCTTATCGGGTGCCTGGCACAAGCTGCGCACGGATCCGATTCTAAAATTCCTGATCACCTCGATTTCGTTTTACGGCATGTCCACGTTTGAAGGGCCGATGATGTCCATCAAAACCGTGAATGCCCTG
>JBMSML010000074.1:0-7346 GCA_049421125.1 Burkholderiaceae bacterium
AAACGCTATTGCCCAGTCACAACACGCGGCTAAGGCGTCAGAAGGAGCTCTGCGCATGGCGTATTTCGCCCATGGTTGCGCCCCAGCTGGTCTGGGCACGGGATCTCCAACTGGGAGCACAGCCTGATCTGTACGGGATTTTTCGCAGCCAACGGGATGCCGTCACCATGTTGTCGGAGCTGGCCCAACGGGAGCAGCTCTGCAAGGTGATGCTTGGTCTTGAGAAAGCCGCGTCGGGGTCCCCGTGTTTCGGTCATCAGCTAAAGCACTGTCGAGGGGCGTGTATTGGAAAGGAGCGGGCGGAACTCCATCACGCTCGCCTGCTCATGGCAGTGGCACAGCATCGTATCCCGCAGTGGCCATATTCGGGCCCGATTGGTTTTCGGGAGGGGGACACGATGCACGTGGTGGATGCCTGGTGCTATCTCGGTTCGGCCAGTACGGAGCACGAGGTGGCGGAGCTGCTGGAGTCCGGTTCGCCGACGTTCGATTTGGATGTGTTCAAGATATTGCGCAAGGCCGAGCGCATGTTATCGCCCATCGTGCTGGGCAAACCCTGATGGGATTTGGGGAATCTACGTAAGGACTTTCGGGTCAAACCTGCCATTATTTTCACTTTCCGTGACCCAGGAGATTGTGATGCTGACCCGTCGTTCATTCCTCGGTGCTGGTCTGGCCGGCACCGCCAGTCTGATGTTTCCCGCCGCATGGGCCCAGGGCGGAGCGGCCCTGGGCGTCCCGTCCCTGCCGTCGCCAGGATTTCGAAAAATGACCCTTGGTGCGATGGAGATCGTGGCGATCAATGATGGTGTGTTGCGTCGACCACTGGGCGCTGAGTTTGTGACCAATGCCCCATTGGATCAGGTCAAGGCCTTGTTGTCTGCCCAGAATCTGCCCACGGATTACATTGATATTCCTTTCACGCCCTTTCTTGTGATTCACGGTAAACAGCGTCTACTGTTCGACACAGGATTTGCGGATAATGGACCACCCACCACCGGCCGCCTATTGGTCAATATGGCCGCCGCCGGCATTTCACCGCAGGACATCACCGATGTTGTGATCAGTCATTTCCACGGGGATCACATCAATGGACTGCGCGCGAAGAATGGGCAGTTGGTCTACCCTAATGCGCGGGTGCATGTGCCCGGTCCCGAGCACGCCTATTGGACCGATGAGGCCGTGATCAAGTCCGCGCCGGAGGCGATGAAGGGTGCATTTGCAGCGGTCGCCCGGGTGTTTGGCCCCTTGCCAAGCAGTCAGTTAATTAAATTTAATCCGGGCGCTGAAATTGCGCCGGGCATTCTATCCATGCCGGCCTACGGACATACGCCCGGTCATACGCTGTTTACCCTGACCTCCCAGGGCAGGCGCTTCATCTATGTGGCCGATCTTACTAATGTGCCGTCTTTATTTGCCCGACATCCTGAATGGTCGGTGGTGTTTGATATGAATCCCGAGCTGGCTCGGCAGACACGACGCAAGGTGTTTGACATGATCGTGAATGACAACATGGTAGCGGGCGGATTTCATTTCCCATTTCCTGCCATGGGCACCATTACGAAAGCATCGGGCGGCTATCAGTTCAAGGCCATCTAAGGTCGGGCGCGAGATGCGGCTTGAGCTGTCGCAGCACCCGTGACAGCGTGCCAAACTCTCGCGCCACCAGTTCGAAAAGCTGTTCGACGGGGCGCGTCACGGTCGCGGCGGATGCATACGCGATCTGCCCCATCTTTTCGTAATAATTCCGCTCGACCAAACGCGCGCGTTTCACATCCCAGGCATCGACGAATAGACAGCTGTCTCCGATCTGTCGATAGTCGTCTCGGGTTCTCGCCCGGGCAAATTCCAGGCAGACAATGTCGGGAGGAAACTGATGATTGCGAAAGTTTCGCGCGATCATATGCACCAGATACGCTTCTAGCTCGTGGTCAAGGAAGACCTGGCTTTTGCCTTCGGATTCCATCACCAATTCCCAGCTTGCACGCAGATAGGGTTGCCAGTTTATGGACATTTCTTCCCCCAGTGTCGACGTCACAACGGCCCGTGCCGGAGACGATAATCGCTTCGCCACGGACGATCAAGACATGACAAGCGGGCCGATCACTCGTCGACATGCTCTGCTGCTCGTGATGGCCAGCCCCATCGCGTGGACGACTCGCGGACTGCAGGCCAGCCCGTCCTGCGCACCGTCAACACATCCGGGTCGCATGGTGCGAGAGGCAGTGCGGCGTGGTGGCGTCATTGTGTTGATGCGTCATGGGCTGACCGAGCCCGGATTGGGGGATCCTCCCGGGTTTCAATTAAACGACTGCACAACGCAACGTAATCTGTCGGAGGCCGGACGACATCAGTCACGACGTGTGGGTCAGTGGCTACGTCAGGAAGGGCTCATTCCGGCGCGCGTCCGATCGAGTCAATGGTGCCGCTGCCTGGAGTCGGCGAACGAGGCATTTCGTTTAAGCCCAGTGGGCTCTGCGCTCCCCATTGAACCGTGGCCGGCCTTGAACTCTTTTTTTCAGGGCCATGGCCATCGGGATCATCAGCTGCGGGACGCGATGGCTGCGGCACGTGATCTCGCGGTGCGTGCCCGCCCCGGCGAATTTGAGGTCTGGGTGACCCATCAGGTCACCATCAGTGCGTTGACGGGCCATGCCCTGGGCATGGGTGAGATCGTGGTGGCCACTTATGACATGCCGGATCGGCCGCTGAAAGTGCTGGCGTCAGGCCTTTGTTTTTAAAACCTTGGCCAGGTAGCGGCCCGTGTAACTCTGCGCACACTCGGTGATGGTCTCCGGTGTTCCGGCGGCCACCATCGATCCGCCCGCCTCACCCCCTTCCGGGCCCAGGTCAATGACCCAATCGGCCGTTTTGATCACGTCCAGATTGTGTTCGATGATGACCAGGGTATTGCCGGCATCCCGTAAGCTGTGAAGGACGCGTAACAGCAGTTCGATGTCGTGGAAGTGCAGGCCGGTAGTGGGTTCATCCAAAATATAGAGCGTGCGGCCGGTGTCCCGTTTCGATAATTCCTGGGAGAGTTTGACCCGCTGGGCCTCCCCTCCCGAGAGGGTGGTGGCGCTCTGCCCGAGCTGAACGTAGCCCAGTCCCACGTCCAACAAGGTCTGAAGCCGTCGGGCGACATTGGGCACGGCACGAAAAAATTCCATCGCCTGCTCAATCGTCAGATCCAGAACCTCTGCAATATTTTTTCCGCGATAGCGGACATCCAAGGTTTCTCGGTTGTAGCGCAGTCCATGGCAAACGTCACAAGGAACATAGACGTCGGGCAGAAAATGCATCTCCACTTTGACCAACCCGTCGCCTTGGCAGGCCTCGCATCGTCCGCCTTTGACGTTAAATGAGAAGCGACCGGTGTCGTATCCACGCTCACGGGCGGTGGGCGTTTGGGCAAACAGTTCTCGGATGGGCGTAAACAATCCCGTGTAGGTCGCTGGATTGCTACGCGGCGTGCGGCCAATCGGACTTTGATCGACGGCAATTACCTTATCAAAATGTTCCAACCCTTCCATGGCCAGATGGGCTGCGGGTTCGGCGTTGGCCCCGTAGATTTTCTTGGCGGCGGCGGCATACACCGTATCGTTGATCAGCGTGGACTTTCCCGATCCGGATACGCCGGTCACGCAGACCATCAATCCGCATGGAATCTGCGTAGTGATGTGCTTTAGATTATTACCGTGGGCACCGGTAATGGTGAGCCAGTGTTCGCCGGGGGCTCGACGCATGGTCGGAATGGCAATGCGTCGGCGTCCGGAAAGGTATTCGCCCGTGAGGGAGTCTGGGTGGGCCAGGATCTCCTGCGGGGACCCTTGAGCAATGATCCGACCACCGTGTTCACCGGCACCGGGTCCCATATCGACCACGTAATCGGCCGATAAAATGGCATCTTCGTCGTGTTCCACCACAATCACGGTGTTGCCCAGCTGACGTAATCGGTGCAATGTATCGAGCAGTCGGTCATTGTCCCGCTGATGAAGACCAATCGACGGTTCGTCGAGCACATACATCACTCCGGATAATCCCGCACCGATCTGACTGGCCAGTCGAATCCGTTGACCTTCTCCCCCGGAGAGGGTGGCGGCTGGACGATCCAGGGTGAGGTAATCCAGACCCACGTTGATCAGAAATCCCAGGCGCGCCGTGATCTCCGACAGAATTTTTTCTCCGATCGCCGCCTTCATCCCCGGCAGTTGAAGATCGGCCAATACCGCATGGGCTTCCCGCAGGGGTCGATGCAAGAGGCTGGGCAGATCCGTTTCGTGATCGGGCGTGCCCACACGCACGTACCGGGCTTCCCGTTTAAGTCGTGTTCCGGCACACGCGGGACAGGGCTGCGTGCTGCGATAACGTCCGAGCTCTTCACGCACGGCCGGGGCATCGGTTTCTTCCCATCGGCGTTGCATGATCCTGAGAATTCCCTCAAAGGGTTGTTCTTTGACCATGACTTTGCCGCGGTCTCCGGGGTAGCGCAGGGCGATGACCGTATTGCCGGATCCGTGAAGCAGGACCTCTTGAATGGTAATGGGCAGCGATTCGTAGGGCGTTTCGAGATCGAAGCCATAGTGCTCCGATAGGCTTTGTAACAACTGGAAATAGAAGGCGTTACGTCGATCCCATCCTTTTATGGCACCCGAAGCGAGACTGAGATTAGGGAATTGCACAATTCGCTTCGCATCGAAAAAGTCCACCATGCCCAGGCCGTCACAGGCCGTGCAGGCACCGCTCGGACTGTTAAATGAAAAGAGCTGGGGTTCGAGATCCTGGAGACTGAAACCGCAGTCGGGGCAGGCAAACTTGGTGGAGAAAACATGATGGGATTGATTCGACACCTGGGGGTCGGTGGCAATGATGGCCCGTCCTTCCCCGAGGCGCAGGGCCGTCTCCAGAGATTCCGCAAGGCGCTGCCGTATTTCCGGTTTGATCTTTAACCGATCGATCACCACATCGATAGAATGTTTCTGATGCTTGGTCAGTGGGGCCATCTGATCAAGGTCATGAATCGTGGGATCGCCGTGTTCTGTCTGTACCCGGACGCGCACAAATCCCTGTGCCCGCAGGTTTTGGATCAGGTCCAGATGTTCCCCTTTGCGGTGGGAGAGCACGGGAGCGAGTACCGTCAGTCGGGTGTCGTCGGGCCAGCCCAAGACGTGGTCCACCATTTGCGAAATGGTCTGCGACTCCAATCGATGCTCCGGGTGATCCGGGCAATGGGGCACGCCGGCGCGGGCAAAGAGCAGTCGCAGGTAATCGTGGATCTCCGTGACGGTGCCAACGGTCGATCGCGGATTGTGACTGGTGGCCTTCTGCTCAATGGCAATCGCAGGCGATAGCCCCTCGATCACATCGACATCGGGTTTTTCCATCAACTGCAGAAATTGTCGCGCGTAGGCCGACAGCGATTCGACGTAACGCCGTTGCCCTTCTGCATACAGGGTATCGAAGGCCAGCGATGACTTACCCGAGCCCGATAGTCCCGTGATCACGATCAGACGGTGGCGCGGCAGATCCACGTCGATGGCTTTCAGATTGTGGGTTCGGGCACCGCGCACCCGGATCATGTCGCTCATGTGCAGTCTCAGCAGGCTGCGGCATCTGCAGCACGTTCGGTTTTGGCCAATCGACTACTATAACCGGTCGATATGGCCAATGCATCCTTCAAAATTCGGTTCACGCGAGATGAGTGGCGCGCCTGTCTGGCGCTCTCGATGCTGTACGGGTTGCGCATGTTGGGCCTGTTTCTCGTCTTCCCAATTCTGGCGGCCGAATCCAAGAAACTCGATGGGGGCACCGATCCGGTCTGGGTGGGCATTGCGGTTGGGGTGTATGGGCTCACGCAGGCGTTTCTTCAGATTCCGTTTGGCATTGCATCGGATCGTTATGGACGGCGCCGGGTGATCGTGTGGGGGCTGGCGGTGTTCGCGCTGGGCAGTTTTGTGGCGGCATTGGCCACCACGATTCAATGGCTGGCCGTAGGCCGTGCCCTGCAAGGGGCCGGGGCCATCTCGGCCGCAGTCACGGCTTTTCTCGCGGATTCGACCCGTGATGAAGTGCGTACGCGCGCAATGGCCTTGATTGGCGGAACGATTGGTGTGTCGTTTGCACTGTCGTTGGTGATGGCGCCCGTGCTTTCCATGTGGATCGGAATGGAGGGACTGTTCTGGCTGACCGGATTGCTGGTGATTACGGCCATGTGGCCGGTGATCCGGATGCGTGAGCCGGCGCACAAAAAGCCGCCGGACTATTCGTTTACGCAGGCCCGTCACACGGTGTTTTCAAACGGGCAACTGATGCGATTAAATCTTGGCATCTTCATGATTCATATGGTTCAGACCGCGTTGTTTGTGGTCATTCCGCTGGCGCTCATTGATATGGGGATGGCGTTGGCCACGCACTGGAAGATTTACCTGCCCGTGGTGCTCGTGTCATTTGGCGCAATGGTGATACCGATTTTCTGGGCTGAGCGAACCGGTCGTAACAAACCGGCCTTTCTTGGTGCGATTGCAGTGATGGGCCTGGCCATTCTGGGATTTGCGTGGAGCCCTCATGTCATCTGGATCTGGGGGTTGGTGTTGCTGCTGTTTTTCACGTCGTTTAACGTGCTGGAGGCGTTTTTACCCTCGTGGGTCTCGCGGGTTGCGCCACTGGAACATCGCGGATTAGCGCTGGGCATCTACAACACCACCCAGTCACTTGGATTATTCACCGGGGGGCTGATGGGGGGGGGCATGGCCAAGGCGTTCGGGCCGAGCGCGGTGTATTGGGCCTGCGGCGCGGCGATTGTCATTTGGGGCATTATCTCGTTTGGTTTGGTGGAGTGCCCCAGAAAAAAACCGGCGGTTGTCTAGCCCATGGGCATCAGCCGATTGGCTCATCCGAATATGGGATCGTCAGCGGATTGCAGATGGCCCATGCTGAGTCGTGTCCCGAATCGGGGCTCTTTTTAGGAGAACACTATGTTGATGGTTGGAGTTGCACGAGTGGGAAACGAACCGGTGGCCCGTTACACGCCGGACGGTAAAGCAGTGATGGATATTTCTCTGGCGTTCGACTACGGGCGAAAAGGTGGCGATGGCCGCCGTCCGACCCAGTGGGTAAACGCCACCATGTGGGGCGATCGGGTCGAGAAGCTGCAGCCCTATCTGTCCAAGGGCTCACAGGTTTTTGTGACCATGTCCGAGCCGCACATTGAGACCTATGACAAGAAGGATGGATCGGGGCAGGGATTTTCGCTGCGGGCTCGAATTACGGAACTCGAGTTCGTTGGCGGCCGACGCGAGGACGCCTCGGCGGAATCCGCAGGCGAGCCGACCGGTGCCGCTCCGGCC
>JBMSML010000075.1:0-7280 GCA_049421125.1 Burkholderiaceae bacterium
GTTAGCCGCAAGACCTCGTCCCATTGACGTTGTAAAAGACTCGCGCGCAGTTGCAGTCTCAGCGTGTGCACATGGCGCCGATCGCCTTTGGTGAGCGGGCTTAGGGCCGCTAGGGCCATCGCCCCATCCCGATCATCCAGAGCGAACTCCGCTTCTAATAAAGCGGCCAGTGTGCGGGCCTCGCCCTCTGCAGACTGCGTGGGAATGGAGGCCATCCATCGTGTACGCAGCGTGCTGTCACGCAACTGATGGGCCGCACTGGCGGCAATTGCACTCGCGGCCAGCGGCGCGGATGGCACATCCCGCGCCAACGCCGGATCGTCGGCCAGCACAGTCGCCGATTTAATGGCCCGTGCGAAACGGCCTTCCAGGTAATTGACGATGCCATCCGAGAGCGTACGCAGACGTGCCTCTTGCAGGCGACGCCGGCGAAACCGACGCACCCGATCCGGAATACCCAACACGCCCGCCACGATCCGTGCCACGAGTAAGGTGATGACCAGGGCCAGCAACAACACCAGAATGGCCGTCTGCAGCGACATGTCCACTCGATACGGGGGCAGCCACAACGTCACATTGCCCCAGGTGAGTTCCAGCACCATGGCCAGACCGACGGCCAAACCCACTACCACCAAGAAGGCAAGCAGCCGCTTCATGGTGCTCCAACACCGTTCGATGTGCGTGATCGCAACGCCCCCAACGCTGCGAATGCGCTCATCGGCGTCATGGGCTTGAGCGTTCCGGCCGTCTTGACGACGTTACGCAGCGTTTCGCGATGCATCCGGACACGTTCATGCTCCGTATCAAAGGCCTGCTCCAGAATCTTTAACGACTGGGCGATGTCCGACTCCAGGAGCTTGTCTTGACGGGAGATCAGTGCAAACCGCGCCGATATGAGTCGCAAACGTAAGCGCTCGGCCACGAGCGCCCCCTGCTCGGGTGTTAGAAATACTGCCTCAGGATTCTCGACCCGACGAATGCGGATCACGTCCGCGAGCCGCGACTGAAGCCCGTTCAGTATCTCCTGCCACGCGGCGAGCGCACCCGTGGACGGCGATGCCTTCGGTTGGGACCGATCCATGAGCGGCCGGGGCGCCGATATCAATGGCAATTGGTCAATGTCCGCCACGATGAGATCCAGCTGTCGGGCCAACGCAACGATATCCACACTCTGAAGTTGCACCAGGGTCTGCCGATCGGCAGCCAATGCCTTGCGCATTTCGGCCCAGATCCCAGGATTGGGCAGACGCGCCAGACGTGCATCCAGCATATCCACCAGGGCAACGCCCACGGAAATATTACCGTTGACCGCGACTGTTTCGGACACGAAACGTAACGAGGCCTCCAGTTCATTCAGCAGGTCGACCGACGGCATTGCCACCGACGCGGCATTTGCGATCGGCTCAACGGCCGGACCCGATGGCCCAGACGGGTGGTCGCGGTCCATGAGCCACCATCCCCCGCCTAGCAATACGGCGAGGACAAAGGCGGAGAGAAGTGTCTTACCAGTGGTATTCATGATCGAAGAGGTCGCTCACAAGATGTTCATGATCCAGACGGACTCGTCTCACCCTCGCAATCCCCGCGGCCTGAAGTCGCTGCACGATGGTGGCGTGCTGTGTGCACCACACGATATCTTCCACACGGATCTGATGGGCACGCATCATAGTCAGAATTCGGTCAATGACCGTTGATGATGTCACGATGACACCGGAATCGGACCACGGGTATTGGGCAATCCGGGCCCATACATCGGCTGTCCAGTCGATGTCCACACGGCGATACAGCGCCGCATCGATGACCGTTGCACCCCGTTCGCGTAACCCCTGCGAGAGTACCGGACGATTGTCCGTGGCCTGGATCACCAACATGGTTTGTGCGGACCAGGCATACGGCGCGCGATGGTGCTCGCTATCCAGCGCGGCCAAGAGCGCCATGGCATCGGCCTTCTCATCCGAGGCCGAACTAATGGCGTTGTCGAGGGATAAGGCCCAGGCCCCGTGCGCATCTGTCGCATGGTCCTGGATTGCGCGGGAGAGCTCGTCTCGTGTACCGCTTCCCACCGTGGCCACGCGCACCCCGGAATCCCGCGCGAGCGCTATCGACTGAGTGGCAGTCCAGCGCACGAAGGCCTGCACGCTGGCGGGACTGGTGAACACGAGCCAAGGCGAATTGGCCTGGGTCACGGTCGATGCGACCGATTCCTCCACCGAACACGGCTCAAGACGTTGAACGGGCGCCGCGATGACGCGCAGATCACGACTGATCGCTGTCGGAGAATCATGCCACTGTGGGCGAACCAGCAATGCCTGACGCATCACCCTTCTCCTTTGTGAAGTCGCCGTTAAATCGAACGCCTCGGCGTTAGCCCACTCCCAGGGACTGCAGAATTTCCTTGGCCCCCTGGTCCGAGAGTGCGTTGGCCGCCTGCAGGCCGAGGGCCTCGGGATCCTTGCCCGTGCATTCCGTACGCACCACCCGCGATCCATCGGTCAACCCCACCAAGGCACGCAAACGCAGCGTCTGACCATCCGGCTCCTGAACGCAATAGGCTGCCAGTGGCACCTGGCAACTGCCCCCGAGCGCGCGGGAGACGGCACGCTCCGCGCGGACTTCGCGAAAGGTTTTGTCATCGGCCAAGGGTGCCAGGGCCGCTCGGATCCCGTGGCCGTCGGCACGGATCTCAATGCCGAGCGCCCCCTGACCCGCCGCGGGCAGCAACACATCCGGCGGGATCACCTGACGAATGCGCGAGGCCAGTCCCAGTCGCTTTAAACCGGCCGCGGCCAAAATGATGGCCTGCATGTCGCCACGATCCAGTTTGGACAGTCGCGTATCCAGATTACCGCGCAGCGGAACGATCTGCAGTTGGGGATAGCGCGCCTTGAGTTGCGCCTCGCGCCGCAGGCTTGAGGTGCCCACGATGGCCCCTTCGGGCAGCGCGTCCAGGCTGGCGAAATCATTGGAGACAAACGCATCACGCGGATCTTCGCGCTCCATCACGCAGGCCAACTCAAAGCCCGGTGGCAACTCCATGGGCACGTCCTTGAGCGAGTGAACGGCCAGATGCGCCCGACCCTCTTCCAGGGCCGTCTCCAGCTCCTTCACAAAAAGCCCTTTGCCGCCCACTTTCGACAGCGTGCGATCCAGAATCTGATCGCCCCGCGTGGTCATGCCTAGGATCTCCACCGGTGCGCCCGAGACCTTAGAGAGCAGGTTTTGTACGTGTTCGGCCTGCCACATGGCCAAACGGCTTTCGCGCGATGCAATAATCCACATATTTCCAAGTGTATCAATCAAATGGCCGAACAATTTTCCAAGAAGAATGAAGGCTGGTCCGGACGGTTCAATGAACCGGTATCCGAACTCGTCCAGCGCTACACCGGTTCGGTCGGGTTCGACCAACGGCTTGCCCTGCACGACATACAGGGGTCGCTCGCCCACGCCGAGATGCTCGCCCATGTCGGACTGATCACGCGAGAGGACCTGGCCGACATAAATAAGGGGTTGGCCCAGATTCGTTCGGAGATCGAGGCGGGTACTTTTGCATGGTCACTGGCACTGGAAGACGTTCACCTGAACATCGAGAAACGACTCACTGACATGATCGGTGATGCCGGTAAACGGTTGCACACGGCACGTAGCCGCAATGATCAGGTGGCGACCGACATTCGTCTCTGGGTACGGGCCACGATCGATGACCTCCTGATCGCCTTGGCCGCACTAAAAGAAGCACTGCTGGCCCAGGCCCAACAGCACGCCGACACGATCATGCCGGGGTTCACCCACCTGCAAGTCGCGCAGCCGGTCACCTTTGGTCATCATCTACTGGCCTATGTGGAGATGTTGACCCGCGACGAGGAACGTCTGACCGATTGTCGCAAGCGGGTGAATCGCTTGCCCCTGGGGGCCGCCGCACTCGCCGGCACTTCGTATCCGATTGATCGTGAGCGGGTCGCCAAGACCTTGGGGTTTGATGGCGTATGTGCGAATTCACTGGATGCCGTGAGTGATCGGGATTTCGCCATCGAGTTCACGCAGTGCTGCGCGCTGGTGATGACCCATATCTCCCGCCTCTCGGAAGAACTCGTGCTGTGGATGACGCCGCGTATGGGATTCATCGATCTTGCCGATCGGTTTTGCACCGGCTCCTCGATCATGCCCCAGAAAAAAAATCCGGATGTGCCCGAACTGGCCCGTGGCAAAACCGGTCGCGTGGTGGGCCATTTGATGGCGCTTCTGATGCTGATGAAGGCACAGCCCCTGGCCTACAACAAAGACAACCAGGAAGACAAAGAGCCACTGTTCGATACCGCCGACACCGTCCTGGACACCCTGCGTGTGTTTGCCGAGATGGTGGCGGGCATTTCCGTTCGGCCAGACGCCATGCGTCGGGCTGCGCAGGAGGGCTACTCCACGGCCACCGATCTGGCCGACTACCTGGTGAAAAAAGGACTCCCCTTTCGCGATGCCCATGAGGCGGTCGCCTTGGCGGTGCGCGCCGCCGTAGACGCCCACAAAGATCTATCGGAGCTATCGCTTGCCGAGCTGCAATCCTTCAGCGCCTTGATTGAGCGCGATGTGTTCGATGTCCTGAGGGTCGACGGCTCAGTGGCCGCCCGAGGTCACATTGGAGGCACGGCCCCCGGGCAGGTGCGTGCCCAGATCAAACGGCATCAGGGCAAAACCTAGGGCATAGGCGTGCCGGCAGGCGGTATAACCGTGCGAGATGAACACCTATAAAAGGAGACCCCATGAGCCGTCGTGATTTTCTTGCTAAGAGCAGTGCCGTTGGATTAGCCGGCGCCACCGCCGCCATCAGTACACCGGCCATCGCGCAAAGCGATGTGGTGCGCTGGCGCTGTGCCTCGAGCTTCCCAAAGAGTGTGGATACCCTATTCGGTACGGCCGATTTCGTGGCCAAGCGGGTGGGTCAGATCACCGGGGGGAAATTCCAGATCTCCGTGCATGCCGCCGGCGAAATCGTGCCAGCGCTTCAGGTCTTGGACGCCGTTGAAAAAGGCACGATCGAGTGCAACCATACCGCCCCTTACTACTTCATTGGTAAGGATCCGGCCTGGGCGTTTGGCACCTGCATTCCGTTTGGCCTAAACAGTCGGCAGTACAACGCCTGGTGGGTACACGGTGATGGTGAGCGGGTGTTCAACGAGTTCACGCGGCAATTTGGTGTGGTGAGTTTTCTGTGCGGCAACACCGGCTCTCAGATGGCCGGCTGGTTCAAAAAGGAAATCAAAACCGTCGCAGACCTGAAAGGCCTGAAGTTTCGCACCGGCGGCATGGGTGGGCAGGTCCTGACTAAACTCGGCGTGGTCACGCAACAGTTACCGGCTGGCGAGATCTACTCCGCACTTGAAAAAGGCACGATTGACGCCGCGGAATTCACCGTCCCCCACGATGACGAAAAGCTGGGCCTAAATAAGATCGCCAAGTTTTATTACTACCCCGGCTGGAACGAAGGCGGCGCCGCCTTAGGCTTTCAGGTCAATGCCAAAGCCTACGATGCCCTGCCCGATACCTATAAGGCCGTATTGGCAGCGGCCACGGCCGAAGCAAACACCTGGATGCAGGCTAAATACGATGCCTTAAATCCGGTGGCGCTCAAGCGTCTGGTGCAAGGCGGAGCGGTCTTGCGTGCCTACCCGCAGGCCGTGATGGAGGCCTGTTTTAAGGCCAATCAGGAGCTGATCACCGAAACCCTGGCCAAGAGCCCTGCGTTTAAAAAGATCTACGATCAGCAGCGACCGTTCCATCGTGATCAGCAGGCCTGGTTCCGCGTGGCCGAGGCGAGCTTTGATGCCTTTATGGCCAAACAAAAACTGTGATCACCGGCGTTTAAAGTAATCCGCCGGATCATCAGAGGGCGCCGATGAGGCGCCCTTTTATTTAGTGTCTGCGGGCGAAACACTGCCATCTCCCACAGCGGCCTCGCTGTCATCGAGCCGAATTTCAATGGACTGAAGATCCACCGCCTGCGGCTTATCCAGAAAACCGGTGACGATCTGCGGAAAGAAAATCAGAATGCCGACCAAAAGGAGTTGCAGACCAAGCCAGGGAATTGCGCCAAGGTAGATGTCTTTGCTCGGAATCGACTTGGGTGCAATCCCGCGCAGATAAAACAGGGCAAATCCGAATGGGGGATGCATGAACGAGGTCTGCATGTTCACGCAGATGAGCACCCCAAACCAGATCAGATCAATGCCCAGTTTGTCGGCCATGGGTGCGAGCAACGGGATCACGATGAACGCGATTTCAAAAAAATCGAGGAAAAATGCCAACAGAAAAATCAGAATATTGACCACGATCAGGAACGTGACCGGGTCATCGGCCCCCACACGGGTGAACAGATGCTCCACCCACACCCCACCATCGACCCCCTGAAACACCAGCGTGAATACCGTTGCGCCCATCAGAATGAAGATCACCATGACCGTGATGCCCATGGTGGACTCCATGCCCTCGCGCACGATCGTCCAGTTCAATCGCCGATGAAGCGCGGCCAAGCCCAATGCGCCCACGACCCCCATGGCCCCGGCCTCGGTGGGCGTGGCCAAGCCCATGAAAATGGTTCCCAGCACGACAAAAATCAGCGCCAGCGACGGCAATATGCCCCGCACCACTCTGACCAATAGCGCCATGCCACGCAGCGTTCGATCGCTCTCTGGCAGTGGCGGCATGCTGCGCGGGGATACCCGAGATGCCACGAAAATAAACAACAAGAAGATCAGCACTTGGGCGATCGACGGCCCAATGGCCCCCAGATACATATCGCCTACCGATCGGCCAAGTTGATCCGCCAACACGATCAACACCAACGAGGGGGGAATCACCTGGGTGATCGTGCCCGAGGCCGCGATCACGCCCGTGGCCAGGCGATGGCTGTACCCCACTCGCATCATGATGGGCAGTGCAATCACGCCCATGGCGATCACCGAGGCGGCCACCGTTCCCGTAATGGCTCCGAGAATCGCTCCCACCACAATCACGGCATAGGCCAATCCACCCGGCAGTCCACCGAATAATTGGGCAAACCCTTCCAGCAGATCCTCGGCCAATCCACTGCGCTCCAGAATCGCCCCCATCAGGGTGAAGAACGGGATCGACAGTAGAAGCTCATTCGATAGGATGCCGAAGATCCGATACGGCAGATTGGCCATGAAGGCGGCAGGAAACAATCCCAACTCAATGGCCAGTAATCCCGAGGCCAGTCCGAGAGCGGCCAAGGAAAACGCCACCGGCAGGCCGAGCAACAAGAACACCAC
>JBMSML010000076.1:0-7166 GCA_049421125.1 Burkholderiaceae bacterium
AACCTGCGACCCTTGCCTTCGGAGGGCAATACTCTATCCACTGAGCTACAGACGCGTTGTCGGCCTGAAGGCATCCCTTCAAACCTCCGATGAAGGGCCCGATTCTACCTTTAGGGGCTATTTCATTGAATTTCAACAACTTTTGACCGGTGTCAACCGCCCTGTCTGGCAATAATTGCTGCACCGCAGTATGATCGGCAGATCCTTACCATTGCCCCTCACTCAACCGCCATGTCCTCCGTCATCACCAACGAAATTATTGAGAACAAGACCTTCGACGAAATCAGTCTCGGCGACTCGGCACGCCTTGTCCGCACGCTGACCAAATCCGATATCGAGGGATTCGCCGCCGTATCGGGCGACACTAACCCGACCCATTTAGACAGCGCTTACGCGTGCGACACCCCGCTCCATGAGATCGTGGGGCACAGCATGTGGAGTGGCTCACTGATCTCCAGTCTGCTGGGCAACGAATTACCCGGTGTTGGAACGGTCTACCAGGATCAGAAACTGCATTTCAAGCTGCCAGTCAAACTCGGTGACACCCTGACGGTCATGATCAAAGCGCTGGCAAAAAACAATGCCACTAAGGCGGTCACCTTCGATTGTCTGGTGACCAATCAACGCCAGGAGCTGGTCGCCACCGGTGAGGCCACTGTACTGCCGCCAACCGTCAAAGTGAAACGCGAGAAAATCCATGCGCCGAAAATGCAGCTCTTCGATCCCGAGGCGCGCCTCAAGGCTTTATTGGGCTTAGGGGGACATCTCGAACCCATTGCCTGTGGCATCGTGCACCCCTGCGAAGAGGGGGCCCTGCAGGGTGCTATCGAAGCGGCGGGAGGCGGCCTTATTCGCCCGGTACTGATCGGGCCCAAGGCCCGCATCATCGGCATCGCAAACGAACACGGCTTAAATCTGGATGCTTTTGAAATTGTCGATACGCCCCACAGTCATGCATCGGCCGAGATCGCCGCAAAAATGGCCGCGGAAGGTCAACTCGAAGCGTTAATGAAAGGCAGCCTGCACACCGATGAATTCATGCGGGCCGTGGTGACCAATCCAGCACTGCGCACCAAACGACGTATTTCGCATATCTGGCGCTTCGATGTGCCGCTCTACAGTAAGCCACTGCTGATTACCGATTGCGCCATTAACATCAATCCCACGCTCATCGAAAAAGTCGATATCGTCCAAAATGCGATTGAACTGGCCCATGTGCTGGGCAATCCCAATCCAAAGGTGGCCATTCTGTCGGCCGTAGAGACCATTACACCGACCATCGCCTCCACTCTGGATGCGGCGGCACTCTGCAAAATGGCCGATCGCCGTCAGATCACCGGCGCAGTACTCGATGGCCCGCTGGCATTTGATAACGCGATCTCAATCGAGGCGGCCCGGATCAAGAACATCGATTCGCCCGTGGCCGGTCAGGCCGATATTCTGATTGCTCCGGACTTAGAGGCCGGCAATATGATCGGTAAGCAACTGGAGTACCTCGGCGGCGCTACCTCCAGTGGTATTGTGCTGGGCGCCCGCATTCCCTTGGCGCTGACCAGTCGTGCAGATGGGCCCGCCGCGCGCATGGCCAGTGCGCTACTGGCCAAACTCATGGCCCATCACTACAGAACCCACAAACCCTAACACTCTGACACGTGAATTCAGCAACTGTTGCGCAACGGACCGCGACGTCCGTGATCCTGGCCGTCAACATCGGCTCCTCGTCATTAAAATTTTCAACCCATCCGGTGGTCTTCGACGGTCCGGATCATGCCGTTGACGCCTCGATTTTCAGTGGCAGCGTTCAGGGATTAGAACCCGGTGGCAAACCGTTCGTCGCATGGTCAAAAAACGGTGTAAAACACAGAGAGGATCTCACGCTTCAAGATCACGAAGACGGTCTCGAGGCCGCGCTAAGGATTCTGAAGGCAGTGCTGGCCCGAGAGCTCCAGGGTATGGATATGCATGCAGTGGCCCACCGGGTCGTGCACGGTGGCGAGCATTTTTCGAAAGGCATCGTGGTCACCCCGGAAATTCTCGATGAATTGCACGCACTCGATCCGCTAGCCCCCCTGCACCAACCACACAACCTGCGCGGTATCTTAGCCTTCATGCAGATTTTTACGGGTGTGCCTCAGGTGGCCTGCTTCGACACTGCATTTCATGCAGGCATCTCAAAAACCGAGAAGACTTTCCCGTTGACACAGGCCCTCTACGAACAGGGGGTGCGCCGCTATGGGTTTCATGGGCTGTCCTATCGCTACATCTCATCGCGTCTGGCAGAACACACACCGGGTGCGCGCAGGCGGTTGTTAATGGCCCATTTGGGCAACGGTTCGAGCCTGTGCGCCTGTTTAAATGGCAATAGTTTTTCCACCACCATGGGGTTTTCGGCGGTCGGCGGTCTGATGATGGGCACGCGCTGCGGCGACCTGGACCCTGGTGTAATTCTCTATCTCGTGCAACAAGGACTCGATGCCAAGGCCCTGGAAAACCTGTTTTACCGTCAGTCTGGTTTAAAGGGACTCTCCGGTATCTCCGCCGATATGCGCACCCTTCGCGAAGACGGCAGCGAATCGGCCCGATTTGCGATTGAGGTCTATCAACGCCGTGTGATTCGTGAAGCCGGCGGATTAATCGCCGCCATGGGCGGGGTTGATGCCATTGCATTTGCCGGCGGCATCGGCGAAAACGATCATCAATTAAGAGCCGATGTCTGTGATGGCTTAGGATTTCTAGGCCTGACATTGGATAAATCGGCCAACCGAAGTGCCCCAAACACCGCCATCACCGCGATCCATTCGCCGGGCAGCGCCGTCGAAGTCTGGGTAGTGCCCACCGATGAAGGCATCGTGGCCGCAGAAGAAGCGCTGGCGCTACTCTAGCCGGCATGTCGCTGCTTGTTCTATCGGACGCCTGTCTTGCCTTTGGCCATGTGGATCTGCTGTCGCGTGCCGACTTCTCTCTGGCAGAAGGCGAACGCATTGGCCTGATTGGCCGAAATGGCACGGGGAAGTCTTCTCTTCTAAAAATTCTTGCGGCAATGCAGAAGGCGGACTCCGGTGCGCTGCAGTTGCGTCAAGGCCTGCGCATTGCAGCGGTGGCGCAAGAGCCCCTGCTGGATTCAAACAGCACCATCTTCGATCAGGTGGCCATTGGCCTGGCCGAGGCCGTAGCACTGCGCAAGGAATTTGAGCGGCTGGATCATGAGCGCGATGCAGAACGCTTTGATGCCATTTCAACGCGACTCGATGCCATCGGCGGTTGGACATGGGAGCAGCGGGTGGATGAAGTCTTGCAGCGCCTGCGACTCGACCCTAAGGCGATGATCACTAGTCTTTCCGGAGGCAACAAAAAACGGGTGGCACTGGCCCAGGCCTTAGTCGCCATGCCCGACGTGCTGCTCTTAGATGAGCCGACGAACCATCTGGATATCGATTCGATTCTTTGGCTGGAGGAGCTGCTGCTGGCGTTTCGGGGTGCCGTGGTATTTGTCACGCACGATAGAGCGTTTCTGAATAATGTCTGCACCGCAATAGTGGAGCTGGATCGCGGTGAACTGAAACGCTACCCAGGGAATTTTTCTGCCTATCAAGTGCAGAAAGAGGAAGAGCTTGCCGCCGAGGCCAAGGCTCTTGCGCGGGCCGATAAGTTGCTGGCCCAAGAAGAAGTCTGGATTCGCAAAGGGGTAGAGGCCCGCCGCACCCGCAGCGTAAGCCGTATCGCCCGCCTGGAGAAGCTGCGCCTAGCGCGTGCCCAGCGCCGCGAGGTGATGGGCAATATCAACTTGAGTATCGCCAGTGGTGAGCGCAGCGGCAAGATCGTGGCAGAGCTCATGGATGTATGTAAATCATTTGATCGGCCAGTGATTCGAGACTTTTCCGCAACGATTCTGCGGGGAGATAAAATCGGATTGGTCGGTCCCAACGGCTCGGGCAAGACCACGCTCTTAAAAATAATTCTGGATGTGCTTGCACCGGACAGCGGTGCCGTAAAGCTGGGCACCAGGCTTGAGATTGCTTACTTTGATCAGATGCGCGAGGCCCTGGATTTAGAGGCCACGCTGGAAGACTTTATTAGCCCTGGCAGCGAGTGGGTGGAGATCAATGGCGAGCGCAAGCATGTAAAGAGCTATCTGGGGGATTTTCTGTTTGCCCCGGAGCGGGCCCGCTCACCGATTAAGAGCCTTTCGGGAGGCGAGCGCAACCGGCTCTTGCTAGCACGGTTATTTGCACGGCCAGCCAATGTATTGGTGCTCGATGAGCCCACCAATGATCTGGATGTTGAAACCCTGGATTTATTGGAAGAGCTGCTGCAGAACTATGCGGGCACCGTATTTCTGGTGAGCCACGATCGGGAATTTCTGAATCAGGTGGTCACCAGCACCATTGCCTATGAGGGCGATGCACACTGGCGCCAGTATGTGGGGGGCTATGAGGATTGGGTGCGACAGCGCCCGGCCAGTCTGGCGAAAGAGGCGAGCGGTTCGATCAAGTCCGCTGCAACGCCTGCGGCTGTTAGTGCAGCGAACAAGGCGGAGCCTGCCTCGGATACCGCAGAGAGGACCAAGCCTTCAAAGCCGCTCAGACTGAATTCCAAAGAGAAACAGGAGCTGGCGGCCATTCCTGACCAGATCACGGCGCTCGAGGCGGAACAGGCGAAAATCGGCGTCCAACTGGCGGACCCCGAGACCTATAAGTCGGATGGCTCCCGTGTGGCCCAGCTTCAGGCCCGATTTGCCGAGATTGATTCCCTCAATGAAAAGCTGTTGGTCCGCTGGGAAGAGCTCTTGGCCCGACGCGATGCCGCGGGCTAATGCAGAGGCAGCCTAGACCTCGACCGGATCGACATCCACATGGCAATCCAATTCCCGATGCGCTGCCATCCAACTCTCCGCGGCGGCTAAAAGCTGATGCAGGGCAGGCCGCGCAGAGGACTCCAGAACAATCTGACCCCGCCACTTCCCCGCCTGCATTTCAGGATATCGTGCGACGGGTCCGTATACCGTGACGGGCCAGCCATGCTGCGCAGCAAATTGCTGCAGCTCGTCGCGCAATAAACGCAGCAATTTTCGAGTCTTCGCCTCGTCACGATGGGCGGCCCGCACGGCCGCCATATGGGAAAAAGGGGGTAGATTCGCCGATTCTCGGTCGAGCAGTTCGGCGTGCGCATACCCCGCCACGTCCTGGTTCAGCAGATAGCGGTAAAGACGATGCTGCGGATATCGGGTCTGGATCAAGACACGTGCGGCCACCCCGGACTGTTCGTGGCGACCCGCCCGGCCAGCCACCTGGATCAGGGTCGAAAATAGCCGCTCCGGTGCGCGGAAATCCGGGTTGATCAGTTGGGTGTCGGCATCAGCGACCACCACCAGGCGCATGCGTGCAAAGTCGTGACCCTTCGCGAGCATCTGAGTGCCCACCACGATATCCACCTCATGGCGTTGAATCTTTTCAATTTCCTCTGCCAGCGCCTTGCCTTGCCGAACCGTGTCCCGGTCAATGCGCAGTATCCTGGCCGCCGGAAATGTCGCGACGAGCGTATCTTCCAGGCGTTGAACGCCTCGTCCGATCGGCGCCAGATCCGAATCACCGCAATCCGGACATTGGCGCGGGACCGACGATCCGATGCCGCAGTGATGGCATTGAAGACGCCACTGACCTAATGGCGATCGTGACGACGCATCCGCCATCCGATCCGGGCGGTGCAACACCGTGGCCACACCACAATCGGCACACCGGGACGACCAACCGCAACTGGCGCAGGACAGTACCGGCGCGTAACCACGACGGTTCAGGAAAACCAGTACCTGACCACTGTCGGCCAACACCTGGTCAATCGCGCGGCGGCTTTTCTCACAAAGACCCTCCTTCGCGGGGTCATGAAGGGTATCAATCAGCTCGATGGTCGCAGCAGGCTCGCCGGTCGCGCGATGGGTCAACCCAAGATAACTGTATTTCTGGCGCTGGACCTGGGCCCAGGTCTCGGCCGAAGGAGTGGCGCTGCCCAGCACAAGGGTTATGCCCAGCTGCTGCGCCCGCCATACTGCAAGATCCCTGGCCGAGTAGCGCATGCCTTCCTGTTGTTTGTAAGAGTGATCGTGCTCCTCATCCACGATGATCAAGGACAAATGAGGCATCGGAGTCATGATGGCTAGGCGTGTGCCGATCACCAAGCGTGCCCGCCCGGATGCTGCGGATAGCCAGAGTCTTGCGCGCTCACGCTCGGTGACCTCACTGTGCAGCACTGCGACCTCTACTCCCGGAATCGCCTGTATGAATCGGCCGACGAGTTGCGGCGTTAATCCAATCTCCGGAACCATGACCAGGACCTGTGCTTGCCGATCTGAGGCAGTGCAACGTCGGGCCGCTTCGGTGTAGACACGGGTCTTGCCCGATCCGGTCACTCCATGAAGAACAAACACCCCAGGACGGGCGATGGCCGCCAGCGCACTAGACTGATCAGAATTAAGTGTGGGTTCACTAGCATTGATAGTCTTATCCTGAATCGCATCGTAGCCCCGTTCCGGTCGATGACCGCCTATCGTCTCGACACTCGTTTGATCAGTAGGTGTTTGCACACTTTCCAATAATCCATCGACTAATCGGTCAACGTTCGACCGCCCGCCTTCTTTTTTTGGAATGTAGTTCTTGGTGTTCCGCAGCCACTTGGGCATGAGCCCCACGGCAATCGTTCCAAAGGGCCGACGATAGTAGCGCGCCGCAAACGCCATCAGGTCGATCCATTTTGGATCGGCCGCAGGCAGCACAGATAGTCGCTTTCCCAGTGCTTTGATTTTTTCTGGTGGCAGCGTCGCACTCACCTCGACGCTCATGCCCCGCGCCGAACCCAATCGTTCCCAATGGATCACCATTCCCAGCACCTCCCGACGGCCCAGTGGTGCCACCACCCAGGTGCCGTGAGCCAGCGTTTCGCCAGACCAGGCATAGTCCAGCGTAGCGGCCATCGGTGCATCGACAGCCACTGAAATCAATGGGTTTGAGCCTGTGGACAAGTCTGTGGGAAAGTAGGATCGGGATTGTTCGGATTATCGATCATGACCGGGTGAAGAGGTGAGTCATCACTGATGGTCTGTCTAAATCTATCGAATAATCAGATACTTATTCGATTATTCTTATTTCGTTTTTCAGAAGATTTCTGCAAGACGC
>JBMSML010000077.1:0-7149 GCA_049421125.1 Burkholderiaceae bacterium
ATTCAGGCTGGCCATATCACGATCATGATCCTGGCCTTTGCGGACTCCAAAAAACGACCAGAGCACGGCCGTCAGCGTCTGCAAAAACCCCGACCGGCGCGCGGCCGCCTCTTTCACGTCCTGCAATCGCTTAGCTCCCCGCCTTCACCGCGGGATTGGCCGCCGACTTATGTCCACCGACTTCAAAAAATGTGTAGCTCAGGGTAATGGTCGTGATGTCCGAGGGCAGTTTCGGATCGATCACAAACACCACGGGGAACTCGCGCTTCTCGCTACCTTTGAGTTCCTGCTGCTGGAAACAGAAACACTCCAGCTTCTTAAAGTGACTGGCCGAGTGGCGCGGCGCGTAACTGGGAATGGCCTGACCCACCAGTTGACTGGTGGTGGCGTTGACCACTTCATAGGTAACGGTGGCCAGCTCGCCCGGATGCACTTTCATGTGGGCGATTTTTGGCTTGAACACCATGGCCCCCTGAACGTTGGCATCAAACTCGATGGTGATGCTGCGCGAAGTGTCGACCTGGGTGTTCTTGGCGAACTCCCGTGCTTCGGCGTAGTTGAGCTTGTCTTTACGGGCCAACACGTTGATGCCGGTGACCTCACAGATCTTTTCGTAAAACGGCACCAATGCGAACCCGAAGCCAAACATCAGAATGGCGACCATCAGCAACTTGCCCATCATGCGGCTGTTGTCGGATTTCTTTTCTGGAGAATCAGGCGCGGTACTCATACGGGATAGATCAGATATTTGGCCACGATGCCCGCAAAAAATACGGCCGCCACTGATGCCAGGATCAGGGCGAGCCGTAGGTTCGAACGCTGTTGCGGCATGCGGGGATGGCCGACTTAGTGCGCCTGGCCTTTGAATGCCGGGGGCGTTTCAAAGGTGTGGAAGGGGGCGGGCGACGGCACGCTCCACTCCAGGCCACCTTGATTGCTGTCCCAGGTGTTATCGGCCGACTTGGGGCCGCCCTGGATGCACTTGATGATGATGTAGAGCAAGAGCAGCTGGGTCAATCCGAAGCCAAAAGCACCCACGGAGGCCAGGGCGTTGAAATCGGCAAACTGCATGTTGTAGTCCGCATAGCGACGCGGCATGCCGGCCAGTCCCAGGAAGTGCATGGGGAAGAAGGTCACGTTAAAGAAAATCATCGACAACCAGAAGTGCCACTTGCCGAGGGTTTCGTTGTACATATGACCTGTCCACTTGGGCAGCCAGTAGTACAGGCCCGCAAAGAGTGCAAAGAGCGACCCGGCCACTAACACGTAGTGGAAGTGGGCCACCACGTAGTAGGTGTCATGCAACTGGATATCGAGCGGTGCCACCGAGAGAATGATGCCGGTCAGGCCCCCTAAGGTGAACACGAAAATGAACCCGACGGCGAAGAGCATGGGGGTCTCGAAAGACATCGAGCCCCTCCACATCGTGGCCAGCCAGTTGAAGATCTTCACACCCGTAGGCACGGCAATCAGCATCGTGGCGTACATGAAGAACAACTGACCCGTCACTGGCATGCCGGTGGTGAACATGTGGTGGGCCCAGACCACGAAGGACAGGATCGCAATCGACCCCGTAGCGTAGACCATGGAGCTGTAGCCAAACAGGCGCTTGCGCGAGAAGGTCGGGATGATCTCAGACACGATGCCAAACGCCGGCAGGATCATGATGTAGACCTCGGGGTGCCCGAAGAACCAGAAGATGTGCTGGTACATGACCGGGTCACCGCCGCCGGCTGCGTTAAAGAAGCTGGTGCCGAAATGACGATCCGTCAGCATCATGGTGATGGCGCCGGCCAGCACGGGCATCACGGCGATCAGCAGATAGGCGGTGATCAGCCAGGTCCATACGAACATGGGCATTTTCATCAGCGTCATGCCCGGTGCGCGCATATTCAAAATGGTGGTGATGATGTTGATCGACCCCATGATAGAACTGGCACCAAGAATGTGGACTGCGAAGATCGCCATGTCCATGCCCACGCCCATTTGGGTGGACAGGGGTGCGTACAACGTCCAGCCCGCTGCGGTAGCGCCACCCGGCACGAAGAACGATGTCGTTAACAGCAGGGCGGCAGGAATCAACAGCCAGAAGCTCAGGTTGTTCATCCGCGCAAAGGCCATGTCGCTGGCACCAATTTGCAGCGGGATCATCCAGTTCGCAAAGCCCACAAACGCCGGCATGATCGCACCGAACACCATGATCAGACCGTGCATGGTGGTGAACTGGTTAAAGAGTTCGGGGTTCAGGATCTGCAGGCCGGGCTGGAAGAGTTCTGCGCGAATGCCCAGGGCCAGGAAACCGCCGACAAACAACATGGCGAAACTGAACCACAGGTACATCGTGCCGATGTCTTTGTGGTTCGTGGCAAACAGCCAGCGACGCCAGCCATGTGGATGATCATGGGCGTGGTCGTCGTGACCGGCGATTCCGTGTTGAGGTCCCAAAACTGCACTCATGGTGTTCTCCTTGATTCGGATGCGACGCGCAGGGGCTGCGCTTATTGTTGTGACGGGCTGCTCACCGCAGCAGTTTTAATTGGTGCGGCCTTCGGCTGAGCGGCGACCCACTTGGTGTAGTCCTCGGCCGACACGACATGGACCTCGATGGGCATGAAGGCATGGTCCTTGCCACAGAGCTCTGCACAGTGGCCGCGATAGACACCGATTTTTTCCGCTTTAAACCAGGTGTCCCGCACGAATCCGGGGATCGCATCCTGCTTGACGCCAAATGCCGGAATCATCCATGCGTGGATCACGTCGTTGGCCGTGGTGACGATACGGATCTTTTTGCCCACGGGCACGACCACGGGCTTGTCCACTTCGGACAGATAGTTCTTGCCTTTGGGGGCAAGACCGGCGATCTGCTCACGGGGCGTGGAGAGTGCAGACACAAAGGCGATGCCCTGGCCTTCGCCCTTGATGTAGTCGTAACCCCACTTCCACTGCATGCCCGTGGCCTTGATGGTGATGTCGGCATCGGCCGTATTTTTCTGGGCGATCACAATCGGAGTGGCATAGATGCCGATCACCACCACGATCAGGAAGGGCACGATCGTCCAGGCAATTTCCACGGCAGTGCTTTCATGGAAGTCCGCCGGCTTATGGCCCTTGGACTTGCGATGGGCATAGATGGAATAGAACATGACCGCGAACACGGCGACGAAAATGGCCAGGCAGACCCACAACAAAAAGTTGTGAAGGCCATACAGGTCCGTTGCCATACCCGTTACGGGTGTCTGCAGGTTGTAACGACCGTCCATTGAGAGTTTCTCCCCAAATTCAATGTTGTTGTTTCAACTGGTCACAGCGCCGGCAGGGCCAACGCTGATCGAAATTCTTCGTAAAACCGCCGGCGATCGGCCTGACCGACAAACTGACCGATCAACACTTCTTTTTTGTTACTCACCAACCGAACCAGGCCTTGCTGGTCTTCCATCCCACACCGCAACCACTGGCGGGGGATGTCACACCGATCCCGCTGATTACCCTTGTACACCTCCACGCAGACCGAATCGTCGGCGAGCGTGATGCGCTCCTGGTCGGCGGCGTGACGCGCGTACATCAGAAATGCCAGCGCAAGCACCAGCAGTTCGATCAACATAAAGGGGAGGACAATCCAGGCGCCAGTGAGCGCCCAAGCCAAAGAGACCGCCAAGGACGTGGCCCCGACCACCACAAAGGCCAGGCACGACTGGCGAGGGGTCATGGCGCAGTTGCGCCTGAGCACCCACGATCTCGACAACGTCTCCATGCTTCTCCCCCAAACTGCGTAAGCCTGACGACCGAGTGGGGCGGATTATATGCTCCCGGAGGCATTTTTGGGCGTTCTAGGGTGCAGGGTCACAGGTTTGACCGCCGAATCCCCCCCGGACGTTTGGTCCGATCGCGGCATCGCCGCCCAGGCGTGACCGAACACCAATTCGACCTCGATCGTGATCGCATCACCGTGGCGCAGGGACTCCAAGGCTGCCAAGACCCTGGCCCGCCAACCTCGCCCTGACAAGCCCGCGGGCCGGCCCCGCAGGGCATTGCCCCCGAGGGCGCGCAGGTCCGCCAAGGCCGACTCGGGTGTGGAGTAGGTGAGCCGGATCCATTCGGCATCCATCACCGGATTGGTCATCTTCAAGCCCACTAGGGCATCCCCGATATCGTGCATGTCGGGATAGCCCGCCACATGGCGCACCTGTTCAGCATCGCCCAAGGCAAGTGCCAGGGCGCGAAAACTGTCCGGGCCCAAGGTCACGAACATCAATAGGCCCCCGGGTTGAAGGGATTGGGCCCAGGCCGTCAGGGTGCCACGCACATCCGCCAGTGCACTGAGCAGACCGACCGACTCAATGCGCTGCCAGGATTGCGGCGTCAGATTCATGGGCAGACCATAGTGGGCAAGACTGTGGTCCAGCACCGGGCCGTCCTCACAGCGGATGTAGCTCAGTCGATCGCGCATCCGATCACGTGCCTCTTGCCATAAGGGATGGCCGTCGATATGCGCCGCCCCTCGGCGCTGCAATTGCCGGCGCACCGCGTTGGCATCGACCAAACGGATGAGGGGATCTTTTTGCACGCGGTCAGTATAGTCAAGCGATGAAGGAGCACGCCGAGCACTCGTCCGATCCTGCGACGTTGCGAGCAGCGTTTGCCCACTGGACGATGCGCGTGCTGCGACAGTGGATGCGTGCACCCTGCCTCACATGTGGCCAGTACGCCCACGGCGAAGAGCTCTGTTTATCGTGCACGACCCGTCTGAGGCACACCCCATGGGGCGTGAGCAGTCTAGACTGCGGGCCAATCCGCATACCCGTGTTGTGGCGAGAGTCTTATGGTGGACCACTCACCGATACGATCTATCGCTCCAAGTACCACGGCGAGTGGGGTGCCGCACGGCTTCTCGGCCGTTGCCTTGGCGGGCTGCCCCGGCCCTGGTGCGGTCCCCGCCCCATTGTCATTCCTGTACCGCTGACCGGGAAGCGTCTGGGCGATCGAGGCTACAACCAGTCACTGGTGATCGCCCGGCAGGCCGCTCGGCTCTGGGAGGTTCCGGTTCACGCGCTCTGGCTCACGAAGGTGCGCACCACCGCGCGTCAAGCCTCCTTGCCCCATGCCCAACGCCAGGACAACCTGTCGGGAAGTTTCGCGGGCTCTAAAAAACTGCACAATCAGCGGGTGATCCTGATCGACGACATCATGACCAGCGGGGAAACCCTGCGTGAGGCCGCGCGCGCAGTGCACGCCTGCGGCGGCCGGGTCATTGCGGCGGCGGTCATCGCCCGCGTCCCCAAACCACGTCGCATGATCACCTCGCGCGTTTGCGAACCTCGCCATGGTCAACGTCGTTCTGGTTGAACCGGAGATTCCGCCGAATACCGGCAATGTGATTCGGCTGTGTGCCAATACCGGCGCCCGCCTGCATCTGGTCCAACCCTTGGGATTTCCACTGGACAGCGCCAAGATGCGGCGCGCGGGGCTGGACTATCACGAGTTGGCCTCGTTTCGCACCCATGACAATTGGTCCGCGTTTCTGGCCCATGAGGCGCCGGATCCACAACGACTATTTGCCGTCACGACTAAGGGATCCCGCAGCGTTTATGACGTACCGTTTCAGCGCGGCGACTGGGTCGTGTTCGGTTCCGAAACCAGAGGGCTGGGCGAACGGCTAAAAGAATTTACCGAACCGCAACGTGTGTGCATTCCCATGCGGCCGGATAACCGCAGCTTGAACCTATCGAATGCCGTGGCGGTGGTGGTATACGAGGCCTGGCGTCAATTCGGATTCGATTTGACCTAGGGCAACGGCCCCCGCAGTTTGTTAATCGCAGGGCTGCACGAGCAGTTTAAAGGCCTGCTCCACGGTGGTGGCCACCCGCAGATGACAGTGGTGTTCTGACCGAATGAATCCGAGTGCTACTCCCTGATCGAGAAACTTTAGGAGCGGGGTGTAGTAATCAAATGCATTGAGCAACACGATCGGTTTGTTGTGCAGACCGATCTGGTGCCAGGTCCAGGTTTCAAAAAACTCTTCGAAGGTGCCGATGCCGCCGGGCAACACTAGAAATGCATCGGCACGCTCGGACATGAACAACTTGCGGGTGTGCATCGAGTCCACGATGAAGAGCTCGGTTAATCCGTCCATGGCCGGCTCAAACGCGAGCAGACTCTCGGGAATGATGCCGGTGGACTTTCCTTTGGCGTGGATCACCGCCTGCGCGATCGCACCCATCAGTCCATTGCAACCCCCGCCGAACACTAAGGCCAGGTTGTGACTCACCAGCGCCCGGCCACACTCCGCGGCCATGGCCGCCCATTTTGGGTCTGCACCTGCGCGCGAACCACAGTAGACCGTCACGGCATTAATGGCCATGCTCGTCCCGAGGGTCCCTGGACATGAGATGGGTAATCGCCTGTTGGGCCGACCATTGACCCGACATCAAATGGCAGACCGATTCCGTGATGGGTACCTCTACGTTTGCAGTGCGCGCCAGTTGCACTAACGCCGGCGCCGTGGCCACGCCTTCTGCCACATGGCCCAAACGCTTCACGATGTCCTGCAGCGACTCGCCCTTGGCCAGTCCCAAACCCACGCGTCGATTACGCGACAGATCGCCGGTGGCCGTCAGGATCAGATCACCGAGCGTGGCGAGGCCCAGAAACGTTGGCGCTTGTGCACCGATGGCCATACCGAGTCGTGACATCTCTGCAAGTCCGCGCGTGAGCAGTGCCGCACGTGCGTTAGCCCCCAATTCGAGTCCATCACACACACCGGCTGCGATGGCCAATACATTTTTCATGGCACCACCGAGTTCAACGCCAATGACATCACTGGTCGCATACATGCGCATGCCATGACCATGACAGGCCTGTGCCACACGGCGCGCCCAGTCCATGTCATGACTGGCGATGGTGAGGGCCACGGGCAGTCCGGCGGCGACCTCTTGGGCAAAACTGGGGCCGGTCAGTGCTCCGGCAATCCAGTCGGGACAGGCCGATGCAACGATCTCATGGGGCCACTGCACACGGATGTCCGACGTGGTCGACCCGCTTTGCTGCTGCAATCCTTTGGCCAGCCACACCAAGCCTTCGCCCGCGTGTGCAGGACCCAAGGCGTGACGCACACGTTGCGCCGCTTCACGCAGCCCCGCCATTGGAGTGGCC
>JBMSML010000078.1:0-7037 GCA_049421125.1 Burkholderiaceae bacterium
CATCTCAGCGACGGGGAAAGGGCGTGCCGCAGACGTGGGCATATGACCGATGTAAGCAGGGACCGTGCCAGGCTAGGAAGTGGGGCGTGGGAGGTGCCAGTAGCGACGATGGCGGGCCCAGAAGTCGGTGACGACCGGTTGGCCGTTCGGCCAGTCAATGGTCAGGGCGCCTTGCCAGTCCGTGCGCGCAATGCGCGCACTCGGCGCGTGTTTGGCCACGCGGTCCAAGGTCTGATCATGCGGATGACCGAAACGGTTACGAAAGCCGGCCTGCACCACGATCCACTGTGGTGCCACGGCCGTCAGGAATTCGGCGGCCAAGGAGGTCTTGCTGCCATGATGGGGAGCAATGAGCACTTGTGATGCAAGCTGCGCACCAACGAGGTGCGGCGCCGATGGATCCTCGGGATCCAAGAGCCCCACAAATCGCGACAGGATCTGCGCCTCGGCCACCATGGGGATATCACCGGTGACCAACAGACTGGCGCCATTGGCCGCGCGAATCTGTAGCACACAGGAATCCCGATTGATGTCCTTGGTGCGCACCCGATTGACCGCGGGATGCACGACCTGAAATTGAACCCCGTCCCAGTCCCATTGCACGCCCACCGCGCAGGCCTGCAGTGGCGGCAGTGGCGGCCGCTCACGCCCACTGTCTGTCGCCAGGCCTTCTTCCACCGTATCGGGACGCGGGGTCAGAATATCCTGCACCGTCATCATGGCCAGCACCGATCCCAGCCCTCCTGCGTGATCACGATCCATATGCGTCAGCACAATGCGATCCAGTCGACGAATGCCCAAGCGGCGCAACTCGGGCATCACAATGCGCGCGCCGGCATCCATCACACTGAATGCCGGTCCGGTATCCACCAAGAGCGCGTGACCATGGGTCTGAATCACGATGCCACTGCCCTGGCCAACGTCCATCACCTGCACGCGCATCTCACCTAACGCGGGCGGTGATGGGGCAACGCCGATCAGCGCGGCCAACGCACACCAGCCCCACCCGCGATGCCGTGCCCATCGGCCCGGCAGCACGCGCCCAAAGACCACCACCATGCCCGCCGAAGCAATGGCGGCACGCACCCACCCCGGCGAGGGCCAATCCAGCGAGGCCAAGGGCAAGACGGCACACCATTGCAAGAACTGCTCGATCATCATCTGGGCGTATGCCGCCAGCGTGAGTGATAAGGCAGTCGACAGCACGGCGGACTCGATCACGCCCAACATGGCCAATGGTGTAACGATAAAACTCACCACGGGAATAGCGACTGCATTGGCCAATGGCCCCACCACCACAATCTGTTGAAATAGCAAGACCGTCACCGGCAGCAGACCAAAGGTAATGGCGAACTGTGCACGCGTGGCCCCTCGAACGGTCGCCAGCAGACGCTGCCAGCGCGTTGTTGTCGTGGTCGCCGGTGTTGCCATCGGAAGCGCAAACAGAAACGCCACCGCCAAGAACGACAGCCAGAATCCCGGCGCCAATACCGAAAACGGATCCATCAGCATGACCACGAGCAAAGCAAACGCGATCACCGCCCATGGACTGGCGCGAATGCCCAGAATGGTGGCGACGGCGACGATCGACACCATCCATGCCGTGCGTTGCGCCGGCACTGCGAAGCCGGCGATGACTGCATAGCCCATCGCGCCCGCCATGGCCGCGACGGCACGCACGGATTGCACCGGTATCCAGAGGCCCACCGCAACGCGGGAGCGGCACCACCACCGCCACACCATCGCGCCACACCACCCGAACAAGGCGGCCAGCATCGTGACGTGCAACCCGGAAATGCTCATAAGATGAGAGACTCCTGTGCGCTGAAAAAGCGCCCATCGTTCGGTCGAAATCGCACGTTGATCGCCCACGACCAAGGCCGTCAGCACACCTGCGGCCGGGTGCTGGGCCAGTGCATGGTCAATGCGCCGACGCCACTGATCACGCCAGTCATCAATCCGCTCTTGTATCCCTAGGCGCCGCCCTTGCCACTGCGGTTCCATGTCACGCGGCCCCGGTTGCACTGTGGCGCTAAAGCCCAGACCCTTTTCCAGCATCCAGGCTTCATAGTCGAAACCACTCGGATTTAACGTGCCAACCGGCTGTCGAAGCCGCGCCTGGAATTGCCAGTGATCCCCCGGTTGCAAACGCTGCGGCAGGGACGAATGCTCATGGTCATACCACTGCACCACCCCTTGACGTGGAAAGCGGGCAATCGGCGCGGCATCGGGGGATGGCCGTGCCGACAGCACCCGAACCTCAAACCGCCATCCGCGCTCGTGACGTGTGGGCAGATCCTGAACGACCACCTCCAACCATAACGAGGCGCGGTCCAGAGACTCTTCCAGGCGTTGCTCCAAGGCGTGGTGAGCGGCGATGCCCGTCACGATCACCCCCAGCCCCACGCCGATCACGGCGCGACCCATCAGACGCACCACGGCACGCCACCGTGCAGGCCCACGCCATCGCCACATCCCAATCCAATAGGCGATCACCACAGCCAATAACGGCAGGATGCCGGCAACCAGGGAGGTCATCGGAGGTAATTGGGCTTGGGTGTGGATCCAACAGATCCCCACCAACACCGCTAGCGACAGTTCGATCACGCGCGTGCGTCAGTCGGACGTGGGCGTGTCTCTCCTAAACGCGGCAATACTCGATGCGCCGTTTGCGCCGTCGTCTGCGCGACGTCATCGAATGTGGTGGCGCGCAATTCCGCCAAGCACTGGGCAATCCGCAAGGTCTCGGCCGGTTCGTTGAGTTCCCCTTTTGCTTTCCACGATGGTGAGATATCGGGTGAATCGGTCTCCAACACCAAAGATGACAACGGAAACTCGGTGGCCAGTCGCCGGATCTGCAAGGCCCGCGTGAAGGTCATGGCACCCCCCATGCCCAGCGCAAGACCGTGATCGATATACGCCTTGGCCTGGGCGTGACTGCCATTGAACGCATGGGCGATGCCACGCACAATGCCGAAGCGACGCAGTCCCGACAGGACACGATCCTGTGCCTTGCGCACGTGAAGGATGACGGGAAGATCAAGATCCCGGGCGAATTTACATTGCGCGTGAAAAAACATTTCCATTCTGCGGTGGTCCAAACCCGGCACATAGTGATCGAGTCCGATCTCCCCGACCGCGACAAGTTTGGGGTGGTGCCGATAGCGGTCCAAGGCATTCTTAATCTCGGTGATTGCGTTGTCGCTCAGATCTTGGACATACATCGGATGGATGCCAATGGCGACATACACCTCGGGCTCGGACTCCGCCAACGCCATCACACGCGCCACGTTCTCCGGACTCACGGTGGGCACCACAATGGCCGCTACGCCGGCCCGTCGGGCGCGCGCCATCACTCCCGGAATTCCCTGAGCGATCTCCGGCACGTCCAGATAGTCCAAGTGGCAGTGGGTATCGATCAGCATCGCTAGAATGAGCGCCTATGGCACGTAAGTTTCTGAAACGCATTCTGCCCGAGCAAGAGACGATTGAACAAAACAAACTCTTGCGGGCCCTGGGTCCCTGGATTCTCCATCCGGCCGTCTGGACACTGCACCGTCGCAGCGTGGCCGGCGGGGTGGCAGCCGGGCTATTCTGTGGGCTCTTTCCGGCGCCGTTTCAAATGCTCGGTGCCGCCATTGCCTCGTTCCTCTTTCACTGGAACCTTCCCGTCGCCGTGGCCACCACGCTGTACACCAATCCGGTGACATTTATTCCCTTATACGTGATCGCCCTTCAGTTGGGACTGTTCCTACTCAACACCATATTGTCGATTCAGCACGACAACGGTGCAACGCAGAATGCCTTTCCGGCGCCACCGGATTTTGAATGGAATGCACCGCTGCAATCGTTCCTATCCTTAGGGGATTGGGCACTCGGCATGGGCTGGCCACTCGTCGTTGGCGTGGTGACACTGGCCACTCTTCTGGCGGTGACCGGCTATGTGGTGACGCGCGTGGCGTGGAATCTCTGGGTGCGCTACGAAGTTATTGAACGGCGTAAACGCCGCTCCATCACGACAAAGTGATGATCCGGTCGCACTTGGCCGCCAGCTCTGGATCGTGGGTCACCACCACCAGGCCGCACGATGCGCCACGCACGCGCTCCATGAGCAGATCGAACACCTGGCCCGCGGTTGCGCGATCCAGGTTGCCCGTGGGTTCATCGGCCAACACACAGCGCGGCCCGGTGACCAGCGCACGGGCAATCGCCACACGCTGACGTTCACCGCCGGATAACATCGCCGGCGTGTGCTGCAACCGATGGGCCAACCCGACCCGCGCCAGCATGTCATGGGCCTGTGCCTTCGCCTCGGACCTTGGCATGCGGCGAATCCATAGTGGCATAGCCACATTTTCCGCGGCCGTGAACTCGGGCAACAGATGATGGAACTGATACACAAAGCCAAGCGCCTGGTTGCGCAACTCAGTGCGTTGGCCATCGCTCATGTTGTAGAGCGAACGGCCTTCAAAGAGCACCTCGCCCTGGGTGGGCCGATCCAGCCCGCCCAGAATATGCAAGAGCGTACTCTTGCCGGCCCCCGATGCGCCGACTACTGCAACGGTTTCCCCCACCGTCAGTGATACATCCACACCGCGCACGGCCACCACTTCCCCTTCGCCGTCACCAAAGACCTTACGAATACCGCGAGCCGCTAGGAGTGGATCACTCATAACGCAATGCCTCGGCAGGTTCAAGACGCGATGCGGTCCAGCTGGGATACACAGTGGCCAATAACGAGAGGGCCAAGGCGGTGACACCGATCTGCGCCACATCGGCGATGCGCAGATCCGATGGCAGACGATCAATAAAGTAGATGCCTTTGGGCAGCACCTGAAATCCGAACCATGCCTCGATCCAGGCCATGACCAGATCGATGTTGCTGGCGATCGCCACACCCAGGGCCAGGCCAAGGCCCACGCCCAGGCAGCCTAACCAGGCCCCCTGCACGATGAAGATGGACAGAATGCTGCGACGCTGAGCCCCCAAGGTGCGCAGAATCGCGATATCACTGCGCTTATCGGTGACGGTCATCACCAACATGGACACCAGATTAAACGCCGCCACCGCGATGATCAGCATCAGAATGATGAACATCATGCGCTTTTCGACCTGAACCGCGGCAAACCAATTACGGTTTTCATGAGACCAATCCCGCACCATGACCGAGCGCGGCATGACCGCGGCCAGATCCCGGGCAACATCCGGCGCCCGCTGCATGTCCCGAATCTTTAACCTCAGACCCGTGGTGGCCTGATCTCGAAAAAATAACGTCGCATCCTGAGCATGAATCAACGCCAGGTTGCTGTCGTACTCAAAATGTCCCGATGCAAACACACCCGACACAGTGAACTGTCGCAGTCGTGGGGTCACCCCCGTGGGCGACATGACCCCATCGGCGGCCACCAACACCACCGTGTCCCCGACTGCGGCGCCCAGGCTCGCGGCCAGCTCACGGCCCAGCACAATTCGGAACTCGCGTGGTGCCAGGCTCTCCAGTCGCCCACGCACCAGGGTCGACACACCGCCACTCACCTCGGGTTCGCGCGCGGGATCGATACCGCGCACCAGAATGCCTTTCATCTGACCGTCCCGGGCCACCATGGCCTGTGCCATCACAAATGGTGCGCTCGCCACCACCTCGGGGTGAGCGCGTGCCGGCGCCTCGAGCGGCGCTAGATCCGTCCATGCGCCCCCGGGCAGGATCACCTCCACATGGGCCAGCACGGCCAGCATGCGATCGCGGACCTCTTTCTGAAACCCGTTCATCACCGATAGCACCACAATGAGCGCAGCGACACCGAGCGCGATACCCGCCGTGGCCAATCCCGAGATGAACGATATGAAACGATTGCGTCCTGACCCCTTGGCATAACGCCCAGCCCGCGTGTACCGCAGCCCAATCAGGATTTCGTATGGAAGCATGGCGGGAGTTTGCCATACTAGACCCCATGGCCGTGACACCGCCCACCTCCTCGCCACCGTCACACATCGGAGGGCGCTTCGCACCCATGGCACGCGTGCGTGAACGCACCGTCGATTCCGATGTCGTGGCACGACTCACCGCCGAAGGCGTACACCCCGTGCTCGCGCGCCTGTACGCCGCACGTCAGGTGCGCAGTCTTCACGACGTGAATACAGATCTGGCCGGTCTGCTCACCCCGGAGCGGCTTCGGGGCGTTCAGGACGCCGCGCGTTGGCTCTTGACGGCCATTCACGACAAAAAAAGAATTCTTGTCGTCGCGGATTACGATGCCGATGGCGCCACCGCTTGTGCCGTCGCCGTGCGCGGGCTAAGACGTTTCGGTGCCGACGTCGATTATCTGGTGCCCGATCGCTTCACCCTGGGCTATGGCTTAACGCCCGCACTGATTGATCACGCCTTAACACTCCATGGCGGCACCATCGACTGCATCGTGACCGTGGACAACGGCATCTCGAGCATCGATGGGGTAGCGCATGCAAACGCCAAGGGCATTGATGTACTGGTCACCGATCATCACCTGCCGGGACCCACCCTGCCGGACGCGCTGATTGTCAATCCCAATCAGCCGGGTTGTTCATTCCCAAGTAAACACCTGGCCGGTGTCGGCGTGATGTTTTATGTCCTGCTCGCGCTGCGTCAACACGTGCGTGACCACGCGCCATCCACCGTCGCATCACTGCCGCGTATGGACGATCTGCTGCCGATCGTCGCACTGGGCACGGTGGCCGATGTGGTCCGGCTCGACGCCAACAATCGGCGACTGGTGGATCAAGGCCTACAACGACTGCGTCAAGGGAAAGGCGTTGCGGGGTTAAACGCGCTGTTTCAAGTGGCCCAGATCGATGTCCGTCAGGCCAATGCCAACCACCTTGGATTTGCGATTGGTCCACGCATCAATGCAGCCGGTCGTCTAAGTGACATGAGTATTGGCATTCAGTGCCTGCTCGAAGATGATCCGGAGCGCGCACTGGAACTGGCGCAGGCCCTGGATCAACTCAATCGCGAACGCCGGGATATCGAATCCACGGCCCGTGAGGAGGCCATTGAGCGG
>JBMSML010000079.1:0-6955 GCA_049421125.1 Burkholderiaceae bacterium
CCTTGGTGTCGTCGGTCTTGGTCGACTCAATGGCTTTCAGGTAGTTCATGACCGACGAATACACACCGGCGTGCACCATGGAGGGCATGCGCTTGTGCTTATCATAAAATCGCTTAGACCAGGCACGCGTCTTGTCGTTAAGATCCCAATAGAAAGACTCCGCCACACTCAACCCTTGCGCTGCTTTTAATCCCAGTGAGTGAACATCAGTGATGAAAGTCAGCAACGGCACGATGGTCTGCTTTTGGCTGATACCGAATTCGGCAGCCTGTTTGACCGAGTTGATCGTGTCTTGCCCCGCATTTGCTAGACCAATTACCTGAGCACCCGAGGACTGCGCCTTCAGTAGGAAAGACGAGAAGTCACTGCCCGGGAAGGGATGACGTACCGAACCTACCACTGTTCCGCCATTACTGGTTACGATCTGGGCGGTATCACGCTCTAGGTTATGGCCAAAAGCGTAATCGGCCGTCACGAAGAACCAGCTTTTCTTACCGGCCTTGACCAGTGCTTCACGGGATTTACCTAGGTTGTAGGTGTCGTATACCCAATGTACGTTATTGGCTGTGCACTTTGACCGAGTGATGTCGAGAGACGCCGCACCGGAGTTCAGGGTGATCTTGTTTTTCTGCTCACCAATTTCCATGGCGGCCAGTGCGGCACTGGTAGTCACCAAGTCTACGATCACATCCACTTTCTCTTTATCGAACCATTCGCGGGCCTTGTTCGCCGTAATATCGGCTTTATTTTGGTGATCGGCGGAAATCAGTTCGATCTTTTTTCCCAGGATAGTTTTGGACTTTGAGTAGTCCTCAATCGCCATTTCGGCAGCCACGACAGAGCCCTTGCCGGCTAGATCGGAATACGTCCCCGACATGTCGGTCAAAACTCCAATCTTTACTACATCGTCACTGATCTTTTGAGCAAAAGAGCTGCTGGCTGCGGCAGCAACAAATATTGCGGCTACAGCTTTGGTTAAGGTGTTGCGTTTCATCTCCTGTTTCCCTTCTTTATAATCAAATACCGGATGAAGATTTAAATACCAAGATACTCGTTGAGCATCTCAGTATTGGCAGCGAGTTCATCCTTCTTCACTACCTTCACCACTATGCCGCGTTCCACTACATAGTGCCGATCGGCGAGTGGCGCAGCAAAGCGGAAATTCTGTTCCACTAGCACGATCGTAAAACCGCGTTCACGCAATGCCGTAACAATCTGACCCAAACGCTGCACGATCACCGGGGCCAAACCTTCCGTGATCTCATCGAGCAGCAGAATCTTCGCGCCGGTACGCAGAATACGGGCGATCGCAAGCATTTGTTGCTCGCCACCAGAAAGTCGGCCACCGGGGCTGTCACGGCGCTCCCTTAGGTTGGGGAACATCTCATAGATCTCATCAGCACTCATGCCGCCCTCGGCTACGACAGGCGGCAACATGAGGTTCTGCTCGCAGGTCAGGCTCGTAAAAATCCCCCGCTCTTCGGGACAATAACCAATTCCTAAGCGGGCAACGATGTGTGGCTGCATATCAATGGTTTCTACTCCTTTGACCTTGACCGTGCCTGTGCGTTTACCCACCAGGCCGCAGATGGCGCGAAGTGTAGAAGTCCGGCCAGCACCGTTTCGGCCTAAGAGTGTGACAACCTCGCCGTGATCAACTTCCAGACTGACACCGTGCAGCACGTGGGACTCGCCATACCAGACGTTCAAATCGTTGATGTGAAGTGCGTTCATGATCAACGTTCTGCCGAAGAAGCGAGTTCGGTGTGGGCCGAACCCATATAAGCCTCCATTACCTGCGGGTCACTGGAGACTTCGGCATAGGTGCCGCTTGCGATTACCGCGCCACGCTGAAGCACAGTGATGGTATCGGCAATAGAAGACACAACTTTCATGTTGTGTTCGACCATTAAAACCGTACGGCCAGCCGAGACTTTTTTTATTAATTGGGTGACTCGGTTCACGTCTTCGTGGCCCATGCCTTGGGTGGGTTCATCCAAGAGCATGAGTTCCGGGTTCATGCCCAGGGTGGTGGCAATTTCCAACGCGCGCTTGCGGCCATAGGGCAGGTTCACGGCGGTCTTATGGGCGTATTCCGCCAACCCCACCTGCTCCAGGTAGCCCATGGCCTCATCATTGAGGGACTCGAGAGTTTTTTCGCTTCTCCAAAATTTCATGGAGATGCCAAGGCGACGTTGCAATCCTACACGCACGTTTTCCAGGACGCTTAAGTGGGGGAATACCGAGGAGATCTGAAATGAGCGCACCATTCCAATCAGCGCGATCTCGGCCGGACTTTTCTTGGTGATGTCTTGATCCTTAAAGATAATTTTCCCAGAGGTTGGGGTGAGGAATTTAGTTAGAAGGTTGAAGCACGTGGTTTTACCGGCACCGTTGGGACCAATCAAAGCATGAATGGTGCCGCGCCGGACATCCAAATTAACCCGATTCACCGCGGTAAATCCGAGAAACTCCTTACTCAAACCTTCGGTACGTAAAATGAAATCCGACATGTACGCCTTGTTCTTTATGCCTCGGTCAACACATCGTTCAAACCCGCTGCCATCGCGGTCATTACTTCTTCCCCTAAATGTACCGATTGGGAAAGTCCGGTGGCCTGAGGCAATACGTGATGAAAATAAAATGCTGCAGTGCCAATTTTTTGGGTATAGAACCTGTCTTCGGAATTATCTGCAAGATGCCTGGCCGCGACCACTGCGGATTTCCCCAGTAACCAGGCGCTGGTGATAACCCCGAAACATTTCAGCAAGGGATAGGCGCCCGCCAAGGCGGCGGCTGGGTTCTTCGGTTGCACTTCCACCACCCACCCTACGGCCGTGGTCAAGGAGAGTGCTGCCGTGCTCAGGGAGGCCCCCATGGATTTGAACTGCAAGTCCGACGAAGTTTGAAGTTCGTTGGCCAGCGACTGAATTTCGTCAATCAGGCGATAGGCTTCCTTGCCGCCATCGCGCACGATCTTGCGGCTCACTAAGTCGTTGGCCTGAATCGCCGTAGTGCCCTCATAAATCGGGGTAATGCGAGCGTCCCGGAAGTATTGCGCCGCGCCAGTTTCTTCGATGTACCCCATTCCGCCGTGAACCTGAACCCCTAAGGAGGTTATCTCGACAGACTGCTCTGTCGAGAAACCTTTTACGATCGGAATTAACAAATCCACGCGTGCCTGACAGGCTAAACGCACCGCTGCATCTGGATGACGCTGAGCACGATCAATTTCGGCCGCCGCCGTGTAGGCCAACGCTCGCATAGCTTGGGTTTGAGCTCGCATCAGCATGAGCATGCGAGCTACATCCGGGTGATAGGCAATTGGCAATTTGCCGGCCTTACCCGGGATCTTGCCCTGAACTCGCTGTGAAGCGAAGCTGACGGCAGCCTGATAAGCGCGCTCAGAGATGCCAACACTCTCTAACCCTACCGCTAGACGGGCATTATTCATCATAGTGAACATGTACTCTAGACCACGGTTGGCCTCGCCTACTAGGAATCCTATGGCACCGCCGGCTTCGCCGTAGGACATGACGGCCGTAGGACTTGCATGAATGCCGAGCTTATGCTCTATGGAGACACACTTCACATCATTCCGCGCACCGAGTGACCCATCGGCGTTCACCATAAATTTGGGCACGATAAACAGCGATATACCTTTGACACCCGGAGGCGCATCTGGCATGCGTGCCAACACCAGATGAATAATGTTCTCGGTGAAATCATGCTCACCGTAGGTGATGAAAATCTTGGTGCCTGAGATTTTGTATTGGCCGACTAGGGTATCAGGTAGGGCCTTAGCCGATACGACCGAGAGGTCTGACCCTGCATTAGGTTCAGTCAGGTTCATGGTGCCAGCCCATTTCCCTGACACAAGATTCCCAAGATAGGTGGCGCGCTGCACATCCGATCCATGGTGCTCGATCGCCTCGATCGCGCCTGCCGTGAGCATCGGGCAGAGCATAAAGGACATGTTCGCGCCGTGCCACATCTCATTAACTGCAGTGGCTACGACCGACGGCAAACCCTGCCCTCCAAATTCGGGGTCACAGCCGAGGCCGATCCAGCCGGCTTTCGCGTATTGGTGATAAGCCTCTTTAAATCCCTTTGGTGTTTTCACGGTATCACCATTTAACGCGCAGCCCTCCTGATCACCGGTCCAATTGAGCGGTGCCAACACGCCATCGGCGAACTTTGCGGCCTCATCCAGAATGGCCACGGCCAGGTCTTCGTCCGCCTCTTCGTAGCCGGGAAGTGCCGTAATGTCAGACAAGGGAATCAGCTCGTTTAACACGAACTGCATATCTCGCACGGGAGCGTTGTAATCAGCCATTTTTTAACCTTTAGACATCAATTGCAGTGGCCGAGCCCGCTTTTTTGCGCAGTTCAAACTTTTGGATTTTTCCCGTGGATGTTTTTGGCAGTTCTCCAAACACGATGGCGCGCGGCACCTTAAATCCGGCGAGAGATCTCTTGCAGTGGGCTACGATATCTTCAGGAGTCACCTCCATACCCGGTTTGAGTTCCAAAAACGCACACGGAGTTTCGCCCCATTTAGGATCGGGCTTCGCAACCACAGCGGCGGCTAATACGGCGGGGTGGCGATACAAAACATCCTCGACTTCAATACTAGAGATATTCTCACCGCCCGAGATGATGATGTCTTTACTGCGATCTTTGATTTTTACATAACCATCAGGCTGCATTACGGCTAGATCCCCGGTGTGAAACCAGCCTCCTGCAAACGCCTCTCGCGTCGCTTTTTCGTTTTTTAGGTATCCCTTCATAGTGATGTTGCCGCGGAACATAATCTCACCCATGGTTTCGCCATCAGCTGGGACTGGCTGCATGTTATCCGGATTAATCAGGCTAATCGCGTGCTGTAAGTGATACCGAACCCCTTGGCGGGCATTCAAGCGGGCACGTTCACCCACATCTAAATTCGTCCAATCGTCGTGCTTAACGCAGACTGCGGCGGGCCCATAGGTCTCGGTCAGTCCATAAACATGGGTGATATCAAACCCCATTTTTACCATCCCTTCAATCATCGCCGCGGGTGGTGCTGCGCCGGCTACCATGGCATTCACACGGTGGTTGATACCTTCTTTTAATACAGGCGGGGAGTTAATCAGCATGCCATGCACAATCGGTGCCCCGCAGTAGTGGGTGACCTTGTGCGTGCGAATAGCATCAAAAATAGTCTGTGCATCGACTTTACGAAGGCATACGTTCACGCCTGCGCGCGAGGCAATGGTCCAGGGGAAGCACCAGCCGTTGCAATGGAACATCGGCAGCGTCCATAGGTATACCGGATGCTTAGGCATATCCCATTCCAAAATATTGGAAATAGCATTGGTATACGCACCCCGATGGGAGTAAACCACCCCTTTGGGATTGCCCGTGGTGCCCGAGGTGTAGTTTAAGCAGATGGAGTCCCACTCATCGGAGGGCAGGCTCCAGGCAAAGTCTGCATTACCCATTGCGATAAATGCGGTGTATTCCAGTTGGCCAAGACGCTCACCGAAGCCTGTGTAGAGCGGATCATCGACGTCGATCACTGTAGGCAGTGCCTTACCACTTTGACCCATCATGGCCAGAGCCGCCTTCATGACCGGAGAAAACTCCTTATCTACGATCAACGCCTTGGCTTCACTATGTTCAAGCATGAATGCAACCGCCGAGGGATCTAGGCGCGTGTTAAGCGAGCACAGCACCGCACCCAACATTGGCACCCCAAAATGGCACTCCACCATGGGCGGGGTGTTGGGCAGCATCACGGCCACGGTGTCAAAACGCTTGATCCCTATTTGAGCTAAGGCCGACGCCAACTGCCGGCAGCGCCGATACGTCTCCTTCCAGGTGCTCTTTAAACTGCCATGAATGACTGCAGTCTTCTCTGGGTATACCGCCGCGGCACGCTCGATAAAACTTAATGGGGATTGGGGGACGTAGTTAGCAGGATTTTTATCTAAACTCTGCTCATAAATGCTAGCCATATTCTCCTCCCAGTGATGCTGGTCATACTGGCGCTGTTGTCGGATTAGCAATCGCCTAGTGAAAGTTTACGCTTAAACTACGGGAATTTTTTAGACAGCCTTCACGATCTAAATCCCCAACCAAATTACTCGGTTATGCAGATCTGCCCAACTGAGCGGCCCGCCGATGGCGGCATTAACGATAAGAGATAATTTGGCGGGGGCACTGGGAAAGTTGCCACCCAGATTGTTCAGGCAACAAGCAGAAAACTCTACATCTTCACTGTCTACTTGACAGGCGGGACTACATCATGGCCAGAGTAAAAATCGAACTTCCAGCCTCGTTTCTGTTTTCTACCGAGTTGACCGTGTACACGCAGCACATCAACTATGGCAATCATCTCGATAATGCGGCATTACTGGGACTGGTGTCGGAAGCGCGCATGCGATTTTTTGAATCCTTGGGATTCACTGAGGCCGATACCGAGGGCGCAGGCATCATCGTAGCCGACGCCGCCGTGCAGTACAAATCCGAGGTCTTTCGTGGCGAGGCGTTGGTCGTGGAGTATGCGGTGGGCGACTTCTCGCGTGTGGGCTGCGATCTGATTTATCGGCTCTCTGAAAAGATCACGGGCCGTGAGGTGGCACGCGGAAAGACCGGCATTGTATTTTTCAATTACGCACAACGGGAGACCGTTCCCGTGCCGCAGGGTTTTCTTCGGGCAACGCAGTCGGGAGCGTGATGGCCCTCCGTTGCCGTGGCGTCGGGGCGGTCCGGTCGCACCCAAAGTATTTGTCTGAGTACGCACACCCGCTGATTGACGACGCGTACGAGTGGAGTCTTGCGTAAAACGTTTGGCGCTATGGCGTCGCAACTCCTCGAGCTGAGAGCCTGAACAAAGAGAAAGAAATATTTGAATTTAGTGGTGGCGATTCAGGGATTCGAACCCCGGACCTGCGGATTATGATGAAAATCG
>JBMSML010000080.1:0-6751 GCA_049421125.1 Burkholderiaceae bacterium
CCGCATTAGCGCCAATCGAGACCTTGTTTACCGTTGACGCCATGCAGGGGCAGGACGCAGTGCGCACGGCTCAGGCGTTCAACACCACGATTCCACTCACCGGGGTCGCGCTGACCAAAGTCGATGGCGATGCCCGCGGCGGTGCGGTCCTCTCGGTGCGCGCGGTCACCGGCTGTCCCATCAAATTTGTGGGCACCTCGGAAAAAATAGACGGCCTGGAGGCCTTTGATGCCGACCGTATGGCCAACCGCATCCTGGGCATGGGCGACATCCTCGCCATCGTGGAGCAGGCCCAGAAAACGGTGGACCTGCAGTCGGCCCAGAAGGTGGCCGACAAGCTCAAATCCGGCGCGCGCTTTGATTTGAACGACTTCAAGATGCAGATTGGGCAGATGCGCAACATGGGCGGGCTGTCCTCACTGGTCGATAAGCTACCGGCCCAGATGCAACATGCCGCTAAAGGGGCGGACCTATCGGCTGCCGAAAAATCCATTCCACGGATGGAAGGGATCATTAACGCGATGACCCCGAAGGAGCGCCAATATCCGGAACTGCTAAAGGCCAGCCGCAAGCGCCGAATCGCCACCGGAGCAGGCGTCTCAGTGCAGGAGGTCAATCGACTGCTCAATCAGTTCTAACAGATGCAGGATATGATGAAGAAGATGCAAAAAGGCGGGCTAGCAAAAATGATGCGGGCTATGGGCGCCATGAAGGGGATGGGCGGGATGCCGGGAATGGGTGGATTTGGAAAACGGTAAATCCACGGTCCACCTGCACCATAAAAAACGCCCGACTCGTCGGGCGTTTTTTATGGGTCGAGCGCGGTGTGCTCACCGATGCACCCATCGCGGATGTCGCTTGGTCAGAAACGCGTCAATGCCTTCCTGGTTGTCCGCCAGCTGCATATTGCAGGCCATCGTATCGCCGGTCATGGCATAGGCGCCCGACAGGTTCTTGTCCAGCTGCTGATAAAACGCTTTCTTGCCCATTGCGATCACCGCCGCACTCTTCGAGGCGATGCGCTCCGCGAGGTGACGGGTCTCCGCCTCGAGCCGATCCGCGGGCACCACCCGATTCACCAAGCCCCATTCCAATGCGGTTTCCGCGGTAATCGGTTCACCCAACAGCAACATCTCCATCACGCGCTTGCGTCCGATATTGCGCGCCACGCCCACGGCCGGGGTTGAGCAGAAAAGTCCCACATTGACTCCGGGTAGCGCAAACTTCGCGTCGCTGGCCGCCACGGCCAGATCGCACATGGACGTGAGCTGACAACCGGCCGCCGTGGCAATGCCGTGCACCTGGGCAATCACCGGTTGTGGCAGCTGGGTCATGCGCATCATCAGATCGCTGCAGCTCTCGAACATGGCGTTCCACCAGGCCTCACTGCGATTTGCCTGCATCTCCTTCAGGTCGTGACCCGCACAAAAACCGCGACCGCCTCCTTTAAGAATCACCACGCGCGTGGACGAGTCACGGGCGATCACTTCCAACAGGTCCACCATGGCGGCAATCATCCCGGCCGATAACGGATTGAAGCGATCGCCACGATTCATGGTGAGCGTGGCAATCCCGTCACGATCCTCACGCAGTACAAACGGTTGATCCGGTGCATTCATGCTCGATCTCCTCTCGTCATCAGTGCCCGCACAGCAGACAGGACATCCCCTCGCGCACACGTTGATGCCACCATGCCCTGGCGCTTGAGCAGTTCCAGCTTACCGTCCTTCAAGGAACGCTCACCCACGGTGACGCGCACGGGCACACCAATCAGTTCCCAATCGGCAAACATCGCACCGGGACGCTCATCGCGATCATCCAAGGCAACGTCAATACCGGCGGCCAATAGTTCCTGATAGATCACGTCACTTTCCCGTTGAACTAAGGCCGACTTGGCGGCACCCACCGGACAGACCACCACCTCAAAGGGCGCAATGGCGGCAGGCCACACGATGCCCTTATCATCATGGTTCTGCTCAATGGCTGCGGCAACAATTCGAGTCACGCCAATGCCATAACAGCCCATCTCCATCAGTGCGGGTTTGCCGGTCTCATCAAGATAGGTGGCCTTCATGGCTTCGGAATACTTACTGCCCAGATAAAACACATGCCCGACTTCGATGCCACGCTGAATGGCGAGCAACCCCTTTCCATCCGGGGAGGGATCCCCTTCGCGCACGTTACGAATGTCGGCCACTAAAGCGGGCTGCGGAAGATCGCGTCCCCAGTTCACGCCACGACGATGGTGATCCCACTGATTGGCGCCCGTGACGAAATCGCTCATGTTGGCCACCGTTCGATCGGCCACCACAGTCACCGACGCAGGCATGCCGACCGGACCAAGATAGCCGGGTTTGCAACCGAAGTGGATCTCGATCTCCTCGGCCGTGGCAAAACGAAAACCATGATTTAACCCTGGCACTTTGCCCGCTTTCACCTCGTTCAGATCATGATCGCCCCGCAAGAGCAGGCACCAGATGCGGGTGGCCACCTTATCGCCGCGTTCATTTTGAGTGTCCGTGGCCAGCACAATCGACTTCACCGTGGACGTCAGGGCCATGCCCAGTAATGCGGCGACCTCCGCGCAGGTGGATTTGCCCGGCGTGGGCACGACCTGCATAGACTCCGTGGCCGCACCCCGTGTGGCGATCAAGGGCAGTCCCTCGGCCAGTTCAATATTGGCGGCGTAGTCAGAATTCGGGCAGTAGACGATGGCATCTTCGCCAGTGTCGGCAATCACCTGAAACTCGTGGGAGCGCGAACCACCAATCGCACCGGTATCGGCCGCCACGGCACGGTAGATCAGGCCCAGTCGATCAAAGATGCGGCAGTAGCACTGAAACATGATGTCATAGCTCTTCTCGGCACCGGCCACATCACGATCAAACGAATAGGCATCCTTCATCGTGAACTCGCGGCCACGCATCACACCAAAACGCGGGCGGCGTTCATCGCGAAACTTGGTCTGAATGTGATAGAAGTTTTTCGGCAGCTGCCGCCAGCTCTTTAACTCCTGGCGGGCAATATCCGTGATGACCTCTTCTGATGTGGGTTGGATCGCAAAATCACGGCCATGCCGATCCTTCACACGCAGCAACTCCGGGCCCATCTTGTCCCAGCGCCCGGTTTCCATCCAGAGTTCCGCCGGCTGCACCAGGGGCATGAGCAGCTCAATGGCGCCGGACGCATTCATCTCCTCTCGAATGATGGCTTCGACTTTACGAATCACCCGCAATCCCAAAGGCATGTAGTTATAGATGCCCGCTCCGAGTCGGCGGATCATGGAGGCACGCAACATCAACTTATGGCTGATGACCTCGGCGTCCGACGGGTCTTCTTTCAGGGTCTGGAAATGAAAGCGGGAAATGCGCATAAAAGCCCTCTTATAATCCCTGCAATTCTATGATTAATTACGCCGCCTGATCCCAACCCCACTGCCATGCTGGATGAACACGGATACCGGCCCAATGTCGGCATCGTTCTGATCAATGACAAGCGTCAGGTCTTCTGGGGCAAGCGTGTGCGCGAGCATTCCTGGCAGTTTCCGCAAGGCGGCATCAAATCGGGTGAGGATCCCGAGCAGGCCATGTACCGTGAGCTCGAAGAGGAAACCGGCCTCAAACCGCATCATGTGGAAATCATCGGGCGCACGCGAGACTGGCTTCACTATGATGTGCCCGAGCGCTGGGTGCGCCGGGAGTGGCGTGGACACTACCGCGGCCAGAAACAGATCTGGTTTCTGCTCAAGATGCTTGGCCAGGACTCGGATGTGACGCTCAAATGCGATTTCGAAAAACCGGAGTTTGATGCCTGGCGCTGGCATGACTTTTGGATTCCGTTGGACTCCGTTATCGAATTTAAGCGTGGGGTCTACAAATCAGCGCTTGATGAACTCTCCCGCTTCATTTTTACCGACGATGAACTCGTTCGGATGCATCGGCTCGCCACAGAGACCTTCACCCAGGCCGTGGATCAGGCGGTGGAAGCCGGCCTGCAGATCGCCACAGCCATGATGGGCGGAGCGCAGAAAAAAGACCGGTAACACTCCGTGTGCGGGGCATGAATCACAACGGAGTGCATGCCGCCGCGATCCCCTACGATTACCGCCTGATCACGGTTCAATCAGAATCAGATTGTCCCGATGAATCAGTTCGGTTTCCTCGATGAATCCGAGAATCGCTTCAATCTCATGGGATGGTTTACGCAGAATTCGCCGGGCATCCGAAGCCCCGTAGTTCACGAGTCCACGGGCGATTTCACGGCCATCCGGCGTCATGCAGGCCACGACATCACCGCGCTCAAATTCGCCGTCGACCGCGGCCACCCCAATGGGCAGCAGGCTCTTGCCCTGCTCTAGCAAGACCTTAACCGCACCGGCATCTAATGTAAGCCGCCCGCGCAACTGCAACTGATCAGCCATCCACTGCTTCTTCGCGGCGATCGGTGCCAGATCGGCCGCCAAACAAGTGCCGACGGACTCCCCGGCCGCTAAGCGCAACAACACCTCGGATTCACGGCCACTGGCAATCACCGTGGCCGCTCCGCTGCGGGCGGCGCGCTGCGCGGCGCGGACTTTGGTCAGCATCCCGCCCTTGCCAATCCCACTGCCCGCACCTCCGGCCATGGCCATCCACTGGGGATCCATGGCGTGACCAAATTCCACCAAGGTGGCCGATGCGTCCTTGCGCGGATCCGCCGTGAACAACCCCTCTTGATCCGTGAGAATCACCAGCACATCGGCCTCGATCAGATTCGTGACCAAGGCCCCCAAGGTGTCGTTATCACCCAGTTTGATCTCGTCGGTCACGACCGTATCGTTTTCGTTAATGATAGGCACCACCCCGTACTGAAGCAAAGTGTGGATGGTCGATCGGGCGTTGAGGTAGCGACGCCGATCCGCGATGTCCTCATGGGTCAGCAGAATCTGCGCGGTTTTCAAACGCCACTTGGAAAATCCGGATTCGTAGGCCTGTGCCAGCCCCATCTGGCCCACGGCCGCGGCGGCCTGTAACTCATGAATCTCATGCGGGCGCGATACCCATCCCAAGCGTTTCATCCCCTCGGCGATCGCGCCGCTGGACACCAACAAGACTTCGCGGCCCTGCGCGCGCAAGCCAGCAACCTGGGCCGCCCAACGGGCAATGGCCTCCGGATCAATACCCTTGCCCCCGTCGGTCACCAAGCTGGAGCCGATCTTGACCACCCACCGTTGGGCCGATCGGACCACGCGTCGTTCCAGGCTCTTAGGATTCGACACGATCGGTCTCCTGATCGACAAACCGCACATCCGGTGTTGCCGATTCGATCTCGGCAATGCGCTGCGCATCGAGCCAGCGTTGAATCTCGTGCATCAGATCATCACTTCCCTCACGCGTCACGCCAGACACACAATATCCCGGCGCCTTCGTACGCAGGGTTCTCAGCAGCGCATTCAGAATTTCGTCACGGTCTGCCACCGGGATCAGATCGATTTTGTTGAGCACAATCCACCGCGGTTTTTTTGCGAGCGCCGCGTCGTAACGCTTGAGCTCCGCCACCAAGGCGTTGATCTCGGCGGCCAATCGCTTGACCAGGGACGTGCGCCCCTCGGCGGACATCGCGTCGCTGCCCGGCGGACAGATGTCCACGATGTGAAGCAACAAACGCGTGCGTTGCAGATGGCGCAGAAACTGATGCCCCAATCCCGCACCCTCCGCCGCGCCTTCAATCAATCCCGGAATGTCCGCCATGACAAAACTGCGTGCGGGACCCGTGCGCACCACACCAAGATTCGGATGCAGGGTCGTGAACGGGTAATCGGCGATCTTCGGCCGGGCATTGGAGCAGGCCGCAATGAGTGTGGACTTACCGGCGTTGGGAAGGCCCAGCAGCCCAACATCGGCCAGCACCTTCAACTCCAGCTTCAGGCGACGGTGTTCCCCTTCCGTGCCCTTGGTCGCCTGACGCGGCGCACGGTTGGTGCTCGACTTAAAATGGAGATTGCCCAGTCCGCCGCGGCCGCCTCTCGCGAGGACAACTTCCTGCGCGTCCATGGACAGATCCGCGATCAACTCGCCCGACTCGGCATCGGTGATCACCGTGCCCACGGGCATGCGCAGCACAATGTCTTCGGCCGCCGCGCCATAACGATCCGACCCCTGGCCATGCTCACCGCCTTTAGCCCGATGAAGCCGGGCATACCGGTAATCGATCAGCGTGTTGATATTGCGATCGGCAACGGCCAGGATCGAACCGCCGCGGCCCCCATCCCCGCCACTGGGGCCGCCCTTTGGGATAAATTTCTCACGACGAAACGCCACAATGCCGTTGCCGCCATTGCCCGCATGCACCTCAATCGTTGCTTCGTCTATAAATTTCATCAATAAAAAAGCCCCGCTTTTTAGGCGGGGCTTTTCTTGTTCTGTTGCGAAAAGAGTTTAGTCCGCCAACACACTGACCGTGGAACGGTTCAATGGGCCGCGTACTGCAAACTTCACTTTTCCATTGGTCAACGCAAACAAGGTATGGTCTTTCCCCATCCCCACGTTCTCACCCGCATGGAACTGGGTGCCACGCTGGCGCACGATGATGCTGCCCGCGGCGATCTGCTCACCACCAAATACCTTCACGCCCAGACGTTTTGCCTCTGAGTCACGACCATTTCGCGTACTGCCGCCGCCTTTTTTCTGTGCCATTTTGCTTGCTTACTTCTTGATGTCAGTAATGTTGAGTTCCGTGTAATTCTGACGGTGCCCCATGGTCTTGGCGTAAT
>JBMSML010000081.1:0-6748 GCA_049421125.1 Burkholderiaceae bacterium
GGCGGTCGGGCTTGGGATCTGTGCTGTCGCCGGATCCGTCGCTTGGGCATCGGGAGACCACGAGCGCGCGCGTCAGGCACTGCAGGCCGGCGAGATCATGCCGCTGGACAAAATTCTGGCCGTGGTCAGCCAGACCCATCCTGGACAGATTCTGGAGGTGGAACTCGATCGAGAGCGCAGTCAAGGGGGCAAGGTCTGGATGTACGAGATCAAAGGAATCACCCCCGATGGCAAACTCTTCAAATTAAAAGTGGATGCGCGAACAGGTGAGGTCGCGCAATTTCGTCATGCGCGTATTAATCGTTGAGGACGAACCCATGCTCTCCGAGCAGCTCCGTGGTGCATTAGAGGAGCGGGGGTATGCCGTCGATGTGGCCTTTAACGGCCAAGACGGCTTGCATATGGGCCGTGAGGAGCGCCTAGATGCCGCAATCCTTGATTTAGGCTTGCCCCAGCTGGATGGCCTGTCAGTACTCAAGGGGTGGCGTGCGGCCGGCCGGACCTTTCCGGTCATTATTCTGACGGCACGCGACAGCTGGAGCGATAAGGTCAGTGGCATTGATGCGGGCGCAGATGACTATATCGCTAAGCCGTTTCATATGGAGGAGTTGCTGGCCCGACTTCGAGGTGTGATTCGTCGCTCGGCCGGCAGCGCGTCACCGGTACTGGTCTGGCGTAACGTTCAGTTGGATACCGTCGGGGGGCGTGTCAGCATTGATGGTCAGGCGGTCACGCTCACCGGACATGAATTCAAGTTGTTGTACTGGTTCATGCATCATCCCCAGGAGGTCGCCAGTCGAACCGTACTCTCGGAGCACATTTACTCGTATAACGACGATCCCGACTCCAATACCATCGAAGTGTTTATCGCCCGGCTGCGCAAGAAGATGCCTGCGGGAATGATTGAGACGGTTCGTGGGCTGGGGTATCGGCTCGGTGACCCATCGGGCGAGCCGGGCTTGTTGTGAATACTGAATCACGTTTGGCGGCCTCACCGTGGCATCGTTCACTTCGGTGGCGGCTGGTGGTGGTCAGCCTTGTGGCGATACTGGCGACCGTGTGGCTTGCCCACTCGGTGTTCACCCAGCTGTTTGAGCGGCATGTGACTGCCCAGTTCCAGGCGAACCTTCGAATCACATTAGATCAGTTGGCGGCCGCCGTACGCGCGGAAGGTCGGCCATTGCGCATCGCCGTGAACGAGCCGAGGGGAGACCCCCGCTGGAGCACGCCGTACTCGGGCATGTACTGGCAGATAGATGCCCTGGAATCGATGATGCCTGGTGGCGTGCAGCGCTCGCGTTCGCTATGGGATTACACGCTGGCGCTTCCGCATGATGCCTTATTGAATGGCGCTATACATGTGCATGAGATAGAGGGGCCGAATGGTCGGCGCGTGATGGCTTTGGAGCGCACGGTCACACTTAGTGATGTCCCCCCGATCCGTGTGCGACTAATCGCCGCTGCGGATATTCAGGTCCTGCAGGCGGCAGTGAATGCATTTAATCGTACGGTATTTCAGTATTTGCTGGCATTGGCGGCAGTGCTCGCGGCTGTGTTGGGCGCTCAGGTCACCATAGGACTAGCCCCATTGCGGGGATTGCATCGGGCATTAACCCGTTTACGTCAGGGCTCGGCGGAGCAGCTTGAGGGAGAGTTTCCATCAGAGATCCAACCGTTAGCGACCAGTTTTAACAGTATTTTGTCGGAGCATCGGCGGCATGTGGAGCGGGCCCGAACATTGGCGGGCAATCTCGCCCATGCGGTAAAGACACCGCTCACGGTCATGGCCAATGCGGCGACGGATCCCGCGGTGGCGCCGCAGTCCTTGCGCGACACGATCACCACCTACACGGCGCTGGCGCAAAACCAAGTGAATTGGCATATGAAGCGCGCACGCATGGCCGCCACTGTCGTGGCCCCCGGGGTGTTAGTCGAGGTGCGTCCCGTGATCGAGGGCATCGTGGCGGTCATGCAGCGCGCCTATGCGGAAAAATCGTTGCGTCTAGAGATCAACGTGCCCCCCAGTGGCCCGCGCTTTAAGGGCGAGTCTCAGGATTTGCAGGAGATCCTCGGTAATGTGATCGAGAATGCCTGTAAGTGGGCTCAGCATCGTGTCCGGATTGGACAAGAGACCGTGGCCGCGGGCTTGGCGTTGATCGTCGAGGACGATGGTCCGGGAGTGCCTTCTGAGCATTACAGCGCGGTTCTTCGCCGCGGCATCCGGGCAGACGAGATGGTTCCAGGCTCCGGCCTCGGCCTGGCCATTGTGTCCGATTTGTTGGACCTCTACGGGGGGCACCTTGCTCTTGAACGGTCGGGATTGGGGGGGCTCGCGGTGCGAATCGCACTGCCCATGGAGGACGTCGACCATCTTCATCCGTGACCGCTGTCGCTTGACTTATATTATATTGGTACATATAATATAAAAAGCGAAACTAATAATAGATTGTCGTGATCACTCATTCTGAATCCTTTGACGTGGCCGCTATGCGCAAATCGGCGGCAAAAGCGACCGTGTTTCTGCGTACGATGGCCAATGAGGACCGGTTGTTGCTCTTGTGCCAACTGACCGAGGGAGAGCGGTGCGTCAGCGATCTTGAGGAACTCACGGGGATCACCCAGCCCACGTTGTCGCAGCAGCTGTCGGTCTTACGATCCGAGGGTCTGGTTTCCACACGGCGTGACGGCAAATTTGTGTATTACGCCTTGTCGGACGCGCGGGTGACCGGCATGCTGACGGCCTTGCACGGGATGTTCTGTCGCACAGGCGCAGCACGTAAAAGGAGTGTGACCACATGATGGCGTCATCGTCTTCCCCTGTTGCTCGGATGGCGCCCCGGTCGTTTTGGCACCCGCTCGTGGCGGGACTCGCGCTGGGCATGGTGTTGCTGCTCACGTTTGTGATCACCGGACATGGGTTGGGCGCGACTGGCTTTACCACCCGTGTCAGTGCGTGGTTGGCGCAGAGCGTGCCCAGCCTGACCGGCCCCGACACCTACCTGGGACCCATGGCCGAAGAGGGAATTTTCTCCGCGTGGATCACGTGGCAGGTGATCGGTGTGGTGGCAGGTGCCTATCTGTCTGCGAAGCTAGCCCGCCGCATTCGGTTGCAATTGGATGGGCAGAAGACACTGGGCACCACACGCCGCTTGATCACCGCATTTAGCGGTGGCCTGTTGGCCGGCCTGGGGGCGCGCATCGCGGCAGGTTGCACCAGCGGCATGGGGCTATCGGGTGCCGCCACTCTGAGCCTGGCGGGCTTCACGTTTCTGGTCACGTTTTTCGCCGTGGGTCTGATCGTGAGCCGACTGGTAAGGGGGGTGCAATAAATGAACATTGTGGATATCACCAGCGGATTGGTGCTGGGGTTTGCTTTCGGATTTGTGTTGGAGAGTGCCGGTTTTGGAAGTCCATGCAAGCTCACCGCGCAATTTCGACTGACCGATTGGTCCGTGTTTAAAGTGATGTTCACGGCAATTGTGTTCACATCGGTGGGTCTGATGCTGGCGCGCTGGATGGGATTGGTCAGCACGGATCAACTGTTTGTGCCGTCTGCGTTGTTGGGTGCGGCCGCCATCGGCGGTGCGCTGGTGGGGGCCGGGTTTGCAGTGGGCGGTTATTGCCCGGGCACGTCGGTCGTCGGCGTCATGTCCGGGCGAGTGGACTCGATCGTGTTTTTGTTGGGGCTCATGGTGGGCACTCTGGTGTTTGCGGGCGCTTATGAGCAACTGGAGGCGTGGACATTGGCGGGTGAGTTCGCCGGTGGCGATACCTTGCCGCAAGCGTTAGGTGTGAGTGACCTGTGGGTGAATATCGGAATGGTGATCGCTGCCGTGGCCGTGTTTGTGGGGGGCAGTGCAATGGAGAAGCGTGGTCAGGGCGTTGTGACTGCGGCCCAGGCGGTGGAAGGCGCGTCATCGACGAACGCGCGGTAATCGTTAATCAACGGGTAATGTCATTTTTATAAACCATTAGGAAAAGGATTGTCGATGAAACGAGTCTCGAAAAAAGTAGCGGCCATTGCCTTGGCCATCTCCGCCGGTGTGGCGGCACCCGCCGCGGTGGCCCAAGATGGCAAGGCGGCAAACCCGTGCGCGCCCAAAAAACAGCGTAAGAGTAATCCGTGTGGTCCCAGCAACCCGTGCGCGCCGAAAAAGCGTGCGGCTAACCCATGTGGCCCCAGTAATCCCTGTGGCCCAAAAAAGAAGAAAGCAGAGTAAATCTGTGATGCCAGTCGAGCATGGACAACGCGTGGCGGCCGTCATGGCCCGTTACGCCCGTTCAGGCTCGAGTCTGGCGCTAGCGGCACTGGCGGGTGCGCGAACCTTTCGTGCCTGGGAGCACTACCCACGGCGCGATGTGACCGATCGGGTGAACGCTACAGAGTTTTATTTTCATGCCCATGCCGGGCGGGAAAAGACGCTTAACGAGCATGGCCACTTTCATGTGTTTGCCCGCAGCGATGCCGGCCGGCGTTTTCATCACATCGTGGGCATCTCGATCGATGCGTTTGGTATGCCTCAACAGTTGTTTCTCACCAATCGATGGGTGACCGGCGAGGACTGGATCAGTGCGGAGGCGATCGCTCCAAAGCTGCGACGGTTTCGATGTGAGGCATCGGGGCGCATGGCGCCCGTTGCCCAGTGGGTGAGCTCCATGGTGCAGTTGTATCAAACCGAGATTCATGCGTTGCATCGGAAACGGGATGACTGGTGGATGTCGCGCCGCCGATCTGGCGTATCCGACCAGACGATTCTCGCGAATCCGCGGGATCAGGTGATCGCGAAGAGGCGGATTGGTTTGGCGGTACGACTTGCACAGATGAATTAACGATTGAAAAGGGTGTCGTATGAAAAAGATTTACAGATGGATGATGTTGTGGGTAGTGTCATGTGTGGGCACAGTGGGCTATGCCATGCCACTGCCCGGAGCGGTGGTGACTGCCGAGTGGTTGGCCAAGCATCGGGATCATGTGCAGGTAGTGGATGTGCGCTCGGACACAAAGAGCTATACCCGTGAACCGGTGATCACGGTGGACAAGAAGTCCGGCAAATCCAACGTCGATGAGGTCGGTGGCGTCATTCCCGGCGCACTCATCATGGACTACAACCTTGTCCGCAGCGAGCGACTGCTAGACGGTCAGAAGACAAAATACCTGGTGCCCGACAAAGAGGAGTTAGAGTCCCGCCTGAGAGCCATCGGATTAAAAAGGGATCGGCCGATCGTATTGGTGGCTCAGGGCGTTGATCCGGGCGATGTGATGGAAGCCCTACGCCTCTATTGGACGTTTAAGGTGTATGCCGAGGATAACGTCGCCGTGCTCGACGGTGGGATGGCGGGATGGTTAGCCTCGGGCCGCGCCGTCGACACCGGGCCCTTGAAAAAACCTGTGCAGGGCGATTGGGCTGCCAAAGGGTTTCGCAGCGTCCTGGTGGCCGATACCGCTGCGGTAGAGCGTGCGTCGAGTCATCAATCCGCGATATTGCTCGATGGCCGCGAAGCATCAAATTTTTATGGGATCACAAAGCGTGCCTACGTGGCCCAGTATGGGCATATCGCCGGTGCAAAGTCCTTGCCTCCGGAGACCTTGTTTCGCGCATCGCAAGGAGCACTTTATTTTCTGAGTAAGTCCCAGTATGCAACGCTTGCGCAACTGGCCGGACTGAGTCGGACCACCCCCACGATTGCCTACTGCAATAGCGGCCATTTGGCATCGGGCGCCTGGTTTGTGATGGCGGAAATGGTCGGCAATCCGAATACGAGTCTCTACGACGGATCGCTTTATCTCTGGTCTCGAGACAAGAAATCTCTCGTGGGCGTATTGAACTAATTCCGGTGTGATTCTAGGCGTCTGTTGACGCTTGGGATGACGGTCACTGCGGTATGGGATAGCCCATGCGGGCCGCCACACCGATCAGTGCCATGCATCGTCCACCGGTTTTGCAATAGGCCAGCACGGGGGCTGCATGCGTCCCGAGAGCGTCTCCCATCGCCTTGGCATCCGCGGCGCTGCCGCCGTCGGGTGTGACGGGCAGATATACAAAGGCGAGCCCACTGGCCTGGGCGGCCGACTCGATGGTGCTCGCGGTGGGTTGATCCGGCCCGTATTCAAAGTCCGGACGGTTACAGATCAGGGTTTTAAATCCCATTTCCACGAGCGTCGGTAGATCGGACGCCTCAATCTGGCCGGCGATGGCGAGTTTTTCAGTTAACCAGCGAACGGGAATGCTCATGATTCGATTGGGGTGCTTTTGGGTGGTTGGAGATGGTGGTAATAGTCGGATAGATTGGGGAACTGCTCGGCGAGCAGCCCTGCACCGCGCTCGAGCATAAAGTAGCGGAAGGCCTCGGCCGCCGGTGATAGGTGGCGGTGGGACATGGCGACCACATGCCAGGCGCGCAATACCGGGGTGTCCTCGATGTCGAGCACCACGAGTTGTCCATGCCCCACTTCCAGCCCAACCGTGTGCAAGGATACGAAGGAGATGCCGAGCCCAGCAATCACGGCTTGTTTGATGGTCTCGTTACTGGACATCTCCATGGTGATGGGCGGGCGCAGGCGGTGCTGTTCGATGAAACTCTGCATGATCACCCGTGTGCCACTGCCTTCCTCGCGGGAAATAATCTCCTCGGAGTTCAGCACCTCGGCGCGAATGCTGGTGCGTTGCGCCAGCGGGTGTTTGGGTGAAGCGATAAAGGCATGGGGATGATGGGCAAAGACTTCGGCCCGGGTGTCCAAGTGCTTGGG
>JBMSML010000082.1:0-6617 GCA_049421125.1 Burkholderiaceae bacterium
AAAAGTGGAAACCCAGCTGGCCGATCCGAGGTCCGAGCGCACCGCGTTCCCGGTTCCGGAGTACGCCAAAAACCGTCATCGTTCGATCAAGCCGGAATACCTCGTGGCCGTTGGCATTTGCACCCACCTGGGGTGTTCACCGGTCACCAAATTCGAAATCGGCAACCAGCCCGGGCTGGGTACCGATTGGCAGGGCGGATATTTCTGTCCCTGTCACGGCTCGAACTTCGATCACGCCGGTCGTGTGTATGCCAACAAGCCCGCACCGGATAACCTGGAAATTCCCCGTCACATGTACCTCTCCGACACCAGACTGGTGGTCGGTAAAGACGAAAAAGGCGAAGCGTAATTCGCGCGCAGTTTGATTTATCGGAGATTTGAATGGCAGCTGAAAAGAACGTAACGACCACCGGTCTGCTGGGCTGGATCGATGCCCGATTCCCCCTCACCAAGATGTACAAAGAGCACCTATCGGAGTACTACGCTCCGAAGAACTTTAATCTTTGGTACTTCTTTGGGTCGCTCTCCATGGTGGTGCTGGCACTGCAGATCGTGACCGGCATTTTGCTCACCATGCACTACAAACCCGATGCCTCGCTGAATGCGGCCGGTATTCCGGTGGCCTTTGCCAGCGTGGAATACATCATGCGCGAAGTGCCGTTTGGCTGGTTCATCCGTTACCTGCACTCCACGGGCGCCTCGGCTTTCTTTGTCGTGGTCTACCTGCACATGTGGCGCGGCATGATCTACGGCTCGTATCGTGCGCCGCGTGAGCTGATCTGGATTTTTGGCTGTGCGATTTTCCTGTGCCTGATGGCCGAAGCCTTCTTTGGTTACCTGCTTCCCTGGGGTCAGATGTCCTATTGGGGTGCCCAGGTGATCGTGAACCTGTTTGCCGCGGTTCCCTTGATCGGACCGGATCTCTCGGTCTGGGTGCGTGGTGACTTTGTGGTGGGCGATGCCACACTGAACCGCTTCTTTGCCTTTCACGTGATTGCGATCCCCCTGGTCTTGGTCGGCCTGGTGGCTGCCCACATTATTGCCTTGCACGAAGTGGGCTCGAACAATCCCGATGGCGTGGAAATCAAGAAACACAAAAACGCCGATGGCATCCCCTTGGATGGCATCCCGTTCCATCCTTATTACTCTATTCACGACATTCTGGGCATCGCAGGATTCCTGATCGTGTTCTTTGCGGTCGTGTTCTTTGCGCCGGAACTTGGCGGTTACTTCCTGGAGTTCAATAACTTCATTCCGGCCGATCCGCTGGTCACCCCGCCGCACATTGCGCCGGTGTGGTACTTCACGCCGTTTTATTCCATGTTGCGTGCGGTGACGGATCTGTTCACCTGGGTGATGGTGGCCGGTGCGGCATTCGGCGCTCTCGCGGTGCTGCGCTCCAACTGGGCCGTGCTGATCAAAGGCGCGAGCATTGCCGCTCTAGTGGTGTTGGCCATCACCTTCCGCGTGTTCGATGCCAAGTTCTGGGGAGTGGTCATCATGGGTGGTGCAGTGGTGATCCTGTTCTTCCTGCCCTGGTTCGATAACAGCCCCGTGAAATCCATTCGGTATCGGCCCATGTGGCAAAAAGTCTTCTACGGTGTGTTCGTCGTGAACTTCTGTATCTTGGGGTATCTGGGGGTGCTGCCCCCGTCGCCCTTCGGTCAGGCTTACTCCCTGGTGGGCACGGTGTTCTACTTTGCGTTCTTTGCCTTAATGCCGGTCTGGACACGTATTGGCCCGTATAAGTCCGTTCCCGATCGCGTGACTTTTAAACCCCATTAAGCCGTCACGCACAGGACATCGACTATGAAAAACGTTCACTACTCCTTGATGGCAGCGTCCATGAATTCGGTTAAACAACTTTTTGCAGGCCTCATGCTGGTGGCCGCATCGGCGGTAACGCCGGTGGCGTTTGCAGCCGGTGGCCCCGTGGCTTTGGATGCAGTGCCGTCGGCAAAGCTCTCCGATAAAGCCGCCATGCAAAACGGTGCGAAGATCTTCACGTCGTATTGCTTGGGCTGCCACGGACTCTCGGCCATGCGTTACGGCCGTCTGGCCGACATTGGATTTACCGAAGAGCAGATCAAATCCATGTTGCCCCCCGGGGTCAAAGCGGGCGACTACATTCGCACGTCCTTAAACCGCAACGATGCCAAGGGCTGGTTTGGCGCTGCTCCCCCGGATCTCTCGGTCACGGCACGTTCACGCTCGTCCCACTCCGGAACCGGCACCGACTGGATCTATACCTTCCTGCGCACCTTTGAAGAAGATGCTTCTCGGCCCACCGGCTGGAATAACAAAACCTTTGTGGGTGTGGGCATGCCCCATGTCCTGTGGGAAATGCAAAAGACCAAGTCCCCTGCCGAATATGATTCGGCCGTGGCCGACCTGGCCGCCTTCCTGAACTACGTGGCCGAGCCTGCCCAGTTCACCCGTAAGAAAACCGGCATCGTGGTGCTGATTTTCCTGGCGGCGTTTTTCGTCATCGCCTGGCGTCTGAACAAGGCCTATTGGAAAAACATCAAATAAGCCATTCCATTGGCATGTGATTGCAGGGTGGGGCAGTGCTCCACCCTTCTTTATTCTTAAGGAACCCAACCTATGATGGTGCTCTACTCCGGAACCACCTGCCCCTTTAGTCATCGCTGCCGTTTTGTGCTGTTTGAAAAGGGCATGGATTTCGAAATCCGTGATGTGGACCTCTTCAATAAGCCGGAAGACATCTCGGTCATGAATCCCTATGGTCAGGTGCCGATCCTGGTGGAACGTGATCTGATTCTGTATGAGTCCAACATCATCAATGAGTACATCGATGAGCGCTTCCCGCATCCTCAACTGATGCCGGCCGATCCCGTGCAGCGCGGCCGTGCCCGCCTGCTGCTGTTGAATTTTGAGCGTGAGCTATTTGTCCATGTCGAGGCACTGGAAAAGCAGGACGCCAAAAATGTCGATAAAGCTCGGGTTCTGGTGCGGGATCGTCTGGCCCAGCTCGCCCCGGTCGTCGCGAAAAACAAGTTCATGCTGGGGGAAGACTTCTCCATGATCGACGTGGCCTTGGCCCCCTTGCTGTGGCGTTTGGGCTATTACGGCATTGATCTGCCCAAGACCGCGGTGCCGGTGCAAAAGTACGCCGAGCGTATTTTTTCGCGCCCCGCATTCTTCGAGGCGCTCACGCCCCCCGAAAAAATCATGCGCCGTTAATCGGCAGTTGCTACCGGCGCTCCCCGTTTTGTCATGTCCGACCAGCCGCCCAGCTCCACCAAACCGTATTTGGTCCGCGCCATCCACGAGTGGTGCTCCGATAACGGTCTCACACCCTACATCGCCGTCTCGGTGACCGAGGCGGTACGGGTGCCGACCGAACATGTACGCAACGGCGAGATCGTGCTGAACGTGGGGATGCTGGCCACCGATAAGCTTCAGATCACCAACCAGGACATCTGCTTTAACGCCCGGTTCTCTGGCCGTGTGCATGACATCTTTATCCCGATGGATAACGTGGTCGCCATTTATGCCAAGGAAACCGGCAACGGCATGGCCTTTGATGTCACCAAGGCGCCCGAGGAGGAGGCACCGGAGCCGTCCTCGGAGCCGCCCAAACCAACGGGTGGGCGTCCCAAACTCACTCGCGTAAAATAACGCTTGCACGTCAGATGGATTGGGGTGACCCGACACTGGCCGACTTAGCTCAGTTGGTAGAGCAATCGCCTTGTAAGCGATAGGTCATCTGTTCGAGTCAGATAGTCGGCACCAATAACTCTTTACTCACCCCGTCACGGCTGCAGGAGCGGTCAATGGCCGCCCATAGTCCTGGGGAGGGCAAACGGATGGTGAGCGCAGTAACGACAACAAGATGGCGTAGCCCGTGGTTTATTGGCTTAGCTGTGTTCGCCCCTGCGGTGGTTGTGCTCGTGGGGGCCACCGCCCTGCGGGCCCAGGGCACGCCATCACCGGAGCGCTTGGCCCTGTGCGCGAGCTGTCACGGCCCTGCCGGTCAGAGCATGGCCGCCGAAAACCCCAACATCGCCAAACTGCAGCCGACCTACTTCGTGCGTCAGATGAACGACTTTAAATCCGGTAAACGCAAGTCCCCGGTCATGCAGGGCATTGCCGCCATGGTGGACGAGAAAGAGTTCGCAGATCTGGCCGCTTTTTACTTTGCCCAAACGCCTCCCAAGCCGGCCAAGGGCGAGGCTAAACTGATCGCCCAGGGCAAAGAGATTTTCTATGAAGGCATCGTGGCGAATGCAGTGCCGGCCTGTTCGGGCTGTCACAAGGATGATGGCACGGGCACGAATCGCTATCCGCGTGTTGCGGGCCAACACCCGACCTATCTGGTGCAGCAGATGCTGGCGTATAAGAGCGGCGCCCGGGATAACGATGACCGCGGACTGATGCGTGCGGTGGCACAGCGAATGAATGAAAACGAAATCCGTGCGGTGGCCGAGTTTATTGTCACCTTGAAAGGGGATGAAGAATGAAACCCAATGCTCTAATTCAATTTGGTCTGAAACTGTTTGCGGGCGTTTTCGCATGCATAAGTGCGATGAGTCTCGCGCATGCGGTCGATGCCTCTGTGGTGTTTGGCGGCAAGAACTATGAATGGGGGAAATTGCTGCCCGAACAGAAAGAGGTGCTGCGACTAAGCGGCGATGTGGAGCGCGGCAAAGAGGCATTTCGTGGATGCCGCGGCTGTCACAAGGCCGATGCTGGCGGTATTTTGGATGGCACCTATCCGCGGTTAAGCGGTCAGCATGCCAGCGTGGTGATCAAGCAGGTCACCGAGGTCCGCGCCGGCATCCGAGCCAATCCCAAGATGGAACCCTTTATCTCAGATCATGCGGTGACGCCTCAGGAGATCGCCGATATTGCCGTATTCATCGAGCAAGTGGAAAGCAATCGGGAAAACGGTACAGGACCGGGACTTGCTCTAGCGCGGGGCAAACAGCTCTTCATAGCGGGCCAGTGCGCGTCTTGTCACGGGGAGTTTGGTGAAGGAAAGCCTGCGAAGGTCTATCCGGCAGTGGCCAGCCAGCACTTTGGCTATCTGGTGCGCGAGATGGAGTACATCCAGAAAGGCACGCGCGGAAACTCTCACCCTAAGATGGTGAAGGCGCTTGAAAAGTATTCCCGCGACGATATCGAGGCCGTGGCCGATTACATGTCTCGCATGCCGGATTATCGGCGCGTGGCCCAGCTGAAATCTATGAAGTAGCGATTTCGTCGAGCACTTTTTTCAACTCGCCGCTGTCGTACATCTCGTTCATGATGTCGGCGCCGCCAATGAACTCGCCTTTGACATAGAGCTGGGGGATGGTCGGCCAGTTGGAATAGTCTTTGATGCCCTGACGAATTTCTTCGTCTTCCAGTACGTTGATGGTCACGACATTTTTCACGCCGCAGGCTTTGAGCAACTGAACCGCACGGCCTGAAAACCCGCACTGTGGGAATTGCGCCGTCCCCTTCATGAACAACACTACGGGATGGTCGGTCACGGTTTTCTGGATAAATTCTTTGGCGTCCATGGTCTTCTCCGGATAAACGGTCGGTGGCGATCGCTTGGGCGATACGCCGTTGGCGATGTTTGAAAGTTTACTGCAGCCAGCCGAGTACGACCCGCGGGTTTCCAAAACCATCCTGTAGTCCGGTGATCCGGCCAAAGCCGGCGCCCTGAAACAGCGCCATGACCTGGGCCTGTTGGTCATACCCGTGTTCGATGGCACAAAACCCAGACGGTTCCAGATGCGCGGGGGCGCCCGCCACGATCTGTGCGATGGCCGAAAGCCCTGACTCCGTGGCCAAGGGGCTCAGCGCCAACGCCGGTTCAAATCGTAAGTCCCCGGCAGTTAAATGGGAATCCCCGGCCGCGATATACGGGGGATTGCTCACGATTCCGTGAAAACGTCCGGTGACTCGATCCCACCAGGAAGACTCCTGAAAGGTCATTCTTGCGGCGGCTCCCAGCCAGGCGGCATTGTTGCGGGCCACGCCCAAGGCGCCGGCGCTTGTATCGCTGAGTGTGACCTGCAGGTCAGGACATTCCAGGGCGAGCGAGATGCCGATGCACCCACTGCCCGTGCCCAGATCGCAAAGCCGTGGGGCGGGACCGCGCGTGCGAACCTCCTTCAGTGCTGCGATGGCAGTGTCCACCAATAACTCGGTTTCGATTCGGGGAATCAGGGTGTGCCGGTTCACCCAAAACGAGCGGCCGTAGAACTCACGCGCACCGGTCAGGTAGGCGATCGGCCAGCCGGACTGGCGCATCGCGATCCATCGCGCCAGAAGGGCAGATGTGCCGGCATCGTGCGAACCATCACCATGAGCGATCCACCACTCGCGTCGGCGCCCACTGGCGGCTTCTTTGAGCGGCCATAGCTCGTGGGGAGGCAGTTGCACCATCAGGCCTCGCCCAGGGCGGTGAGCAACTCCGCCTGATGTTCCGCAATCAGTGCACTCGTGAGTTCTGCGATGTCGCCATCCATCAGCGCATCGATCTTGTAGAGCGTTAGGTTGATCCGGTGATCGGTGACACGGCCTTGGGGGAAGTTATAGGTGCGAATGCGCTCCGATCGATCCCCGCTGCCCACCATCAATTTCCGGGCGCTGGCTTCTTT
>JBMSML010000083.1:0-6524 GCA_049421125.1 Burkholderiaceae bacterium
CGTCCATTGGACATCTTCTCCACACGGCCACCAAACTTCTTCATTAACTCAAAATAGATACTCGCAGTCGGAACACCCGTTTGTATCTTCATGCGCACGGTTTGCTGTGCGTAGGCGGATGTTGCCATCGCCCCCACGGCCAGCACGGACACCGTCGCCACCGCCTTCTTAAATAAGTTCAACATGCTTGGTCTCCTCGTATTTACTTCGTAATGGACGCTCGATAACTTGAGCGCTCTTCAAACTGGCGGACGGTATCTCGCCCCCACCGGCCTGAATCAGATCCGCTGCACGCTCGGCAATCGCGATGGCAGCCGCGTTAGTATTTCCCGACACCAGTGTCGGCATTATGGAGCAGTCCACCACGCGCAGACCGGTCACACCGCGCACGCGCAGGTGATCATCCACGACGGCATGGGAATCATTGCCCATCTTGCATGTGCCGGATGGATGGAAAATCGTGGCACCGGTATTGCGGACAAACTCCAGCAGTTCCGCATCCGATTGCGCACTCTGGCCGGGTTTATGCTCGTGCTTCACATACGGCATCATCGGCGGACTCTCCGCAATAGACCGTGCCAGCCGCACCGACGCCACCGCCGTGTCCCGATCCAGTGCGGTGGACAGATAATTCGGCATCATCAATGGCGCATCCAGCGGATTCGTCGACCGAAGCTTCAAGTGCCCCCGCGATTCGGGTCGCAGCTGACAAACCGACACCGTAAATCCAGAAAATGGATGCACCTTGCCGCCGGCCATATCCGCCGACAAGGTGGCCACATGAAACTGAACATCCGGTCGTCCGTCGGTCGCCAACGGCGTGCGCGCAAAGCACCCGCCCTGATTAATGCCCACCGCCAGCGGACCACGGCGCATCAAAACCCACTGAAGACCAATCTTCGCCTGGCCCCACCACGATCTCAGTTGATCGTTCGTGGTAATGGGTTTACTGCACTCATAGATCAGCCTTATCTGCAGATGGTCCTGAAGGTTCTCCCCCACTCCCGGGCTGTCGACGACGATCGGTATTCCCATCGCCCTCAGGTGCTCCGCTGGTCCAATGCCTGAGAGCATCAGAATCTGAGGGGAGTGCAAGGCCCCTGCCGACAAGATGACTTCGCGGTCTGCATGGGCCGTCTCCACCACACCGTCTCTCAGGTAACGTATGCCGATAACGCGCGTGCCCGACATGATCAGACCGGTAGTGTGCGCTTCGGTGACGACCGTGAAATTCGACCGCCCGCGCGCCGGCTTTAAGTAGGCCACGGCCGAACTGCAACGCAGACCATTCGCGGTGGTGAGCTGGTAATACCCCACGCCCTCTTGGCGCGCCCCATTGAAATCATCATTTCGCGGAATACCGCGCGAATTCGCACCGCGAATAAACGCCTCGATCAGCTCGTGCTGATCGCTAATATCGGAGACCCGTAGAGGGCCGGTATTTCCATGGTACGCGTCCGCTCCCCGCTGGTTCGACTCGGACCGAATAAAGTAAGGCAATACGTCGTCATAGCCCCAGCCCCGATTGCCCAGGTTCGCCCAATGATCAAAATCTTCACGCTGACCACGAATGTAGATCAGCCCATTAATGGAACTCGACCCACCCAAGGTCTTGCCGCGCGGCCAGTAAATCTGGCGACCATTCATGTTGGGATCCGGCTCCGTGTGCAGGCACCAGTTGTATTTCTTACTCCACATGGTCTTGCCGTATCCAATCGGCAGATGGATCCACACGGAGGCATCCCGCGGTCCGGCCTCCACGAGCAGGACCCGAACAGCGGGATCGTCGGACAAACGCGCGGCCATCGCGCATCCGGAAGAGCCCGCTCCCACGACGATGTAGTCAAATGTCGCCATCGAATTTTTTTACGTTGGTGAGACCATTTGTTGCGATCGAGGAAGGAAGTGTAGACTGGAAAAATGGAACGAAACGTCCCGAAAATCAAGAAACGCTCAGTGGTTTCCCCCACCCCTTTACGACGCAGCGCAGCATCCCGACGCAGTGCAATAACCCATGAGGTACCGGGTGCCGAGGAGTTACGACAGCAACATGCGGCCCATCGCAGTCTGGAAGTCTTGCGCTGGATCGCGCAGTCACCCGGTGCTGTGGCGCTGGCCGAGATCGCATCGGCGCTGCAACTTCCGAAATCCACGGTCCATCGTATCTGCGTTCAACTGACGGCCCAGCACTACCTGACCCATAGCAGTCACGAGAAGACATTTTCGGTCGGTCCCGCACTGCGCACGCTAGCGTTTAATACACTCAACAACAGTGTCTTGCGAAGTCTTCGTCATCAGGTGCTCGCCGAGCTCGTCCACGATGTCGGTGAGACCTGTAACCTCACCACGCTCGATGGTGCCGAGGTGCTCTACCTGGACCGGGTGGAGGCGCGCTGGCCGCTGCGACTGAGCCTAGAAGTTGGCTCCCGGGTGCCGATCCATTGCACCGCAAGTGGAAAGTTATTTCTCGCCCTATCGCCATCCACAACGCGACAGACCATTCTAGATACGGTCGCGCTTGAGAAATACACCACCAATACCATCGTTTCAAAACGAAAACTCGAGAACGCGTTAGTCGAGATTCAGCGCCATGGCTATTCCATTGATGCCGAGGAATTTATCCCAGGATTAATTGCATTGGCCGTCCCCATCTTCGGCCCGGAGGGTTCACTACAGGCCGCACTGGCCATCCACGCCCCCACATCGCGCGTCCCGCTCAAAAACATCATGAACTGGTTAGCACCCCTTCAAGCGGCGGCCACCCAAATGAAAAAACTGTTGTAATTATTTCGTTTTGAATACCTTCGCGCAGACCAACGCCGTGCATATCCCCACCAAAATGGCCCACTCCAAAGACACGAGCACCGTTCCACAGGCCGTGACCACCATGGGAATCGACTCCCGGGGACCCGCCGCCCACTCGTGCCTGATTTGACGACGGTCGATCAAGCCCCAGGCGACGGCCAGTAACAGGGCCGCGATCACGACGTAGGGAATATGAGTGGCCAACGGGGCAACAAACAAGAGAATCAACAACAAAAATAAGCCGGCGCTCGCGGCCGAGAGCGGCGTGCGCGCACCTGCCGCGAAATTGACTCCGGAACGATTGAAGGACCCACTTGAGGGATACGCCGAGAAAAACGCGCCCCCAATGTTGGCAATACCCTGGCCGATAAACTCCTGGTCCGCATTAAATCGATCCTGGTGTTTCAGGGCCATCGCGCGCGCGAGGGCCATCGCCTCCGTGGACGCCAACAGCACCATGATCAGTGCAGGACCGAACAGGTGTTGCAGGGTATCCAGCTGAAGATGCGGCAAGGAGAGTGGTGGGATTGCGCCAGGGATGCCCTCTACCCTACGAAATACAGCCGCAGCGCCACCGTAGGTCTCCATGACAGCCGCGGCCAGGCTGCCCGCAATGACGCCGATCAACATCGCCGGAACCTTGGAATTCCATGGACGCCACAATCGCATCACTGATAGTGTCAAGATCACCAGGAGTGGCGACCATCCGATCACCTGCCCGGCCACTAATGCACGAATCGCAATGTCTGCGGTATCCAGAACAGAGGTGCCACGCGCGATCGTGAGCCCCAACAAGGTGCCCACCTGACTATTAATGATGAGTATCGCTGCCCCAACCGTAAATCCAACGATGACCGAGTGCGGCACTTTTTCAACCCACTTACCAGCGCCACCAACACCCAACGCCAACTGAATCACACCCACAAGAAAACTCAAGGTCAGCACCAGGGTGACGTAGTCCGCCGACTCCGGGAGGGCCAGTGGCGCAATCAATGCCATGGTGGTCAATGAGATCGCATTGGCCGGTCCGGTCACCATCAGACGACTCGAACCAAACAGGGCGGCCAGCAGACACGGCACCATCGCGGCGTAAAGCCCATAATGGGGAGGCATACCGGCCAATGTGGCGAACGCCAGGCCTTGTGGCAGCACGACCACTGCGCCGGTCAGTCCTGCCAGCAGATCGGCCCGGACCACTCCGGGAGACCGCCATTCGGAACTCCAACGCGTAATCGGTAACCACGACATGAACGGGACTATACCCAATCCACCAGCTTCAAACGCTGCACCTTCCCGGATGGCCCCCGTGGCAGATCATGAACAAAATGAAATTCCTTTGGTGTCTTGTACTTACCAAGTGCAGCCAGACAGAAGGATCGCATCTCTTCCTGCGAGCATGCCTGACCCTCTTTCAGAACCAGACACGCCAGAATCTCCTGGCCGTAATTAGCATCGGGAACTCCCACACAGGCCGCATCCAGCACCGCAGGATGCCGCAATAACACCTCGTCGATTTCCCGGGGCGCGATATTTTCGCCACCCTTGATGATGAGTTCCTTGAGACGGCCCGTCACGAAATAAAATCCATCGGCATCGCGCAGCCCAAGATCGCCTGTTCGCAGCCAACCATCGCGATCAAACGCCTTTGCCGTTTCGGCCTCGTTCTTGTAATAGCCATTCATGACATTCGGCCCGCGCAGACAGATCTCCCCGGTCTCACCCGTGACGAGTGACGCGCCCTGCGCATCGATCACCTTGGCCTGAACACCGCAGGGCAACCCTGGGCTGCCATAGCGTTTGCTATCATCATGAGGATTGCAGAACACCACCGACGCCGACTCGGTCATGCCCATGGCCTCCACCACCTCAATACCAAAACGCTCCTCGAAGGCACGGTGGTGTTCCGGCGGCAACGGCGCAGACGCGGAACGTCCGAATCGCACATGACGAAGAGCGTTGGCCGATGGTGCGCTGGGATCGCTGGCCGCATTCAAGAGATATGCAATGATGGTGGGCACCATATTGATCCACGTGCATTGAAGATCAATGACAGCGGGCCACCACTGCGACACCGAAAACTTCTGGGCACAGACAATACTTCCCCCGGAATAGAACGGCGTGATGATCGCAATCGACTGGCCATTAATGTGATAAATCGGAAGTGAACTCAGCACGCGATCCGCAGCGCTCAGCCCATGCCACTGACTGACCGACATCGCGGCATGCAGGAGATTGCGATGGGTCAACCGCACGCCCTTCGGAGTGCCCGTGGTTCCCGATGTGTACATCAGCAGGGCGGGCGTATCCGGATCCGAATCGCCCGATGCCCGTAACGCTTCTGCACTGTCGATGATCGACAGCGGGGGATCGCCATCGAGCATCACCGCATCGGTATCGATATCGATGCAGCGAATCCCTCGGTTCACCAGCGCGTAGGCCTCGTCGAATGACGCCCGCTGGGCTTGACCAACAAACACCACCTGACAATCGCTGTGCTCCAAGACCCACGCCAGCTGCTCGCGATGCGCCAGCAAATTGAAAGGCGTGACCACATATCCTGCCGCCATAATCGACAAAAACAGGCGTGAGGTCTGAATCCCATTTTGAACATAGAGCCCGATGTGGGTGCCCGGCGCGACCCCGAGCGCCCGTAAGGAAAGCGCGAGTTGATGGGTTTGTTGCACCAACTCGCCATAGGAGAGCTGCCGACCGGTCTCCGGGGAGATCAACAGGGGCGACTCCGGTTGATGACGGCCCCAGTGCAGCAGGACCTGCTGGAATGTGTTCACGGATTAGCGGCCTACGGCTTCAAAATAGTCCGCCAAGAGCTCGTCAACCGATGGCACTACCTCCTGAATCGGTCGGGCGATACGCGTGATATTCATGTAGTGCCGATAATTCATGTTGTCCGAGAAATTATTGCGCCCCCACGTGCCACATCCCATGGACAGCGAGAACGGCAATCCGTTATCAAAACTGCCCCCGGTTGCAATCGCGTGGGCCTGATTGACGATGACACGGCACACTGGAAGCTGCTCGGCGAGTTCGCGGGCACGCCCTTCCATGACGGGGCCGGCCGAGGCGGTGTGCAGCCCCACAGAGTGTCCCCCACCCTGATACGCATAAATCGCCCGCACCGTGTCCATTGCCGCCGGGAAATCCCCAGCCTTCCAGACCGTCAGAACCGGGCTTAATTTCTCACCGGAAAACGGATAAGCGGGACCCGCTCCGGTCTCCTCCACCATAAGGAAACCGGCCTCACGGGCTCCGGGTGTCTGGAGGCCCGCGCGCTGAGCGATCAGCGCGGCCGACTGCGCGGTTGCGGCCGACCCCAGCTTCCCATCGGGAAACATAAAGGCCTGCAGACGCTGCTTATCGGCCTCGGTCAGCAACACCCCACCGTGCGCCGACAGGGCCGCCATTGCCGGACCGTAAACGTCCGCCACGATCACCACCCCGTTTTCACTGGAGCAGCTCGTCGCGTTATCAAAGGTCTTCGAACGCGCAATCTTGTCGGCGGCCGCCGAATGGTCTGCATGTTCATCGATCACAACCACCACGTTGCCTGCGCCCACCCCAAAAGCAGGCGTACCGCTGGAATAGGCGGCACGAATATTCGCCTGCGATCCGGTAGCCACCACTAGATCCGCACATCGCATCAGTTCAAGGGTCGCTGCTTTAGAAATGGGCGCTGGCAGCATCTGCACCAGATCCCGAGG
>JBMSML010000084.1:0-6507 GCA_049421125.1 Burkholderiaceae bacterium
ACGCGCTATCAGGCCTAGCCCGACGATCTGCGTGCCGTGATTGATCGCACCACAGGTCTGGAGCTCTCCGGTCAGATGGGCCGTGTCTGGGATCAGAGTCCATCGGTGGGCCGAGACCCTGCACTCCAGCGCGGCAACACCATCATCGCCCTGTCCGAGGCGCACGCCGACCGGATGGCGCAACTGGCCAGACCACTGGCAGACGAGTGGGTGCGCCAGATGACTGCATCGTCTGGCAATGGCCAGGCGATGCTTGATGATGCCAAACGGCTGATTCGCAAATACGCGAAATGATGGGTGTGGCGGCCCACCGACTCGCACTGCTCGGCGGATGGGCATTGGGAGCGATCGTGATGATCACCATGCTGAGCGTGGCAGGCCGAACGCTATTGCGCCTGCCAATTGCGGGCGATGTCGAACTGGTTCAATTTCTAATGGCCGTGAGCATCAGCTGCTTTCTTCCGTGGTGCCAATGGCGTCATGCCCATGTGATCGTTGAATTTTTTACCGATTCGTTCCCGCTCAGCGTGCGTCACTGGCTCACACAGATCGGTTGCGCCGGCATGACGGTGATGGCAGGCGTACTGGCCTGGCGCACACTGTCGGCGGCAATCAGCGCGTTTTCCACCGGTCAAGGCAGCATGATTCTCGGTATTCCCCTGTGGCTCAACACCGCTGCCCTGGTGCCGGGACTATCGCTCATGGCCGTGATCGCGCTGTCGCAAACCATTCGCGGCCATCGGCCGACGGATGGGGTCTCCTCGGAACATCACTCCGAGCCATGAGCATGCCCGCATTGGCCGGTGTGATGATCGTGCTGATGCTGGCGCTGATGGTCATGCGCATGCCCATTGCCCTGGCCATGTTTATCCCCGGAGCACTGGGCATTGGCATAGTCGCCGGTACCGACACACTGCTGGCGGCGTTAAAAGGCACCACGATGGCCAGGCTCAGTGTCTACGAGCTGTCCATCATTCCCCTGTTCTTGTTCATGGGTCAGTTGGCCGTGCGCGGCGGACTCTCGCAGACCTTGTTCGATGCCGCGGCCGCACTAGTGGGACATCTGCGCGGCGGACTGGCCTTGGCGTCTTTGATGGCCTGCGCCGTGTTCGGATCGATCTGCGGATCCTCGGTGGCCACGGCCGCCACCGTGACACAGGTGGCGTATCCCGAGATGCGTCGGCGCGGCTACTCGGGATCCATCGCCTCGGCGACACTGGCCACCGGTGGCACGCTCGGCATTCTCATTCCACCGTCGGTGCCGCTGGTGATCTACGCCGTGTTGGCCGAACAAAACATCACCACGCTGTTTCTGGCCGCCATGATTCCCGCCCTCATGGCGCTCGCGGGATACATGGGGGTGGTGGCCCTGCTGGCACAACGCCACCGCGGCATGCCGGCCATGCCACGCGCCTCACGGGCTCAACGTCGCGCAACATTTCAACGTGTCTGGCCCATCGTGGTGATCTTTGCCGTGATGTTAGGAGGGCTCTACAGTGGTGCATTCACGCCCACAGAAGCCGCTGCCGTGGGCGTGGGCGCCGTGGTAATCGTGACGGCGGCGTCCGGCACCCTGTCACGATTCATGCTGAGCGCTGCGGTGCGCGCCACGGCCGAAACCACGGCCCTCATTTTTATGATCTTTATGGGTGCCGATCTGCTCAACACCGCGCTCGCGCTCACCCAGCTGCCGGGCGAACTCGCCCAGTGGGTGAGTCATTTGCCCCTGGGCCCATTGGCGATTCTGGTGGCCATTCTGGTGCTCTATCTGCTGCTCAGTTCGGTGATGGATGAGCTCTCCATGATCATTCTCACCATTCCGGTGATTTTTCCCGTGATCATGGGACTGGACCTCTGGGGGCTTTTACCCCAGGAAAAAGCCATCTGGTTTGGCATTCTGACGCTGATGGTGGTGCAGTTTGGATTGATTGCACCCCCAATCGGATTAAACGTGATCATCGTCAACGGGCTTGTGCGCGATGTGCCGATTGCCGCCACCTATCGCGGCATTCTGCCGTTTCTGTTTACCGATGGGCTGCGTATCGTTGTGCTCGTGATATTTCCGGGATGCGCACTGGCCTTGATCCCGCTCATGCGGTGATCATCGGACAGTTATTTCTTTGGCAGGTCCGTCACAAAGGCCAACTGGCTTAAGCCCAGGGCATTGGCCATGGCCATGACCTCCACCACAGACTCATAACGGGTGTCACGCTCTGCCCGCAGATGCACCGGCGTGGACTTGGATTTTGCCGCTGCAGCGGTTAAGCCAGCCCGCAAGGCATCGGCGTTCACCGGTTTCTTGTCCAGGAACAACTCACCCTTAGCGTTGATGCTGATGGTGATGGTCTGCGGCGGCGTGATCACCGTCGGTGTATCGGACTTCGGCAGATCCAATGCGATCCCGCGGGTCATGAGGGGCGCGGTGATGATAAAAATCACCAACAGCACCAACATCACATCGACAAGTGGAGTCGTATTGATCTCCGAGAGGGGCTCCCCCGGACCGCTGGATTCGAACTTACCCATGGCCATGATGTGAACTGTCCTGTGCTGCGCGGGCGGCCTGCGGCTACGCCCCACGCCCTTGGGCGTGACTCAAATAGGCCCGAAGATCATTAGCAAACCCGTCGAGCTCGGACACGATGGTGCGATTACTTTTGGTCAGCATGTTGTAGGCCAACACCGCCGGAATGGCGACAAACAGTCCGAACGCAGTCATGATCAGGGCCTCGCCCACCGGACCGGCCACCTGCTCCAACATCATCTGCCCATTGCCGGAAATGCTGATCAAGGCGTGGTAGATGCTCCAGACTGTTCCAAATAAGCCCACAAACGGAGCCGTTGCGCCAATCGAGGCCAGAACCACCAACCCCGACTCCAGACTGGCGCGCACCCGATGGAGTGCTTCGCGCAACACGCGGGTGACACGATCGTCGTGACGCAGGTGGTGATCCAATGCATGGACCGACCCCGACTGCTGCAAATCGACTGCGGCCTGAGCGATCACGCCAAGGGCGGCCATGGGCTCGGCCCCACGCAATTCTGCGGTGCCCGACTTAAGATCCGAAGCGGCCCAGAACTGACTTGCCAGACCGGCCACGGACGTTCTAAGGCGCTGGGTGGAGCGCCCCTTGGCAATGATGATCGTCCATGAGATCACCGACATGATGAATAAGGTGATGGCCGTAAGCCAGATCACCGCATCGGCATTCTCCAGCATGTGGGCCAAGCCCAGTGATGAATTGGTCATAGCCGAATTATCCACTAAGCCTGAACTCCCATCGCCATTCATACCACGCGGGTACCGGTCGCGTCCCACGCACCGCGGGGAGGAATCGCCAGTCACGGATAGTGGCTTTGGCGGCCTCATCCAAACGCGCCGATCCACTGCTTTTCAACACGATCACCTCCGAGGCCCGGCCCTCCGCGGTGATTAGAACCCGCAAGACCACCGCGCCCTGCTCTCCCAAGCGACGGGATAAGGCCGGATACTCTGGTGCACGATTGCCACGATAGCTGGCATCGACCATCGGTTCACGGTCGGCCACGCCCATCGCTTCCGCTGAAGATGATCGCGCGGGGACCGACGGTGCCGACTCGGGCGCCGACTCGGATACCGCGCCGATCGTCGATGAAGAACGGCTCGCCACCGCGGGTGCCGGACGGATCACCGGCCCGGCCTGACGGGTCACCGACTCGGAGGACCGCACCGCCGACACCGGCGGACGAACCGTCGCGGCGGATTCGCGCGGCGACGCCAACATCATCTGCACGCGTATCGTGGGCTGTAACGACTCCGTGATCTGCGGCCGCCCCCACAACACCAGAGCGGCCATCAATGCCAGGTGCATCAGCGCCACCGCCATCGACAGCCGCCACCAGGATCGCATCACACAGCGCCGGTCGCATCCGGACACAACGAGGGATGCGCCAACTGAAATGCCGGCCACTGTTGGCAGCGCTCGGTGATCTCCAGGACACGTGGCATGTCGCTCAGATCCACCTGCATGCGTTGCGCATTGGCCACCTGGGGCACCAGTACACAGTCGGCCATACCGGGATGATCCCCATGACAAAACGCTCCGGTCTGCGCCTCGGCCAACCGACGTTCCACCGCGGCCATGCCCTGTGTAATCCAATGGGCATACCAACGATCCTTATTCGATCGTGTGACCTCCATCGGCCCGATCAGATACTGCAAGACGCGAAGATTGTTTAACGGATGGATATCACAGGCGATCAGCTGCGCCAGTCCACGCACGCGCGCACGGCCCACGGGATCGTTGGGCAACAAGGCCGGCGTCGGAAACCGCTCCTCGAGGTATTCCATGATCGCCATGGACTGCGCAATCCGAATCTCGCCGTCTTCCAGCAGGGGCACCAGGCCCTCGGGATTCAGGGCGCGATAGGTGTCTCCCCGTTGCACGTCCTCGCGCAGGTTCACGGGCGCCACCTCGTAATTCAACCCCTTGAGGGCCAAGGCCATCCGAACCCGGTAAGAGGCGGACGAACGAAAGTAACTGTGGAGTCGAAGCATTGTGTTCTGCGCGAATCGCATCAGGATCGCACCCCCCCATACCGAACGCAAGGGGCCGCACCGCATGGCGCGGCTCGGTCGTATCCTCAGACCACGCGGATCGAGAACCCGCCCACCTGAGTGGCCTGTACCGAGAGCACATCGCCCCGGTTCACGGCCCCGACGCCTGCGGGGGTTCCGGTAAAAATCAGATCGCCAGGCTTGAGTTCCCAGGCCTTGGAGATATGGGCAATCACCTCACGAATGTTCCAAATCATGTCCGAGATGTCGCCGGTCTGACGTCGCTCACCATTGACCTCGAGTTGAATCGGGCCCGCGACAATCTCTCCCGTCACCTCGCGAGGAACCAGTGGGCCAATCGGCGCACCATGATCAAACCCTTTTCCAATGCACCAGGGTTTGGCTTCTTTTTTCATTTGTGCCTGCAGATCGCGACGGGTCATGTCCAACCCAATCGCATATCCCCAGATGTGATCGATGGCCTGATCCGGCGTAATGTCACGCCCCCCTCGGCCAATCGCCACCACCAACTCCACTTCGTGGTGCAGGTCCTGGGTGAGCGTGGGGTAAGGCCAGTTCTCGGTCGCACCGGCCGCCACATTGAACAGCGCATCGGCTGGTTTAAAAAAGAAGAACGGGGGTTCACGGCCACTGGCCCCCATTTCCTTCGCGTGGTCCGCGTAGTTGCGTCCCACACAGTAGACACGGCGAACAGGAAAACGGGTAACGCTGCCGGCGATGGCCAGCGAAGGGGTATCGATCACGGGCAAGGTCTGCATACTTAGTACTCCGATGAATAGCCCGTTGGCGCGGGCGGGGCAAAGTTTTCAAACTTGGTGTACTGACCCAGGAAGGTCAGGCGAACGGTACCGATCGGACCATTCCGCTGTTTGGCAATGATGATCTCCGCCACCCCCTTGTCAGGGGTATCCGGCCGATAGACCTCATCGCGATAAATGAAAATAATGACGTCCGCGTCCTGCTCAATGGCACCGGATTCTCGCAGGTCACTCATGACGGGCCGCTTATCCGTGCGCTGCTCCACCGTGCGGTTTAACTGGGACAAGGCCAACACCGGGCAGCCCAGTTCTTTGGCCAGACTCTTCAGCGAACGGGTGATCTCAGAAATCTCGGTGGTGCGGTTCTCACCACTGCTCGATGCGCTCATCAACTGCAGGTAATCCACCACGATCAGTCCCAGTCCACCGTACTGTCGCGATAAGCGACGTGCACGCGAACGCAGCTCCAACGGATTAAGGGCGGGGGTCTCATCAATGTAGAGCCGCGCCCCTTTCATCTTTCCCATGGCCTGGGTTAAACGCGTCCAATCGTCTTCGGATAATCGGCCCGTGCGCACCTTCTGTGCATCAAGACGGCCCACGGAGCACAGCACACGCATGGCCAACTGTTCCGCACCCATTTCCATACTGAACACCGCCACCGGGGCCTGCTCGACAATCGCCACGTGTTCCGCAATGTTTAACGCCAACGACGTCTTTCCCATACTGGGGCGGCCGGCCACAATCAATAAATCACCGGGTTGCATACCGGCCGTTTTCTGGTCGAGATCAAGGTAACCCGTCGGCACACCGGTCACATCCGAGGCGTTCGGACTCTGATACAAATCATCGACCTTTTCCACCACGCGGGCCAACACCGTGTGGAAATCCTGAAACCCTCCCGAGGTACGCGAGCCCGCCTCCCCGATCTGAAAAATCTGGCTTTCGGCCTCATCCAGAATCTGACGGGTTTCCTTACCGGCCGGGTTCAAGGCCTGGGTGGCGATCTGATCGCTCACCGACACCAAATGACGCAGGATGGCGCGATCCCGAACGATCTCCGCGTAGCGACGAATGTTCGCCGCCGATGGCGTTTCGTGGGCAAGGGTATTGAGATAGGCCACGCCGCCCACCTCGTCGGCGCGGCCCCGACTCTGCAGCGACTCGAACCCCGTCACCACATCGGCCGGG